>JASJDD010000008.1 GCA_030065735.1 Crocosphaera sp.
GAATATATCAAAAATCAATCAGGAGGCTTAGAGACTAAGAAATAAGGACGCTTCGCGGTTTATTTCTTGGTCGGGCATTCATCCCTAAGTTGTAGAACGTTAGGGAATTCTGCCCGACATTCGGTTAAACTGTTAGATTGGCGAGCCAGTGCCATTTTAGCCCAACTTTCTCAACCCCAATCCCTACGACAAGTTACCCCTCCACCCCAAGTGGGACCCGAAACCGCCTATCAATTCTTAAATCTCCTTTGGGCGACAGGTTTTCTGAGCGTTGAAGCAGAAACCCCAGACCTGAAATTATGGGAGTTTCATAACCTATTATTCCATAGTCGTTGTCGTCAAGGTCGCCACGATTATCCGACAGCAGATATTGCAGGGAGTGTGGATGTTTGGGAGCAGTTTCCCGTGGCAAAACCTCCCATGAGTGGGCAAATAATCCCACTCCCCCAACTTAATATTGATGCCATTCGTCAGAAAGATAAGACCTTAACCACCGCCATTGAGAAACGAGAATCGATTCGGGAATATGACGATAATTTACCCATTACCATTGAGCAATTAGGGGAACTGCTATATCGTACCGCCCGTATTAAAGAAATTTACACCTTTGATGCAGAGCAACAAGAAATGCTTAAAGCCCAATTTGGGGAAGACTTTGACTGGGGTGAAATCAGTCGTCGTCCCTATCCTTGCGGTGGTGCGATGTACGAATTAGAAGTTTATCCTGTGGTGCGTCGTTGTCAAGGGATGAATTCAGGTCTCTACCATTATGACCCCTTGAATCATCAACTGGCTCAAATTGAGACAGAAGAGGCACATATACAGGCTTTAATTAAAGATGCTTATCAGTCCAGTGGGGAACAAGGAATGCCCCAAGTTTTACTGATTATTACGGCTCGTTTTGGCAGACTATTTCGCAAGTATCGCTCATTAGCTTACGCACTCGTTCTGAAGCACGTTGGCGTTCTTTATCAGAATTTATATTTAGTCGCTACCAATATGGGACTTGCACCCTGTGCGTTAGGGGCAGGAGATAGCGACACTTTTGCCCAAGCAACCGGATTAGACTATATAGTAGAGTCTTCTGTCGGTGAATTTATGTTAGGTTCACTGCCTAACCAAGATATTGATAATAACGATGATCTCGATAAAGATGAAAAAGCCGAGGCCCACAAAGCCGCTTTTCCTGACTCTTTACTGAAACGTATCCACGGCGATAACCACGCTTGCCATATTACTAGCACTATTGTTGGACAAGAAAATACCCCCTCCCCCGGTTTAGCCCCTAATTGTCGTGTCATTAACGTTCCCCTTAACACCACTGGCACAGATGAAGAATTTATCTCACCCATAATCCTCTTTCATTTGCTCCAAATCCCAAACCTCGATATCTTCCACCTCAAGGTTAGAATTACTCTCCGCTACGGATGTCTCTATTAATTCCTCTTCTTTAATCATAGGCAAAGGTTGAGATTGCTTGTAATGCTGTTCTTCTTTCTGACGTTGTTTTCGAGTTTTCTTTTTAACCGTGGCCTCTCTTTCAATTACTTCTTGTAAAATAGAATCATTATTCAGAGTTTTACCCTTATCCCGAAGCCTCTTAGCACTTGCTTTAGCCTCATCTAAGGCCAACTGCTCTGTCTCTAATCCTTGAGCATGAGCGCGAGTCAAAAACTCCTCTTGTCCTTGACGGTATTGATATACCCAGATTGTTGTTATATCTCTAGGATCGTACCTTAAACTGATGGTCTTTCCTGCATATCCTTCAAGATACTCTCCCTTGTAGTTAATATTTTCAAACTGAATGTAACCGCCTCGTTGCACCTGTCTGCGTGCTTGTTTCATCAGACAAATATCTAACGCTCGCTCAGACATTATTTGTGGAATAGCCCTTAAACCTGCTTCCCATCGCTGAAAACGAGTTTGATCTCCCATTCTTGCATCGATACTCTGGTTGTACTTGTCCACGATAAAACGAATAATGAGAATCTCTAAATCTCGTAACGTTAACTGAGCATCCTTTTCCGCATCTTCTGGGCGTTGTTGGACATTTGAGCCAGTATATCCAGGGAGAGTGGAAAAAAGACTTTGATTGAGGGTTTTAAACGGACGTTCTACAATCCCTCCCTCAGAAGGGCGATCTCGTAACTTAAGCACAAATCCTAATTGAGTTGCAATTTCAGCCAGATGATTGGATCTAAAATCCTTACCCCCATCTGTAAAAAGATATTGCGGTAAACCATAGGTTCCCCATTCACAATGAAGTTGGTATTCCTCTCCATATTGCTTGGGTAAGATAGCATTGCGTAGAGCTAAAGCGACAACCTGAGAACTAGGAGCATCAAAACCCAAATTAACCCCAACAACACAACGAGAATAACTATCGATTACGGTTGTTAACCAAGGACGACCAATTAACTTACCATGACGATCAACTAACAAGACATCTGCACGGGTATGATCACACTGCCATACTTGGTTACTGTAGTTAATCTCTAAATCGAAGCCATCACGGGTTTTAACTGATAGAGAAGAACCTCTCCATCCTGGGGAACGAATCGTTTTTTTCTGCTTACTCAGAATTGGCTCTAATACCCTTAAAACCGTGCGATAACTCGGAGGTTGCTTATCCCCCATTTCAGAGGCTTTGGCTTCGACTCTTAAGGCTACCTGCTTAGGATTCATGCGTTTGCTGCCTTTATTCCCTTGCTGATAAGTCTTGATGATAAAGTGTTCCCAGAAATCACTAATTCGGTGTTTCCCTTTATCTCTACGTCTGCCACTAACTAAGGCGGTTAAACCTTCCTGTTGATAACGCTTAAAGAGTCTTTGTACAGAACGGACAGAAATATCGAGTTTCTTAGCTCCTTCACGAAGTTTCTCACCATAAGTTGTGCGCTGCCGAAGGCGCTCGCGGAGCGAGACCGCATGGTTCTAGAAGAGACTGAATCACTTCTAACTTCTTTTGTGCTTCTTCAGGGAGTTCAGAGGCAATAATTTGTGTATGATCAAATTCAGGAAGAGAATTTGTATTGCTGGTCATCTTAGAAAATACTCTTGGTGAACTACCAACACCGAATCAAAGATTACGGTGTGGGCTTCCTACCCAATAAACTGCTCTCTATGACCCGAAGGTATAGCGAGCCTTACGTTCAGGCGATAGGCTTTACCCCGCGTTCCGCAGCTAAAATAACACATAATGTTATTCTAGCAGACAGACAAAGAAAAGTGTCATTCAATTTGTCACTAATCTGAATAGTTAGTTTTAGAAAGGCGACATCTAAATTGTCACTAATCTCAGAAACGACACTTAATTTGTCATTGTATCGAACTAAGTTTCAATGTAATGAACTACCCCAACTTTTGAGAAGTTGGGGTTTCTAAAT
The DNA here is from genome assembly GCA_030065735.1 of Crocosphaera sp. Classification (GTDB taxonomy): domain Bacteria; phylum Cyanobacteriota; class Cyanobacteriia; order Cyanobacteriales; family Microcystaceae; genus Crocosphaera. Next base: position 3,387 of record JASJDD010000008.1, read on the forward strand.
GCCCCAAACTTTTCTTATGTTGTTGAGATTTTTGTCGCTTCATTTCCCCAAGTTGCTTCATAGAGCCAGTATGTTTACCAGTCTTAGAAGTAGAGCTTATGAGATCCACGATTGAGCAAGGAAGCTCGCGGAGGTTTCCTCCGCAAGAGCAGGTCTTGCTTTCGAGGCGAGTTCCTAACCCCGGTTGCTTCTGACAAGCAACATTATACATAACCATCACACTGGATTTATCTCGTCCATTTTCAAAATTGCAATTACGGCAGACATGATAACGATTAGATAAATCAGCCCAATCTTTGTGAACAGTCCCACATTTAGGACAACGTTGTGAAGGTTTAATTTTCCTAGTAGGAAGAAATAAAGCTAACCCACCTTTGGCTTCAACTTTATAGGTAATCATTTTGTTGAGAGTGCCAAAACCTACATCTAAAATTGACTTATTAAGTCCAGCTTTCTGACGCTTTCTTTTACTACCTGGTTTAGCCTTACGGGTCATTTTTTTAGTTTCTAACTTCTCCGTAACCACGATGTCATAACGACGAGAAATATCTGTAGTCACGTGATGCTGCCAATTTTTTCTTTGTTCAGCCACTTTTCTTTGAAGTAATGAAACTTGCTTTCTAGCTTTCTTCCAACGTTGAGAAGCTTTGATTTTTTCCTTATAGTTAGGGCATCTTTTCCTCCTTAGTTTTTTTGATGCTGACTTAATCTTTTTCTCAGCCTCCCTAGTAAATCTTTGATTTTCTATTTCTAGAAATTCTTGACCATTGTAGGCGGTTAAGGCCGTTTCAGTTCCTAAATCAATAGATAAAATTGATTCATACTTAAGGTCACTATCCGACCCAAATTTTCTATTAGGAACCTCAACATTAACCGTAAAACTCGCAAACCATTGATTGAGATAAGGCTTATAAATAATGGTCAAAGTCGTGGGAGTTCCCCATTGTTTAGCTTGACCCCTCATTCTGATAGTTATGCCTAAATCTCTCAAGCGAACTTGGCCATGTTTCCCTTGGGTCAAAGCATTCCATCCACTATAACCAGGATAAGTCCAACCTGAGTAATTCCGAATTGATTTGAACTTGGGTTTTTGAGACAAACCTTTGATAAATCGATTGTAACTTAAGTCCACCCTTTTAAGAGTGGCTTGTAAGGTTTGAGAGTTGAGTTCTTTATACTCTGGCCAGCATTCTTTGAAAGCAGGTAAAGCATTTTGTTGTTGGAGATAAGTGACAGATTTTGAAAAATACTGATAGTCAGTTTTCCTCTGAGAAATAGCTGCGTTATAAAGATAACAGTGCAACCGTCTAGCCTCAAATAACTTTGACATTTGAGACTTGTTAGGATATAGTCGAAAAGTGTATCTTCTAACAACAGTAGGCATTATAACTATATGTTGCTATTCTCTCGCCTTGATACTTAGTATAATTATATCACTATAATCTCAAAATGCAACACACTGAACTTAGGAAAATTTCTCATGCCGTTTTTTCTATTAATTTACATATCGTGTTTGTTACGAAATATAGAAGAAAAGTATTAACCCAAGAGATGTTAGATAACCTCAAAGAAATATTTCGTCGAGTCTTAGAAAAAAATAATAGTTATCTACTTGAATGTAATTTAGAACCTGACCATGTTCATCTATTAATTGACTTACATCCTGATAATAATATCTCTAATTTGGTCGCTGCTCTCAAATCAGCTAGTAGTCGCATTCTAAGAAATAAGTATTCAGACCATATTTCCCAATTTTACTGGGGAAAGCGAGCCAAATTATGGCATGATTCTAAATGTATAATTTCTTGTGGTGGCGCACCATTAGAAGTGGTCAAAGAATATATCAAAAATCAATCAGGAGGACTAGAAACTAAGAAATGAGGACGCTACGCGGTCTATTTATTTGTCGGTCATTCATCCCTAAGTTATAGAACGTTAGGGAATTCTGACCGACATTTGGTTAAAAGGCTTGTGTGAAGGGTTTTTCGGAGGTTGAGCTACCCTGAACAATTGTCAGCAATTTTCCGCTTATTGAGAATAAACAATAATGATAATCATTCCCTAGATTGAGGGGGGAGAGGTGGGTAACACCCACCTCTCAGGGCTATTTCATTCTATTTTATTTCTAAGTTTTCTTTCTCTTTGAACTCTAATAATTGTACTGGCATTTGTCCAATCTACGGCAAGAAATGGGGAGAGTTCCCCAGCTTAAACGACAGCAATATGTCACAACGACAATTAATTTGTCTTCACGACAATAATCTGTCACCGATGACAAATAATGTGTCACTGTATATCTAAAGTTGGGGTAGTTCAAGATACTAAAAGCCCGTGACGAGGATTGAACTCGTGACCTCACCCTTACCAAGGGTGTGCTCTACCACTGAGCCACACGGGCTTGTATTTTGGGTGGTGGGCCGAGCTGGATTTGAACCAGCGTAGGCATAGCCAGCGGATTTACAGTCCGCCCCCATTAACCACTCGGGCATCGACCCATTTATCTCACAATTATTGATAATAGCATAGAGGTTTAACGATTTCAAGGGCTACAGAAAAAATTTATTTTTTTGTTCCTCCCCAGTTCTACCTCTAGAATCTTGACGGGTTAAGATAGTATGGTAGGGAATCAATTATTTTACTGCAAAATCTTAACGTAAGTTAGCCTTGTTTAATCTCGTATACAAAATCCAAGAGAGTCTCAGACATTGGTGGTCAGAATTCACCCTGCAAACCAAGTTAATGGCAGCAGCAACTCTGGCCGTGTCGCTGCTGATGAGTGGTTTAACCTTTTGGGCCGTTAATACCATTCAGAAAGACGCACAATTAAATGATACGCGCTTTGGTCGAGATTTAGGGTTATTACTCGCTTCCAATGTTGTTCCCCTGATTGCTGAAGATAATTTGACAGAAGTCGCTCGTTTTTCCAGTCGTTTCTATCAAAGTACCTCCAGTGTCCGCTACATGATTTATACTGACGAGACAGGAAATATTTTCTTCGGTATTCCCTATTCATCGGCAGAAGTTCAAAATTCCCTGACTATTGAACGTCGTTTAGAACTGCCCGATTTTCCCTCGGACGATCATATTTTACCCTTAGTACGACAACATCAAAGTCCCAATGGGGAAGTGACGGATGTTTTTGTCCCCCTAAGACATGAAGGGAAAAATTTAGGGTTTTTAGCCATTGGAATTAATCCTAATGCGACAGTCGTTAATTCCTCTAATTTAACCCGTGATGTTACCATTGCTGTGTTTGTGGCTATTTGGGCGATGGTCATTTTAGGGGCGGTTTTTAATGCTTTGACCATTACCCGTCCCATCAAAGAATTATTAGTCGGGGTTAAAAATATTGCTGCAGGAAACTTTAAACAAAGAATTACTCTTCCCTTTGGAGGTGAATTAGGGGAATTGATTTTTAGTTTCAATGAAATGGCGAAACGTCTTGAACGCTATGAAGAACAAAATATCGAGGAATTAACCGCAGAAAAAGCAAAATTAGATACCTTAGTTTCTACCATTGTGGATGGGGCAATTTTATTAGATACTAAGCTTAATTTACTATTAGTTAATCCGACAGCAAGACGGATGTTTGTTTGGGAAGGAAAAAATGTAATTGGGGAGAATATCTTGGAACTTTTACCCCGAGAATTAACCAATCAATTACAAACTCCCTTAGAACAAATGATACAGCAAAAGTCTGCTGTTTCTGATGAGTTAGAACTAGATAAAACCTCAGAAAACACCTCTTTACAACAAAGAATTAGCCCAGGAGAATATCGAATCAACCTCAGTCAACCCACACCAAGGATTGTTCGAGTTCTTTTAACTCAAGTGTTTGATCAACACAGAGAAACACTGAAAGGAGTGGCGATGACGGTACAGGATATTACCCGTGAAGTAGAATTAAATGAAGCTAAAAGTCAATTCATTAGTAATGTATCCCATGAGTTAAGAACTCCTTTATTTAACATCAAATCTTTTATAGAAACCCTGTCAGAATATGGAGAAGACTTAACAGAACCAGAAAAAAAAGAATTTCTACAAACTGCGAATCATGAAACTGACCGGCTGACTCGATTAGTTAATGATGTCTTAGATTTATCCCGTTTAGAATCGTCTAAAATCTATCATTTGAATGGGGTAGATTTATCTCAATTAATCGAACAAACCCTAAGAACTTATCAACTAAACGCCAAGGATAAAGAGTTAGTTTTAAATAAAGAAGTTGAGCTAAATTTACCTTTAGTCTTAGGACATTATGATTTATTATTACAGGTCATGACTAACTTAGTGGGAAATGCCCTAAAATTCACCTCTTCTAAGGGTATCATTGTCATTCGTGCCTATCATTTTAAAACGAAGTCAAAACAATTTAACGATAAATCCTGTGTTAGAGTGGAGATTTCTGATACGGGAATTGGCATTGCTCCTGAAGACCAAGCAGCCATTTTTGATCGCTTTTTCCGCGTAGAAAATAGAGTTCATACCCTTGAAGGAACAGGGTTAGGACTATCAATTGTTAAAAATATTATTGATAAACATCACAGTCAAATTAATTTGATTAGTGAAGTGGGAATCGGTACCACATTTTGGTTTGATTTAGCCCTTTATGAAGATAATTGTTCTTCATCAGAAGGATGTAACAACGAAACCATACTACCTAGAACCGTAGATGTTCATCCTAATAGTTTACTCTTTTAATTAATATAAATATGCCCAAACATTTTCATCGCCGGCAATTCTTCAACTATAGTAAGATGGCTTTTTTCGGGTTAGGGACAAGTGGATTAGCATTGTTGACCAATCAATCATTCAATGCTCAATCTTCTTCAAACAACACCATTGCCAATTTGGAAAAAAGGATTCCCCAATTATTACGTCAATACAGGGTTCCTGGACTGTCTTTAGCCATTGTCAAACAGGGACAACTGTGGTGGAGTCGGGGTTTTGGGGTTAAAAATCGCAAAAAACGAACCTCTGTTGATCATAATACCGTTTTTGCTGCTGCATCCCTCAGTAAGCCTTTATTTGCCCATGCTGTCCTCAAATTAGTCGAACAAGGAAAACTGGATTTAGATACTCCATTAACCAACTATACAAAAAAGCCCTATATTAAAGACCCTCGCCTCAAGTTAATTACCGCTAGGATGGTTTTGTCCCATAGCACAGGATTTCCTAATTGGAGTGGTAACGCCCCGGTTTGGATAGAAGCTACTCCAGGGACTCGCTTTGGTTATTCTGGAGAAGGTTATTTATATTTGCAACGGGTTATGGAAGAAATTACCCAAGAACCCTTACATAGTTATATCCGTCGTCAAGTTTTAATTCCCATGGGGATGGCCAATAGTAGCTATATCTGGGAACCAGAATACCAAGGGGTTGCTACGGATGGCCATAACCGTAGTGGAACTCCACAAGGGATGCGTCGCCCGAAAACAGCCTTGTCTGCTGGTAGTTTACGGACAACCGCGAGAGATTATGCTCAATTTTTAATGACTATGATGGCGGAAGGAACCGTTGAGTCACCCTTGTTGACGGCTAATAGTCTTCAAGAAATGTTGACTCCTCAGATTAAATTGAATTCTACCATCAGTTGGGGGTTAGGATGGGCCTTAGAAAAAACCCCTCAAGGTGATTTTTTTTGGCATTGGGGAGATAGTAGTACCTTTACCAGTTTTACCTTTGGGTCTAGACTACTAAAAACAGGCATTGTTATCTTAACCAATAGCAAAAATGGCCTAAAAATTTGTGAGGAAATTGTTCGGTTAGGGATTGGTGGACAACACCCCGCATTTCGTTTTCAGTTGATTAATTATTGACTTTTTCTAATTTCATAACTGATTAAGAAATCATAGCAATGATGATTATTAATTTCTTCTTTTAATGTAATTTTTTTTTCAATTCCTTGTCTCAAGCCAAAAGAAGTCATTTGAACTTTACAAGATAATTGAGTTGGTGAAATCTTTTTTAATTTCTCAAAATTTATTTTTTTGGGGTTAACAATTTTTAAAAAAATTTCTCCTTTTGTATCATGATCTAATAAACCTAATACAGATTTGTGATCAGCATATAAATCGATATTAATTTCTTCTGCTTGGTTGGCAGTTTTATAGACTAACCATACTTTACGAATTGATGCTGGTTCTTTTCCTTTCTTCCATATATAAAAAGATAAGGTTTTTTGGATTTGATCTTCTACTCCACCCCCTAAACTATTAAAGTGAACGTGTACTTCATGCTCATTCGGTATTTGAAGAGAATTAATTAACGAATAAAATGAAGTAAACAAAGAAATAAAAGAAAAGATCAGAGCAAAAAAAGTTTGACCTTGACCAAACATCGATAAATACCTCAAGTAATTTTGAAAAGAGCCACAATGTTTACATTTGATTGCCTCTTGATTTATAGGTTCCTTACAGACTTTACAACGAGGATTTATAGATATATTGGTCATAGTAAGTTAGTCTCAACTCTAGGATAAAAGGAGTAAGAAAAAATTGCTCATACCTTCTGTTTACCGACGCAAAAGCATCAGTAAACAGAAAAATTCAGGTTGAGATTATTTTGGGTTTGCTAACATTAAATTGGATTCATTGGGACCGAAATTATAGCCAATGCCAAAATTCAACTTATCGATGTTTTTGTTACTACGATAAATGGTCATCAAATCAGGTTGATATTCTTGTTGATTAAAGGGAGCGCGGGGAGGGGTATAATTACCATAAAACGTGAGATTCCATTGTTCTGTATTAAAGGATTTAACGGGGATACCTGAGTCATCTTGTAAGAGGTTGTCACTCTGAGATAACACTAAGTTTCGCATGGTAGAAAAGGTTCCATAGTGCATCAAATAAGACGCTGCTTTAAGATAGGTAACAGGCTGTTTAATTTGCTGCATATAAGTCTTAAATTCGGGATTTTTTTCTAACCCACCATTGGATAAATCCGTTGAGAAATAATAGAGCGTACGAGGGGTCGATTCTCCTTCAGGAACAAAAGAAATTTTTACCCCTGGAACCATTCCTTCCTGATATTTTTGCACCGTTGCGTCTTTGGCAACCCCCACATATTCTACATCTAAAATGGTTTGATTGGTGCGACCCATAAACAGGAATAAAATGGGTAAAACTCCTTGTCTGGCCATGTCTACTTTCATATCATTGGTACGGAAGAAGCTATACTTTAAAATAGCAAATAAAGAATTTTTAGCCTCCTGGATTTTTTGCGCGCTTTGAGCAGGAGAAAGTTGGTCAAAATCAGGAACTGTTCCCACTGGTTCTAAGCCAATTAAAACATATTCTTTACCTTGAGGAAAGAGACTATAAGCATATAAGAAATCAGGACCACTGAAAGGATAGAAAACAGAGGGAGAGGTATCGTTGATGGCTTTAAGATGTTCACTAGACCATTTTCTTACTTTAGAGAGTTGTTGGGATTCTAATTGACTCCAAGAATTTTCTAAAAAATTACGATGATTCTGCCAACTATTAGTGGCTTGAATTTCAGAAAATTTACTATTTTCATCCACTTTTATCCCGGCTAAAATTTTCGCTGTATTTGTCCATTTCTCAGTCACTTCTTTATCAAATTCAGCTAAGGGATCAACCGGAGTTTCTTCTACTGTTTGACTATCGACAGTTTCGACTGGTTGGCCTTCTATTGATTCCGATGAATTATCAGATTGACTGGTATCAATCCCCGCACAACCATTGAGTAATCCAACGAATCCAACAGTAGCGAACAAAACCGAGAGAGATTTGATTTTTTTCATGGTACTTGAGGTTAATTAAAATGATTTTTGTCAAATAATAAAGTTAGGGAACATTAAAAAATTAAATTAGTTTTTTCTGAGAAGCGAACCAATAAAACGGCATTCCAAAAGCAATGGTAGTCAATCCCATCAAGGATTCAACCGGTTTACTATTAAAAATAAACACCAAAATCCAAACACTGAGTCCTAAGAAAATAAGGGGAGTAATGGGATAACCCCAAGTACGATAAGGTCGATGCGCATTAGGATATTTATAACGGTGAATGAATAATCCTAATACTGTGAGAAAAGAAGATAAAGTTAGGGTAAATCCTAAATAGGTAGTTACCGCTTCAAACGTCGAAGTAATTAAGAAAATTAAAACAATGGACAATTGAATGAGAATGGCATAATGAGGAACACCATTGGCATTTTTATGGGAAAGTTTCCGAAAAAAAGGAATATCCTCACCGATAGCTTCCGTCACCCTTGGACCAGCTAAAACCATGGAACTGATAGAAGAAATTAAGCCAATAGAAATTAATGAAGCCATCAATTTTCCACCAGAAGAACCAAAAATTTGATTAGCAGCAATATAACCGACTTCTAACTCTCCTGCTAACTGCTCAATGGGGGTTGTATAGAGGAAAATAAAATTAAGCAGTAGATAAAATCCCATCACCACTAATGTGCCAATAAATAAAGAACGAGGGACATTTTTTTCAGGTTCTTTTAAATCACTGGCTAGATAAACCGACGCATTCCACCCCGAATAAGAATAGGTGACATAGACAAAAGAAACCGCAAACGGAGAACTAAAAATTAAGGGAATATCCTCACTAGAAGGGGCAAAACTAATGTCTTGGGGATTGGCTAACAGAAAACCACAAACAATTAATAAAGCAATTAATAACACTTTGATTAAGGTAGAAACCTGTTGGAAAGAATTCCCTAAAGCCATATTTTGTAAATGAATAAAAGAGACAAAAATGACCACAGCTACCGCCACTAATAACGGGTTGAAAATGGGAAAAACACTGGATAAATAAGCCCCTAACGCCATCGCTGCTAAAGCAATGGGGGCGGCAAATCCCACCGTTACCGAAATCCATCCCGATAAAAACCCGATCACAGGGTGATAAATTTCGGATAAATAATGGTATTCCCCTCCTGATCGCGGCATAGTTGCCCCTAATTCTCCGTAACATAATGCCCCACACAGAGCAAAAATACCCCCGATAAACCAGAGACACAAAAGGGCAAACCCAGATTGAATATCAACGGTTTGAAACCCTAAACTGGTAAAAACACCGGTGCCTATCATATTAGCTATCACCAGACAGATAGCCGTTATTAGCGGGAGTTTTCGAGATTGTTGCGCTTGTACGTCCATTCCACTCCTCAGTAATTTTACAATTGCCTACCATTAAAACGTATCTTTGCGCTAAGATGCCAACAGTTATTGAAAAAAAGGGTCAATGGGCAAAACGATTCCTTTAGCTTATACTTTACTTTTGACTGGTTTAGGAATGATCATGGGATGTTCTCCTATTTCAGAACCAGTGGGGAGTGAGAAAGTGCAGCGGACTCAACCCTTAGAAGCGAATACTGCTTCTATTCCCTCCCTTGCTTCTGTAGAGGGTTCATCCCCTCCGTTGCAACCCGAAATCAACGACTACATCAACCATTTAGCCAACATTGGATTTAATCCACAAAGCCAAGGCATCTGGATACAATCAGGGAATCAACTATTAGGGAATTATCGAGGAACTCAACCCTTACCCTCTGCATCTATCGCGAAAGTGGCCACAACCCTGGTTGCTTTGCATCGTTTCGGTCCCGATCATCGATTTAAGACGCGCATTGGTACCACGGGAACCCTCAAAAATGGAATTTTGGCCGGAAATCTGATTATTGAAGGGGGAGAAGATCCCTTCTTTGTGTGGGAAGAAGCGGTAAGAATTGGTAATTTACTCCATCAACTGGGAATTAAGCGAATCACAGGAAATTTAGTGATTGTGGACAAATTTTATATGAATTTTCAACAATCTCCCCTCGCTTCAGGTAACTTATTAAAACAAGGATTAAACGCCAATATTTGGCCACCAGAAGCCGAACAACAATATCAAACCCTCTCCCCAGATACCCCTCGCCCCCAATTAATCATTGATGGGGACGTGATCACCACCACTACCACCCCGAATACTGTTACCTTTCACCTTGAGCAATCTTCCTTTCCTGTGGCTGAATTACTGAAAAAAATGAATCGCTACAGTAATACTCAAATGTCGAGAATGTTCAACGAGGCGTTAGGGGGAACCCAAACCGTGGCCCAAATCTCAGCTAAACTATCAGGGGTGACTCAAGCAGAAATTCAATTGGGATCGGGCGATCGCATTTCCCCTCGCGCTGCTGTAGCCATGTTTTTAGCGATCGGAAAATCCCTAGAACCTCATCAGATGACGGTGGGAGATGTCTTTGCGATCGTAGGTCAAGATGAGGGATTATTACAAAAACGTCAACTTCCTGCTTTTTCGGTGCTAAAATCAGGCATTTGGACTAATATCGGAGCATTAAGTGGAGCTATTCCCACTGAAAACCAAAAGATTATCTGGTTTGCCATGATGAATTTTGGAGAAGAAACAGAAAAATCTCAACAAGAACAAGAAATTTTTTTAGAACAGCTTTTAAATAATTTAGGAACGGTATCGAGTCTTCCGAAAGAGTTAAGTCCTGCATCGACACGCAAAACAAAAACCTCTTACGTCCGTAAACTTTAGTCAGTTAGTTAACTTTAAATTATTCACTTTTCCTAATCTACAAAAATATATGGAAATTGGGAGTTTTTACCAAATGAAATCTAATTTTGAGATAATGAGTAAGGCAGAATTAAGAGCCTATGTGTTAGAACATAAAGAGGATAAAGAAGCGTTACGCGCTTTAATGAGTCGTCGTGATCCTAATTCTATTAAATATAATTTTCCCAATACAGAAGAGGGAAGAGAACAAATAAAAGAAGTTATTAAACGTAAAATTGAAGGTAATTAGTAGGTTGGGTTAAACAAAATATAACCCAACCAATAAAGGTAAAAAATAAGAATAGGTTATTTTGGCTTTTGTCTCTCAACCCAACAAGATTTGCGATCGCACGCTTAAATGTGTGACCGCATATAAAGAAAAATGATATAATTCAAAAAAATTTTTTTGAATTAAGCTAAATATGTTAGGACAGATTTTAAATTGCGATTATCGTCGCAAAAAAAAGAAACTCTTGGAGATGCTAGAGTTAGATGGAGAAACCCCAAAAATAGACTTTAAGGTAGAAACACCTAATCTTGACAGGACTAAGGAAAATAAGCAGAATAGACGTAACGAACTTGATGAATTGTGCAAAGATATTATTGCTATATATGATCAAATAAAAGAAGAAATATTACTGAGTATTAGAAATAATTCTGAGCCTATTATTAATACTAAATCTGCTTCAAATACTTCTCCGATAAATATAACAAGTGCTAAGTTAATTAAGATTTTTACAGTTCCTTTTAATCTTGTAAATCCATTATATAAATTCTATATTTATAAGACAGAAATTATAATTAATAAAACTAATGAAAAAGTTTATTCTTGCAATGCCATATTTAAAATAGCTTCCCATGGAGGAGAAAATGAAGATAATACTTTAATTTCATCTAGTGATATTAATGATGATATAGTTGGTGAATCTATGAAAAAGCTGTTCAACTATGGTGGTTTTCCTAAATTCATTGCAAATTTTTTAAATGTCCTAACATTTAAATTTTATCCTGCGAATATACCTGATTTTAAAAAACCGATTACTCTGAAAAAGAGTCAAATCTTATATATATTCTTAACAAATGATATTCTTAGGGATGCGAGATTAAATATCCTCTTAGTTCAGTTTTTGTTCTTCATAGTAGCTAATAGCATAATCAAATTCTTGTTTGGCTTTATCATGAATAATAATTGGTTTCATGAATATTTTTCTTTTAATTCTAATAATACTGTATCAAAAGATTCTCCTTTGGTTGTTCCTTCATTAATTTCTGCTAATCTTTGGGTAAGTTCTTCGTCCCATGCTTCTGTAATATTATCATCACCATCTTCATCAAGAGAATGGATTAAAAAGTAAGCAATTTCAGCGCGATCTTGTTTAGAAAGCTGAGACAATTCTTGTTTAAGTTTTTCTGCTGTTTTGGTCATGTTTATAAGGATTAATAACTCTTTATTCTTAATTATAGTCTAAACTATCTGTCTTTAGTCTTTAGTCTTTAGTCTTTAGGTTAGGTTAAACAAAGTGCAGTCCAACCAATAGATGTCAAAGACAGGAGTAGGTTATGTTGGGTTTCGTCTCTCAACCCAACCTACAAGATCGGCCATCGCATTGTGTTTTCTCCTAGAAACCTCTGTATAAACTTTTCCTACTCTAGTCGTTGAAGCATCAAAATAACGATCAATTACTTCCTCCCCTGCTTCAATTTTTTGTTCAAGTTCATCGATTGAAATTTTGTTCATAAAGTTTTCTCTCCTGTTTAGTAATTTGAACAAAAGTAATTAATCAAATATATCACCCATCAGTGATCGCACTATATTTTAGGAGATTGATTTTGTTGTGTTACCCTCATTAAAAATCTTAATGCTTCGTTGACTGCTTCTGCATTAGGAAACATTTCAGCAACGTCTTCATCTAAACGGACGATATGACCGGCAAAACTTTTTCTATTGCGACCAAATTTTCTAACTTTTAAACTGGTGAGATCGTACTCTTCTCGTAAGTCATCGTTGATATTAGGGTTATCCTTGTTCATAAGCTTTTCTCTCGTTTGGTGTGACTTCTCTGGCACTAATAAGGCGAATTCTATTCTCTCTTTCAGTATAAGATAAAATCAATATACGTCCTCGGTTAGATTGTCCTACCATAAGATAACGTTCTTCATTATCTGAGTGATCTGGATCGTAGAAGTCAACATATAAAGGATCATCAAAAATCGTTTTTGCTTCTTCAAAAGAAACACCATGTTTTGATAAGTTTTGTCTTGCTTTATTTTCATCCCACTCAAATTCCATAATTGATCAAAATTTTTCTATCTTATCCCATCAATATGTTATCGCTTTGTACGTTGGATTAAACAAAGTGCAACTTAACCAATAAATGTAAAAGACAATAATAAGTTATGTTGGGTTTCGTCTCTCAACCCAACCTACAAGATAAGCGATCGCACTACAAGATCAGCGTTGCCGAAGGCACTGCGAAGCAGACCGCATTATCATAATTCTAAACTTTCTCTTGATGAGTGCCAAAATCTAGCGATATCAATCTGTTTTTTAGATTCTTCGACTCGATAGATAATACGATAAGGTTTAAGAATTAATTGACGTAAGCTCGGATCATTAAATTCAGGTACTATTAGACCTCTCAATGGAAATTTACTTAATTCTTTAGCTTTACTGAGTAATTGCTGGCCTATTTTTTTTGCGGCTTCAGGATTATTAATCGAAATATACCTAACGATTTTTTCTAAGTCTTTAACTGCTTTGGGGGAAAGAATTACTTGGTAGTCCATGAATCTATCATTTTTTCAACGTCTTCTATGGGAATACCTTTGCCTTGATCAATTTCGTCAAGTCCTTCTTGTACTGCTGCAATAAATTCGATTTCCTGAGCAATTTCTCTTAAGGAAACATCTGAGGGTAAACGTTTTACCAGTTCAATAACGGCTTCTTTGTTACTCATGGCACTTTACACATTAGGTAACAGTATGAACTTTATTCTAGCATTAAGTTCAAAAAGAAGTGCAACCCAACCTATAAATATAAAAGACAAGAATAAGTTATGTTGGGTTTCGTCTCTCAACCTAACCTACAAGATCGGCGATCGCACTAAAAATGAAATCTTGGCGATCACAGAAAAAACTTAATAAAAATTTAATACTATAATCTACACAAGTTAGAACATATAAACTATACTGTATTTAGTGCTTTTTGGAAAGCAAAACGCTATATATGGAGTTACTGACTAAATTATTATGTTAAAGGTTCACTTCTTGAATGTTGGTCATGGTGATTGTACTATTATTGAACATTCCAATGGCAACCTCACTGTAATTGATATTAACAATGCCAAGAATTTAGATATAACAACACAACAAGAATTATCATTATTTTCTCAATTTTCTTTTCCTAACAATCAAAATAAATATGAAATAAATAGACAGAGATATACTTCCTATGATAGTATAACTGCTGTCAAGCTTATGAAACCCCAATATACTATTGTATCAGTAGGGAAAAAACCAGAGACAGATGCCAGTAATAAATATCGACAATATAGTGATCATGTTTGGTCAACCCGTTGGCGTGGTAATATTACTTTAGAAATTGATACTAATGGTCAGGCAAATATTGATTCAGAGTATGATAGATAAAAATGAAAACTTTTGATTTTTACGAATTTACAGGAGTTTTAGTTCCAGGAACAGTTCTACTATTCAGTATTTCATTATTGTATCCAAAGCTTGGGCTGATTGTTCAAGGAAAAGACTTTACGACAGGACAATTGGGACTCTTTATCATTTTATCTTATGTAGCAGGTCATTTATTACAGGGAATTGGAAATTTTTTAGAACAAATTTTTTGGAAATTTTTTCAAGGAATGCCTACAGACTGGATTAGACAAAAAAAGGGAAATATTTTATCAAATGCACAAGTTTTGTCCCTAGAAAACCAGATTCATGATCAATTAAATTTAGAACAATCAGTTAAAGTATCCGAGTTAAATCAAAAAGATTGGTTTAATTTTACACGACAAATTTATGTTGCAATTGATGCAGCCGATCGAAGTAAACGAGTTGATATTTTTAGTGGTAATTATGGCTTGTTTAGAGGAATTGCATCCGCATTTCTTGCTTCATTAATCCTCTTCATCATTGAAAATGGTTTCAGTAATTGGAAAATATTATTATTATTATTGTTAGGAATTCTTATTTCATTACTTCGTATGCACCGATTTGGTAAACTCTATGCCAAAGAACTTTTTTTTCAGTTTATTCAGTTACCTAAACCTACAATAAAATCGAGTGATAGCACGAAAATCATTCATTGATAGATTTAGGGTGAGTCCTTAAAAACTCACCCTAAACCATTAGAAACGAAACCTAATTAACTATACATTATTCTTGTTGAGTTGCCTGTAATTGTTGAACTTGCTCAACAGATAAATCGGTTAATTGAGCAATTAGTTCGATATTTAAGCCATTTTTAAGCATATTACGAGCAACTTTCTCTACCCCTTCTTTAATACCCTCTTGAATACCTGCTTGCATTCCTTCTTCTTTACCTTCTCGTAAAATAGCTTGATACATGGTTGACTCTTTCATGATGTCACTCCTTAAAATTCGTTGAATGTCCTTCTCTTCTAATACTAACCCAGATAGAATAGCAGTTGATGCTGACAAATTGGCTTGAACTCGACTATTGTTAATTGTTTGTAATTCATTGGCTACATTTTGTAAAGTTTCTAGTTTTTTATCCGTTTGACTCAATACAGCAAAAGGTAATAAACCATTAGACGAAAAGAATAATTCTGTCGGTTGTTCCCATAAACGAATTACATTAAATTGATGGGTTGTTTTCTCTAAGGAAAAAGTATCTTGATAAACTAATTCTGAGGCTGTTTTTCTGAGATAAATCACCACCTGAGTCATTGTTTTGTTAGGATAACGACGATGGACTCTTAACCGATAATCTGCCATTCTAAAAGGCATATCTACATCAGTATTCGTTTGAAATTCTGCGTGTAATACAATATTATTAGATTGACGTAAAATAAGAGAATCAGCCCTTATGGGTTCGAGAGATAGTTCTTTAGGGCTTAATTCTACTAATTCAATGGGTTCTCCTAATAGCCAAGTAGCGATATCTTCGGAAAATTCTTCAACGATAAATTTACAAATATTGTCGTACATAGTTTTAAATAAATAATAGGGTGAGTCTTTAAAACCCACCCTAAACCATCAGAAACGAAACCTAATTAACCGTCGTTTCCGCCTCAAGATTCCCCTTACTATGCCCATTGCCATTACCTATTTCTAACTGCCGGGCAGCTAAATATTGATACATTTGCCAACGGGTATTAACATCTGCTTGCGCTTCTTTCAGCAGTTTTTTGGCAGCATCCGGTTTACTTCTGGCTAACATTTTGAAACGGTTTTCTTGATACATGGTTCGTTCAATGGGAAGCTTAGGACTTCTCATATCTAATTGTAAGGGGTTCTTTCCTTCTCCTACTAAGTCGGGATGATAACGATACAATAACCAGCGTCCACTGTCCACAATGTCTTTTTGATAACTCATAGCAGTGGTCATATTGATACCGTGAGCGATACAGTGAGAATAGGCAATAATCAACGATACACCCTCATAAGCTTCTGCTTCTAAGAAGGCTTTGATACTATGCTCATTCTTTGCACCCATCGCAACACTAGCCACATATACGTTACCGTAGGTCATGGCCATTAACCCTAAGTCTTTCTTGGGTGCCGGTTTACCTCCCGCAGCAAACTTGGCAACAGCAGCGCGAGGAGTTGCTTTAGAAGCTTGTCCGCCAGTATTGGAATAAACTTCTGTGTCCATGACCAAAATATTGACGTTGCGGCCACTGGCTAACACATGGTCTAACCCACCATAACCAATATCATAGGCCCAACCGTCACCACCGATGATCCAAACACTCTTTTTAACTAAATAGTCAGCTACCGACTGCAACATGGTTACTTTAGCTTGCATTGTTTCATCTAAGTTGCTATTGCGCAACAGTTCCAATAACCGTTGTTTGAGGATAGTAACTCGTTCCCGTTGTTCAAAGATGTCTGCTTCGTCTATCTGTTTTGCGTTCAATAACTCTAGCGCTAGGGTTTCTCCAATATCAGAGGCCAGACTTTTAACTAACTCTGTAGCAAACTCTGCTTGTTTATCGATAGAGACACGGAACCCTAAACCGAATTCTGCGTTATCTTCAAATAAGGAGTTTGACCAAGCTGGACCTCTTCCTTCCTGGTTATGAGTCCAAGGCGTAGTCGGTAAGTTACCGCCATAGATAGAAGAACATCCCGTGGCGTTGGCTACTACCATGCGATCGCCGAATAACTGAGTGGCTAACTTAATATAAGGGGTTTCCCCACATCCTGCACAGGCACCGGAAAACTCAAATAAGGGTTCTTGCATCTGTTGATGGCTTATTTTGTTGAGTTTCAAGGTATTTCGGTCTGGGTTGGGAATAGATAGGAAATAGTCCCAGTTTTCTCGTTCTTGTTCCCTGATAGGTAGTTGAGGTGCCATATTAATGGCTTTTAGTTTGGGTTGTGATTTATTTTTGGCGGGACAGACATCAACGCAAACACCGCAACCGGTACAGTCTTCGGCAGCCACTTGAATGGTAAACTTGAGTTCTGTTTTCTTCCAGTCTAAGTCTTTAGCTGGCGCACTTTTGAAGCTGGCCGGGGCATTAGTTAACGCTGCTTCTTCATACACTTTAGACCGAATGACGGCATGGGGACAAACCAGAACACATTTACCACATTGTACGCAGACATCTTCCTCCCAGACAGGGATCTCTTGGGCGACATTCCGTTTTTCCCATTTTGCGGTACCACTGGGGTAAGTACCATCGCAAGGTAATGCGCTTACAGGGATGTCTTCCCCTTGTCTAGCCATCATTTTACCTAACACATCTCGAATGAATGCAGGGGCGGTGTCTGGGATGAGAGGATGGATATCGGGAGCGTTATTATCTACCATAGTTGGTATCGTTACCTCATGAAGATGATCTAAAGCCGCGTCAACCGCTTTCATATTCATCTGTACAATCTGTTCCCCTTTCTTACCGTAGGTTTTGCGGATGTATTTTTTGATCTGTGCGATCGCTTCTTCTCTGGGTAGTACATTCGCTAGGGCAAAGAAGCACACTTGCATGACGGTGTTTATTCTGCCTCCCATTCCTGCATTTTTGGCCACTTCGTAGGCGTTTATGACATAAACGTTGATATTTTTGTTAATAATATGGTCTTGGACAGGGCGGGGTAACTGTTGCCACACATATTCGGGTTGATAGGGACTATTAATGAGAAAGGTTGACCCTTCAATGGCAGGTTCTAAGAGGTCAAATTTTTCTAAAAATTCCCATTGATGACAAGCGACAAAGTTGGCTTTGTTGACTAAGTAAGTTGAACGAATGGGATCGCTACCAAAGCGTAGGTGAGAGACGGTAACTGAGCCAGATTTTTTGGAGTCGTAAACGAAATATCCTTGAGCATAGTTATCGGTTTCTTCTCCAATAATTTTAATAGAGTTTTTGTTAGCACCGACGGTTCCATCTGAGCCTAACCCATAGAAAATTGCCCTAACCACGTTATCGGGTTCGGTGGAAAAGTTGGCATCGTAATCAATACTGGTATGGCTGAGATCATCATTAATACCGATAGTAAAATGATTTTTTGGGTTATCTAAGGCTAAGTTATCAAACACCCCTTTTACCATGGCCGAGGTAAACTCTTTGGAGGATAAACCATATCTACCTCCAACAATTTTCGGTAACGGCATTTCCTGACAACATTCCATGAAGCCCGTTACCACATCTACATATAAAGGTTCTCCTGCTGAACCAGGTTCTTTAGTGCGATCTAAAACAGCAATTTTCTTGATGGTTTTGGGTAAAGCTTCAATTAATTTTTCGGCGGCAAAGGGACGATATAAGCGTACTTTTAGGACTCCAACTTTTTCCCCTTGGCTCACTAAATAATCGACGGTTTCGTGGACGGTTTCACAACCGGAACCCATTAAAATAATCACCCTTTCGGCTTCAGAATGACCATGATATTCATAGAGTTTATATTGCCTTTCAGTGAGTTCGCCAAACTGATCCATAGCCTTCTGTAAAATGTCGGGATAGGCTGCATAGAAGGGGTTTACCGTTTCTCTTGCTTGGAAGTACACATCGGGGTTTTGGGCGGTTCCTCGAATAACGGGGCGATCAGGGGTTAACGCCCTTTCCCTGTGGGCGATCACCCATTCGTCTTTGATCAGCGATCGCAGTACACTATCATCCAATAACTCGACTTTCTGCACTTCATGAGAGGTGCGAAACCCATCAAAAAAGTGGATTCCAGGGACTCTCGCTTCATAACTGGCTGCAGTGGTAATGGCTGCAAAGTCTTGGGCTTCTTGCACGGATGCAGAGGCGATCAAGGCTAACCCCGTACTACGGGCAGCCATTACGTCCCCATGATCCCCAAAAATAGATAACGCTTGGGCAGCCAGCGATCGCGCGGCTACATGGATCACGGTGGCGGTGAGTTCCCCTGCTATTTTGTAGAGGTTGGGGATCATCAATAATAAGCCCTGAGAGGCGGTAAATGTCGTCGTTAACGCCCCTGTTTGCAACGATCCGTGGATAGCCCCGGCTGCCCCTCCTTCGCTTTGCATTTCCACGATAGAAGGGACGGTTCCCCAGAGGTTGGGTTGTCCGGTTGAAGCCCAAGCATCGGCCCATTCTCCCATGGGTGAGGAGGGGGTAATGGGATAAATGGCGATCACTTCGTTGAGACGGTAGGCAACTCTAGCAACAGCTTCGTTTCCATCAATGGTAGCGTAGGTTTTTGTGTTCATAGTGTTCTCTCTATAAGGCGATCGAGCAAAGTTGTAATTT
Source organism: Crocosphaera sp. (assembly GCA_030065735.1). Lineage (GTDB taxonomy): Bacteria > Cyanobacteriota > Cyanobacteriia > Cyanobacteriales > Microcystaceae > Crocosphaera. The sequence goes on from JASJDD010000008.1 coordinate 22,859, forward strand.
TTGTTGCAAAGACTTGACAAGTTTGGGAAGAAATATCAGGAAATGATTGATTTTTGAGGTCTGATTAAGACAACATTAGGGTTGTTTTTGATCAGGTCTTGTCATAGGGGGTAATGATGAAACTTCTACTTTTATGATCGAACATAATTCAAGAGATAGAACAATTTATTATGATTTTTTAATACAGTTATTTTAGCTATTAGTTTTGTTATAATAGTATTGGTTGTTCTAGTTTTTTAAGGGTATAACAAAAGTTAGGAGGAAATAGACAGGAGTTAGGGTAAAGCTTTGTTGATGACTGTTTACACAATGAACTTTATTTATATGTAACTATTTATCATAAACGTTGTTAGAATAATAAAAATATTTTCTATCAATTAAAAATGAGTGATCCTGTAACCATTGAAGATATTTACGCACTGTTTAAAGCGTCTCACGCAGAATTAAAAGCTTCTAGTGAAGAGTTTGACCGTCGTTTACGAGAAAGCGATCGCCGTATGGAAAGATTAGAAAGTACTGTAGCAGAAACCACTCGCGCAGTTAACAGTTTAACCACTCGTTGGGGACGGTTTGTGGAGGAGTTGCTTGAACCGGCTATTTTGCAGCTATTTCAAGGCAAGGGAATAGAGGTTAAAGAGGTTTACCCTCGCGCAAGGGTAAAACGTCAAGGTATTGCGATGGAAATTGATATTTTAGCGGTGGATGATACGGAGTTAGTTCTAGTAGAATGTAAGTCGAGATTATCTAAGGATGATGTGGATGAATTTATCGAAAAATTGACCCGTTTTAAAACAGCTTTTCCCCATTATCAAAATTATCATGCTTATGGTGCAGTTGCAGGAATAGAAATAAATGAAGGTATCGATCGCTATGCTTATAAAAAGGGTTTATTTGTGATTAAACCGTCTGGGGATACAGTCACTATTATTAATGATGATAATTTTCAACCTATGACTTGGTGAAGAAAAGTAAAAAATAGTAGGGTGGGCAAGTAGATCACTTATATTAACTAACTAAATAGATTTATGTCTTGCCCACCTTAAAAATAGTTAATCAACCTAATTTTTTTCGTTATTAATCTTATGTATCACCTATTATCCCCTCATCAAGCATTAAATAAAGCATTCCTCAAGGTTAAACCCACTCGTCAACATTTTGAGCAGTTTAAAAGTAATTTACAACAATTACTAAACAGTATTAAGGAAACAGAATCAGAAGAATATAATAAAAATTTGCTACGAGATTTTCTCAAAGATACTTATTATCAAGATAATTATTATATTAATACTAAATTTAGTAATGATTTAGTGATTCACACTGATAAAACTAATGACAGTACAACAGGAGTTATTATAGAGTGTAAAAAACCTAATAATCAAGCTGAAATGCCTAATTTAGATCAGCTTAATGTGAAAGCATTACAGCAGTTATTATTATATTTTTTACGAGAAAGAATTACAGAAAATAATATTAATCTCAAACACTTAATTATTACTAATGTTTACGAGTGGTTCATTTTTGATGCAAAAGACTTTGAAAAATTATTTTATGATGATACAGCTTTACGTAAACGGTTTAACGAGTTTAGTGATAAAAAGTTAACGGGAACAACAACAGAGTTTTTCTACAAAAATATTGCTAAACCTGCGATTGATAAAAAAGCAGCAGAATTAAACTTTGTTTATGTTAATTTACAGGATACTATAGACAATGAGAAACAGTTACGGGACTTATATAAGTTATTTTCTCCTGAACATTTATTAAAGTTACCGTTTATCAATGATAGCAATAGTTTAGATAAAGAATTTTATAATGAGTTACTATACATTATTGGTTTGACGGAAGTTAAGGAGAAAAATAAGAAGTTAATTAAACGAAATAAAGCAGGAAAAAGAAACATTGGATCATTAATTGAAAATACAATTATACGATTAGATAATGATCTTGATCTCAAAAACCCGTTACAGTTCGGTGATAGTAAAGAAGAGCAACTGTTTAATGTTAGTTTAGAGTTAGTTATTACTTGGATTAATCGTATTTTATTCTTGAAGTTATTAGAAGCACAACTAATTAATTATCATCAAGGAGATAAATCTTTTGCATTTTTGAATCTGGATAAAATTAAAGATTATAATGACTTAGATTTTCTCTTTTTTAAGGTTTTAGCTTATGAAAATAGTCAAAGAAATGATTATATAAATCAAAAATTTGGTAAAGTTCCCTATCTTAATAGTTCATTATTTGAGAAAACAGAGTTAGAACAAGAAACTATTTGTATTAGTAATCTTATTAATGAGAATTTACCTATTTTTTCGGGAACTGTGTTAAAAGATACCACAGGAAGAAAACGCACAGGAACCTTAAATGCACTACAATATTTATTTGAGTTTCTAGATGCTTATGATTTCAGTAGTGAGGGTTCCGAAGCAATACAAGAAGACAATAAACGGTTAATTAATGCGTCAGTTTTGGGGTTAATCTTTGAGAAGATAAATGGTTATAAAGATGGTTCCTTTTTTACTCCTGGTTTCATCACCATGTATATGTGTCGAGAAACTATTATACGGGGAGTTATTGAGAAGTTTAATGAGGTGAAAAAATGGAACTGTAATACCATTAATGATCTCTATAATAAGATTGATGATAAAACAGAAGCAAACCAGATTATAAATAGTCTAAAAATTTGTGATCCTGCGGTGGGTTCGGGTCATTTTTTGGTGTCTGCATTAAATGAAATCATCGCTATAAAAAGTGAGTTGAAAATATTACAAGATAAGGAAGGTAAGACGTTACGAGACTATAAGATAGAAGTGGTTAATGATGAGTTAGTCATTGAAGACGATAACGAAACGTTGTTTGAATATAATCCTAAGAATAAGGAAAGTCAACGAGTACAAGAAACTTTATTTCATGAGAAACAGACGATTATCGAAAATTGTTTATTTGGGGTGGATATTAATCCTAACTCGGTTAAAATTTGTCGGTTACGGTTATGGATAGAGTTATTGAAAAATGCTTATTATAAGGGGGAAAATGAGTTAGAAACTTTACCCAATATTGACATTAATATTAAGTGTGGGAATTCTTTAATTAGTCGGTTTACATTAGATTCAGATTTAAAAGTAGCGTTGAGTAAGAGTAAGTCAGACATCAATACCTATCAAACTGCTGTACAAACTTATCGCAGTGCAAAAAACAAAGAAGAAAAGCGAGAAATGGAACGATTAATCACAAAAATAAAGGAGAATTTTAAGACCACTTTATATGGGACTGATCCCAAAAAAGTTAAACTGAGAAAGTTAGAATCTGATTTATATTTATTACAGAATCAAACCACTTTATTAGAGGAGACAAAGACAGAAAAGAAAAAGAAAGAAAAGAAGATGACGAAGTTACAAAATGACATAGATAAGTTAACCGTTGAGTTAGAAGATATAGAAAGCGGTAAGTTATATCAAAATGCGTTTGAATGGCGGTTTGAGTTTCCAGAAGTGTTAAATAATAAGGGTGATTTTGTTGGTTTTGATATCATTATTGGTAATCCTCCTTATATTCGTCAAGAGGAAATTAAAGCGTTTAAACCTTATTTAAAAGAACAATATAACTGTTATACAGGAGTTGCTGATTTATTCGTTTACTTCTATGAAAAAGCTTATACTCTTCTCAAGAAACAAGGTATTTTAACTTATATTTCTTCTAATAAATACTTTCGTTCAGGATATGGGGAAAAGTTACGCTCATTTTTAACAACAAATACCACTATCTATACTTTAATAGACTTTGGTGATGCACCCATATTTGAAGAAGCGATCGCTTATCCTAGTATTATCGTAACACAAGCGTCTAAGTTGTTAGAGCAAAGCCAACCTATTACTGTTTTATCTCGTCTCTTCTATTTCCCCAAAACATAGTTTACAGGCGCACACCTTTTCCATTGTGTACAGAATATCATGTCAAGTCAACTAAAAGCAAGCATTTTTTACATTAATTTATCATCAGTTTTGCCTAACTGTTGCGCTATAGTATGAGTTGTTATCCCAAAAGAAAGAAATGCTATCATAACCAATAATAGTTTAAAAAATAATGAATCCTTTGAAAAGTTTGATATTTTAGTGTTAACCCCTAAACAATTTTTACAAATGATAGGAGAAATAAACTCATGAAATTAAATGCTCAAATTCCTGATGCTTTATACCAGCAACTTGAAACCTTAGCTAATAAACAAAGTCTTTCTATTGATCAATTAGTTACGATTGCTTTATCTGCTCAAATTTCTGCTTGGATGACAAAAGATTATATCGAAGAAAAAGCAAAAAAAGGAAGTTGGGAAAAGTTTCAAAAAGTATTAGATAAAGTCAGCGATCGCCCACCAGAGGAATATGATAAATTGTAGTTACAGATAAACTTTATATAACGAAAGAAATTAATTAAATTATGAATTCATTAAAATTAAAAACAACAATCAATCAAAAACTATCTAATTTATCTCCAGAACAACTTAACACAGTTTTGAAGTTTATTGAATCAATAGAACCCTTAGAAGCAAAGAATAAAACTCAACAAAAAACAGTCATAGAAAAAATGGGAGGTTATCCTAAGTTTTTATTAGAAGGTTCTGGAAATTTATCAGATAGAGAGGTTCGTAAAAAAATAATAGCAGATAAAATCAAAGAAAAACATAAAAAAAGACATAACTAATAATAATGAATAACTATCCTTTTTAGATAAAGATTTTGATGTTTATCGACGTTATCGGAAAAAACCTTTTCATCGGGTATTTTTTCCTAAGCGATAACTCCATAACTTGGGACTGTTTTATTTCTTCTTTTCCTTTCTCTAACAACATAGTTTACAGGCGCATACCTTCTCCATTATGTACAGAATATCATGTCAAGTCAACTAAAAGCAAGCATTTTTAACATTAATTTACCATCAGTCTTGGCTAACTGTTGCGCTATAGTATAGTCATTAAGACGAACAAAATAGAGACAATCATCATGGTGGAAGACTCTTATAAAATCAATGTTGTTATCGAAAAAGATGAATATGGTTATTACGCATATTGTCCACAGTTAGAAGGGTGTCAAACCCAAGGGGACACCATAGAAGAAATTAAAAACAATATGACTGAAGCAATCGAACTCTATTTATCTACTCTATCGGACGAAGAAAAAAAAGAAAGATTAAGTCAAGAAATTATAACAATGACGCAAGTCTTAAATGCAATTGAAAATAATTAAGTAGTTCAATTGTTCTATTATTATTCATAAACTGTTGAAATGTTTACCGTTTGGGACTGTTTTATATCTTATCTTTTATTTCCCAAAAACAGAGATTACAAGCATACACCTTTTCCATTATTTATATAATATCACGTCAAGTCAATAAAAAGCAAGTATTTTTTACAATTAATAATCATGATGAGTTTATTTATTAGTCCCTAAAATTTCCTATCTAACTGCAAATTCGGTATAAGGGCGAATATGTTCTGGTTTAAATGCAAGAACAATTTTATCTTTTGGGATATCTGCTTCTAGTAAGTCGGTGGCAATACCGTCTTCTATTCCGTCTCTTTGTATCCAGATTTTACCATTAATAATTTGCAAATGCACTAAACAACCATGAACTCGTCTTTGATTTTCCCATCCTTCTAAAAGAATCAGATAATTATCAGAGTTTTTGTCGATAATTAATAGTCGGTTAACGTCTCTTATCCCATAGGGAATCTCTGCATAATAGCTAAGGGAATCAATAATAATTTGTCTCATGTTATCTAGGGTATCCATTGTAAAATGACCTCCTTAATTTCATCAAAAACGAGTAATTTAAGTCTTTTATTCTCTAATAAAACTTGACCGATAGGATCTTCAAATACATCTATATAAGTCTCTTGATCTATGGCTAAATATAAAACTCTTTCGGGTTGTAATCTTGCCAATAAATCATAATACAAAATGTATTGTCCGAGGGCTTTTTCTAAATCATTAATCGGTGATTTACTGATAAAGCTTTTAATTTCAATTGCAATTTTTTGGTTATCTTTTTCAGCCGCAATTAACTTTTGTGCGCCTAAATCTATGTATAAATCTCTTTTTCCCCATCGAATAATTAAGGGATCATGGGTAATTGTCCAGCCATCTTTCTCTAGGGCTATTCTCACTGTATCATGATAAATGTCTTTGGCTGGCATTGTTAATTATTATCTCTGACAAGATAAATTTTACGACTCAGTTTCCTCTAGATTAACTGCTAAAAATGTTTACCGTGTGGAACTGTTTTATCTCGTCTCTTCCATTTCCCAAAAAAAGAGTTTACAAGCGCACACCCTCTCCATTGTGTATAAAATACCATGTCAAGTCAATTAAAAGCAAGCATTTTTTACATTACTTTATCATCAGTCTGAATCAACTATTGCGCTACAGTATCATTAACTCATCATCTCTAAAGTTGCCAAAAGAAACAGCGATCACCACCTAGAGAAATATGATAAATTGTAGTTAGGTATTAGAAAATCTCATCCGGATTAATTCCTAATTCTTCTAATTTTGCTGTTAACGCTGCTAAACGTTGTTCTGCTAACGCTTTTTGTTGCAAAGCTAATTCTTTTTCTTGTTTTTCTCGTACATTGGCTTCTTCTGGGGTAGGAACTAATTCACCTTCTGAGGTAAAGTAACGTAACTGTTGCTCATAAATTCCTAAATATAACCCTAATTGTTGACTCCATAACCATCCATTTTCATTAGGTTCAATCGGTTGATATTGTCCACTTATTAAAGTAAACCCTTGAAACTCTAAACTATTAGGATCAAACCAAAAATAATCAGGAGTGCGAAAGGTATTTTGATAAATTTCTTTCTTTTCTTCCCTATCGGTTTTAGCAGTACTCTCAGATAAAACTTCAATAATTACATTAGGATATTTTCCCCCTTCTTGCCAAACTACCCAACTTTTACGGGTTTGATCTCTAGTAGTTCCTAAAACCACAAAAAAATCAGGTCCTCGAAAAAATTCTGATTTCTTCTGGTTGGGACTATAATAAATGGTTAAATTACCTGTCGCAAAATAGTCATCTCTATCTTGCCATACCCATTCTAAACATTGAATGAGGAGTAAAATTTGTCTGAGATGTAAGTTACTTTCCAAGGGAGGTTCATCACTCCAAAATTCTCCTTGAGGAAATATTATCTCATGATTAGATGGAGAAATTTGTCGAGATAGGGGAGGAGTTGTGGTCATAATGAGGATAATTAATTGCAAACTCTATTGTCTATCTTAGCGTGAGTGGAACTTGGCTCAAAAAAGAACTTCAATTGATGAGATGAAACACAAAAAGGATAAACCACGTCTATAGAAGCTATGACCTGAGATAAGTCATTGATAAATCATAAAACCCTGGTCATTTTGAACATTATCATCGACAATGAATCAATTAATCATCTAACTATATATAAAATTATGTGTGGAATTGTGGGCTATATTGGTACAAAAACAGCAACCGAAGTGTTAATCGACGGTTTAGAACGACTAGAATACAGAGGCTATGACTCAGCTGGTATTGCTACAGTTTTAGAAGGTAATATTCATTGTACAAGGGCAAAAGGTAAACTCTATAACCTACGGGAAAAATTAGAACGGGAGGTTAACCCCTCGCAAATGGGTATCGGCCACACCCGTTGGGCCACCCACGGTAAACCGGAAGAACATAACGCCCACCCTCATCGAGATAATAGTCAACGAGTGGCGGTTGTGCAAAATGGCATTATTGAAAATCATCAAGAATTACGGGAAGAATTAATTAGTAAAGGATGTGAATTTGCCTCCGAAACCGACACCGAAGTCATTCCCCACTTAATCGCCCAATATCTCCCCGAAACTGTAGATTATGATGGGTTATTGGAAGCGGTACAAAAAGCCATCCACCGTCTCAATGGATCTTTTGCGATCGCCGTTATTTGTGCAGACTACCCCGATGAGATTATTGTCGCACGACATCAGGCCCCCTTAATTATTGGCTTTGGCCAAGGGGAATTTTTCTGCGCCTCCGATGTGACTGCGGTAGTCCCTCATACCCATGCAGTTTTGTCTCTGGAAAACGGCGAAATTGCCCGTTTAACCCCCCTTGGCGTAGAAGTTTACGATTTTGACCTAAAACGCCTGAGAAAGCTGCCTAGAACCCTCGACTGGAATATTACCACCGTTGAAAAACAAGGGTTTCGTCACTTCATGCTCAAAGAAATTTATGAGCAACCTTCTGTGGTGAGAAGCTGTTTAGAAACCTATTTAGATCCTAGCTGGAGTAAGGAAAAAGGAGAAGAAAAAAGCCCAATTAATTTAGGGTTGGCCTCGGAACTTTGTGACAATGTAGATTATATTCAAATTGTTGCTTGTGGAACCAGTTGGAATGCAAGTATGGTCGGTAAATATTTGCTCGAACAATTAGCTGGTATTCCTACGATGGTACAGTATGCTTCAGAGTTTCGTTATTCTCCCGCACCAATGTTAGGAAATACCCTAACTATTGGAGTAACACAGTCAGGGGAAACCGCCGATACTTTAGCTGCATTAGAGATGGAAAAACAGCGTAGAATGGGGTTAGAATTTCCTTACAATGCGCGAATTTTAGGCATTACTAACCGTCCCGAAAGTACCCTTGCTCACATGGTAGATCGGATTATTAATACCCAAGCAGGGATAGAAATCGGAGTGGCTGCTACTAAGAGTTTTATTGCACAATTAATGGGCTTTTATTTCTTGGCCATAGAATTAGCTTATCGTCGCAAAAATTTGAGTTTAGAAAAGTTTGAAAGTTTGGTGAAAGGGTTAAGAGAATTACCTAATCAAATCGAGCTTATTTTAAGTCAACAAGAAAAACAAATTGAAGAGTTGGCACACGAATTTATCGATACTCAAGACTTTATTTTCTTAGGAAGAGGCATTAATTTTCCTATTGCCTTAGAAGGCTCATTAAAGTTAAAAGAAATCAGTTATATTCATGCTGAAGGGTATCCCGCAGGGGAAATGAAACATGGGCCTATTGCCTTATTAGATGCAAAAGTTCCCGTGGTTGCTATTGCAATGCCAGGGGATGTTCATGATAAAGTATTGTCTAATGCCCAAGAAGCAAAAGCGAGGGATGCACGGTTAATTGGTGTTACATCTGTGGATGATAATGAAGCGCGGGCAACCTTTGATGACTTGTTATTTGTTCCCCATGTGGATGAACTTTTATCCCCAATAATTGCCGTCATTCCCTTACAATTATTAGCCTATCATATTGCAGCAAGACGGGGTTTAGATGTAGATCAACCTCGGAATTTAGCAAAGAGTGTAACTGTTGAATAGTTTAACTAGCTAACTGCATAATCTGTGTATTTTCTCATATATAGGGGTTGAAATCCTAAGACAATATCTTGTTTATTAACCCCTAATTCTACTAATTCTTGAGCAATATCTACATCAGTTGAATTGAACTGTATCCAAATTTTTTCATCTTTGATATCTAAATGAATCGAACAGCCATAAATTCGTTTTTTGTCTTCCCATCCTACACGGACTAATTGATAATGATCATGTTCTGTATCAAAGATAACTTGATTTTCGATATCTCCGTAGGGATATTGGTAACTAGCATATTGATAGAGTAGTTTTTTAATAGCTTCTCGATATTGTTCTAATTTTGCCATTGGACAATTACCTCCTTTTCTACATTATAAACAATCAAGTTAATCTGATTATTTTTAATGACAGTTTGTGTAAATTCTAATCTAAAAAAATTATCATAAGCTTCTTCAGGAATAGCTAAATATAAAGAACGTTTAGGGTCTTTTTGATTTAAGATTGTCCGATAATTAATAAATTGGCCAACCGCTAAATGAAAATCAGAAATGGCTGAACTTCCTAAAAAACTTTTAATTTCAACAGCGATTTTTTCTTCTTCTCTCTCGGCTAAAATTAGCTTTTCTGCTGCTAAGTCGATATAAACATCTACTCCACCAAAACTAATAGATAAAGGATCGTCGGTGACTGTCCATCCCTCACTTTCTAAGGCAACTCTAACCAAGTGATGAAATTTGTCTTTAGCTGACATATTTTAACAAAGTCTTATTTTATAATTATAGCACTAAATGATGAAATTTAGGTAAAAGTGCTAAAATATAATAACTATTCAATTAAGATTTGAGTCTCGAACAGGGTTAAACAGCAAAGTTTTCTAAAAAATAATTCACCACGCTCGTTATAACTAATCCTGAGTTCACAACAACCAAACTTCATAATAAGCTTTTTCAGCCATCAATTTACTTCGTTCTTCAATTTCTTTTTCAGTCCATTGAGTTGAATTTAACAAATACTCATCAAGTGGATATTTTTTCTCTTTTAGAATCTCTATTTTTCTCATAAAATCACAATCTCTCAACTCTTCAGTATTAGTTTGTTTGTCAACTAATATCAAATTACCGATCTTACCAACTATTTCTTCATCTTCTTTTGATTGAGGTAGTAAATGTTCAATAGTAACAGAAGTATAATCAATAGGGAGTGCATTACTATTTTTACCCATTAATTTTTCTAATATATATTGAATAAGTTTTTTCTGTCTTTGTTTATTTTTTGTATAAATTAAGTTCATAAAATTTACTTCAAATTCCTCAAATGTAGGGATTTTATACTTAAGTTTTCTCAATAATTCTGTATTACTTGATTGAATTGTGCTAAGACTGTCAGTATTGGAAACTTTTTGGGCAAATTCAGAATAAAGTGGTCCAATTGAGCCAGATGATCTCTGTGAAGTGATAGCATTAAAAATAAAATGAAAACATTCTATTTTCCATAATATTTGACGTAAATATCTTAAAGTTAATTTCTTCTCCTTATAAGCTCTGATGAGAGATAAAACCATTGACGTTTGTTGTCTTACTCTAAAAAGACGTAACGCTTTTAAAGATTGGTAAATAGTGGATTTTTCTTCAGGACTCCAAGAGTACCTATCTGGGGAAACAATAGAAAGATAGTAGTCCGAGTTTTTTTGAAACTCTAGTAATAATTCCTGAGCTTTAGTTTCTGATTCATTTTTGTTAAAGGAATCAACATATTTTTTGATTTCTCCATACAATTTATTTTGAGTAGTTTCACCGTATTTAGATAGCCAATGATGGTAGAGAAAACTATCCACAAAATTTTGATCTAATCCATTATTATCAAATTTCTCTAAGATACGATTCCACATAGTTTTATAAGTATCTAAAGTAACATTAGCCTTCCTTAATTTTTCTAGTAATAAATTTTTTACCAAATCTGGCGTGGTTAAATCTTTTCCTCTAGTATTAAGAGTTTCAAAAATTAGATAAGCATCATCCTCATTATCTAATTGAATAAATACCAACTTTAAAGAAAGAATTTTATTCCTAATTTCTTTCAATTTTTCTAATTTTGTTTTTTTTATTTCTGGCAATAAATCATCAGAAGAATCATAGTTACTTATAGTAGGAATAATTGAATAAAGTTGTTTATTAATTAATTCAAATGCTAGTTTTAAGTTCTGCTCTTCATTTCCTACTGTACATTGTATATCAGCTTTCTTAAAGCTTTGTATCTGATCTTGCAAATAAGGAAAAGATGTCTCTGAATTCAAAATATATTCATTGATATTATCTATATTTGCTTTCTCAATGTATTGATGTACTCCTCTTGCTAAATTTTCTTCTCCATAATCAAGAAAAGCATTTCTTATGGCGGCTAAAAGTAAGGTAATCGTAGTTAATCTTTGTTGTCCATCAACTATGCCATAATAGGGTTTCTCGGTTTGATAAACAACCATTGAACCGATAAAATAATCTATATAATCTCTTAGAACAACATCATCCCAAAAGTTAATAACTTCTTCCTCAGTCCATGAATAAGGACGTTGAAATCTAGGAATCTTAAAGTAACCTAGAGAAAAAATATCTTGAACTTCTTTGTCATTGGCTTCAATTTTCATAGATATATCTTGTATTGCAAAAATAAATGGGTTCGGTGCGATTGCTAAACCTAGCGAAGTTTGTCAACAAGGTAACTTCACCTATATAAACATTTTAGATGATTATTTGTGTGGCATCTTAACCGATTTAGCAAATATTCTTGATATTTACCCTCAAGTCATTATTCACCCTCAATATAGTGTCACTCAAATTGTTTGGTTAAAGGTAGATTGTCCCCATGCGGGTTCTTTGAAAGGGTTATGTACAGATATATTTCTTGCTGTTGACAGGTTATTAGGAACTAACCACTTCAAAAAATTCGGTTCTAAGGGCAATTCTGAGGATTATATGTTAGCGCAAGTGGCACAGATTGCCCATACCCATCATTTGGGGTTATTGGTGATTGATGAGATGCAAAATTTAGCCAATGCGAGAAGGGGACGGGATGATTTACTCAATTTTTTGGTCAAAATGGATAATATTATTGGTATTTCCGTAATCAGAGTAGGAACCAATGAAGCAGAACCAATTTTGACAGGGAATTTTAGAAATGCGAGACGAGGAACAGGAGAAGGTGCAGTACGCTGGAAACCCATGGAAAATGACGAAGATTGGCAGTTTTTTGTGGAGGAAATGTGGGGTTATCAGTGGACAAAAACTGAGGTTCCCTATTCTCAGGAAATTAGTGACGCACTGTATGAAGAAACCCAAGGAATCATCGATATTGTGATTAAATTGTACAAAATGGTGCAATGGCGAGCTATTTGTCTCGGTAAAGATGAAATAATTACAGTTGATTTCATTCACAAGGTTGCACAAGAAGGATTGTATCTAGTGAAACCGATGTTAGATGCGATACGTTCGGGGAATTTGGTACAAATGAAGAAGTACAAAGATATTGCTCCTGTAGATATTTCTGAGTATCGGGAAAAATGTTTAAATGATATTAATTTTGATGATTTAGCGGAATTAAGACGCATTAGACGCAATAATAAGCAGTCAGCAACTATTTCACCTTTGTTGAAGCAAGTAATTGTGGAATTGCTAGAGTTAGAGGTTGAACCTGCTTTAGCGAAACGGTTAGGGGAAAGGATGATTAATGAAAATCCTGAAGAGACAGATATTACTAAGTTGGTTAATCAAGCTTATAAAATAGCATTGCAAGGGGAAGCATTTAATAGTAAACCCAAGAAACCGAAGTCAAAGGGTAAATTAAACCCAAATTACACTGAAAATGATATGAGGAAGATTTTAGAGGAGGCTAAAAATAATCAAATTCCTGTTTATGAACCGTTAGTGGCAGCAAACATTATTAAGGACAATCCTGAAGTCGATTTTTTCTTAATTTAATCAATTAATGCTATCTTTCTTCCCAATTCCCTACCCTGATGAACTATTCTACAGTGTGCTGTGTCGTTATCATCTCAGGAGTGGAAACCGTAGTTTTCGACAGACACAGTTTGATTTATTCAATACAGCAGGAAATAAGCAATATTATCTCGGATTACCGAACAATTTGGCTACTTTAGCCCATCAGTTACCTCTTGGTTCAAATTTAACCCTCACTCAGTTATTACGAGAGCATACCCTATTCCCCTATTATCGGACGTTTTTGACCAATCGTGAGGTGAAACGTTTACGGGAGTTGATGGAGGGTAAGGAAAGCAAGTCCATTGCACAGGTAGCAAAAATACCAAAGTTAAGGCTTTATTATCCTGAATATTTGCGATTTTGTCCCCAATGTTTAGCGGAAGATTTACAGCAGTATGGGGAGACGTATTGGCATCGAAATCATCAAGTTTCGGGGATAAGGGTGTGTTTAACTCATCGGGTTGGGTTGCAAGATAGCAAGGTGTTGGTGTCGGAAATGGGTAAAGGGTTTATTGCTGCGGATGAGGATAATTGTGTACGGGATGGGATGAGTTATGATGAGGCGGTTTTGCAGGGTTTATGGGAGTTTGGGAAGGTAATTGAGGGGGAGATGAGGGAGAAAGGGGGTTTTAAGGGGTTGGAAGGGTTGAGGGACGAGTATAAGCAGGGTTTGATGAAGTTGGGGTTATTAGAGGAGGAGAGATTAGCTGAGGCGATTTTAGAGAGATATGGGGAAGGAGTGTTAAGGGTGATTCATCCAGAAATGATGGATAATTTGGGGGAATATGTGTCGGGGTGTTTGTTGGGGTGTGATTTGTTGCAGGAAGTTGATAGGGTAGTTCATTGGTTGGTTGAGGGGATTTTGTGAGATTAAGGGCTAATAAGTTGAGATAATGGGGAAAATGGTTTTAGTTTTAAGGATAGTGTTATGTCGGATGCAACTCAGTTAACAGCAGATGAAATTCAGCAATATCGAGAGCAATTAAAAGATAATCCTGAAGCGATCGCTCAACTAGAAATTATTAAAAAGTGTGACGGAGATTTACAATATGCAACGATCAGATTAGCACGACGTTCAAATATTGATGAAGTTAGGACTATCGTTAGAGGAGAAAATGAAGAAAATTTTTGGCAAAAAGTCAAAGCGAAAGCACGCATAGTAGTTTGTAGAGATGGAATTCAAGATGATTTAGCTCCTAATATATTAGGTGGATTAGTAGGTTTATTTGCAACTTGTGGTGATCCCCTTTTGGCAGTAGTTGCAACCCCTTTAGCTATTCATATTATCAAAGAAACCTTGGAAGATTTTTGCAAGTTTTAAATTCCTGCTGCTGTAAAAGCTGTCCAGTAAAAGGGATTGTTAAAAAGTTGCTCATTAGGATCAATCCCTTCTATTCTATATTTTTCATCTTCAATCCAGTCTATTACTTTCTTATCTATTAATTTTCTAAATTCATCCAAAGTTAATTTGTATTTGATTTGTTCTATAAGTTTTTGACAATTATCTAATTCAACTGAATATTCTTCTACTGTCAAATTTCTTAACCAATTTTGAGCTATCTTTAAAGCCGCAGGAATAGAAAAATCTTGAGTTTCATCTAAGACAATTTCATAGAATTTCATCATTAAAAATGAAGTTGATAAGTCGCTAACTGCCCATAAACTACTAATAACGCTTGAACTTCCAGCGAATAGAAAACCAGCAGGTAAACCAATATATTCATCGCTGATTGAATTCAAATCAATTAAACCTGTTTCGCAAGCAGAAAGCACCACTAAGCGAGCTTTCTTTAAGTCTAATTCAAAGATTTTTCCTAGTGTTAATTTATTAGTATTAGCTAATAGTAAAGCCGATTCTAGGGGATTATTAGGGTTAAATCTTCCATGACAAGAGAAGTGATAACAATGGCTTTCTGAGGCTTTAAGCTGAGTTGTAACAGTATTTTTAGTGGCGTTGTCTTTAGCAATAATTTCTTTTTGGTTGAATAAGGTTGAGATTATATTAACTTCTAAATCAGTAAAAGTTAAGTCTTTGGTTGGATTTTGAATGGCGAAAAGGTTGGTTAATTGATTTAAGGGACGTTGTTTAGTAATTTGTAAAATTTGGCAACTGGGAGCATATTGTATATCATATTTATCTTGTAAAATACAGTTATTATCAATGGGTAACGCATGAATAGGTAAAATATGTAGAAACCAATGGGGAATAATAATTAAGCGTTGACAGGTTTCAGGAATGAGAGAAATAATTTCGTTAATGTGTAGAGTATCAGCAAAGGTTTGTAATAAGTTAGAAAGTTGATTAATCCATTCTTGTTTACCTGTTTCGGAGTAGTAAAGCTGTAGATAATTATTAAGAGTATCAAATAATTTATTTCTGTCTTCTTCTGAAGATTGCCAAACTTTAACTATTTCATTGGCAGATACCACAAAAGCTAAAATCTTCTTAGCTGTGATGTACCATTGCAGCAGAGAAGTTGAGTCATTTGTTAAGGATTTAATATCTTCAAAGGAAATAGTTTCAACCTTTTCAGTTAAGCTAAAATTGGGATCAATGGGGGTTATTTCACGGTCAATGAGTTGATTTAATTCTTGTTTTAATTGATTGAGGTGAGTATAGTCAATTAAGATGGGTTGTCTTTGTTTATTTAGGGTTAAAATTTCTCCCCTATTGCGGGTTTGTTCTTGTTTGGCTAACTGTTGTTCTTCCCCCAAAATGGCACGACGGAGACGATCTAATTCAGTAATAATAGCTTGGGGGACATTACCTTTAGGATAGATATCTCGTTCGGTGAATAATTGGACTAGATATCGGGTTTTGCTGCGTTCAACGTATTCTAAAGCTTTATCAGGTTGCTTAAGGTTGAGATAGGATTGAACAATGCCATGATAAACATCCATTGCCTCGGAGAGAATTTCTTGTTGTCGTTGGGGGTTTAAGGCTTCGAGTCGGGTATTTTCTACGGCTTCGATAGCTAAGTTATAGCCTTTGATTGCGGTTTTCCAGTCTTGAATCAGGTTAGCAGCTTTCCCTAAGTTACCTCCTGTTCTCAAACAGTCTCTAGGAAAAGCCTTCGGGGTATATACTTCTAAAGACAGGTTATAAGCAGCGATCGCCTCTTGTAGATTATCAGCCTTCCACTCTCTGATGCGATATAGACAACGATCTCTATAAGCAGTCCCCAGATTACTTTGTGACCTTGCCCAATCTTTAGGAAAGGCTTCACGGGTATATACTTCTAAAGACTGCTTTAAAGCTGCAATCGCTAATTCTAGATTATCTGCCCTTTCCCCTCTGATGCGATCACTATAAGCTATCCCCAGATTATTTTGTGTCATCGCCCATTGTTCAGGAAAGGCTTCACGAGTACATACTTCTAAAGACTGCTTTAAAGCCGCAATAGCTAATTCTAGATTTTCTGCCCTGTCCTCTTTGATGCGATCTCTATAAGCATTTCCCAGGCTGTTTTGCGTCATTGCCCATTCATAAGGAAAGGCTTCACGAGTATATACTCCCAATGACAGGTTATAAGCGTCGATGGTGAATTCTAGATTATTTGCCCTGTTCCCTCGGATGCGATCACTATAAGCTATCCCCAGATTAGTTTGTGTCATCGCCCATTGTTCAGGAAAGGCTTCACGGGTATAGACTCCTAAAGACTGCGTTAAAGCCGCAATAGCTAACTCTAGATTATCCGCCCTGTCCTCTCGGATACGATCTCTATAAGCATTCCCCAGATTATTTTGTGACCTTGCCCAATATTCAGGAAAAGCTTCACGAGTATAGACTTCTAATGACAGGTTATAAGCGTCGATGGCGAATTCTAGATTATTTGCCCTGTTCCCTCGGATGCGATCACTATAAGCTATCCCCAGATTAGTTTGTGTCATCGCCCATTGTTCAGGAAAGGCTTCACGGGTTAAAACTTCTAATGACAGCTTAGAAGTTGCGATCGCTAATTCTAGATTATCTGCCCTTTTCCCTCTGATGCGATATAGATAAGCAGTCCCCAGATTAGTTTGTGACCTTGCCCAATCTTTAGGAAAGGCTTCACGGGTATATACTTCTAAAGACTGCTTTAAAGCTGCAATAGCTAATTCTAGATTTTCTGCCCTTTCCCCTCTGATGCGATTTCTATAAGCATTTCCCAGGTTGTTTTGCGTCATTGCCCAACCTTCAGGAAAAGCTTCACGAGTATAGACTTCTAATGACAGGTTATAAGCGTCGATGGCTAACTCTAGATTTTCTGCCCTGTCCTCTCGGATGCGATCACTATAAGCATTTCCCAGGCTCGTTTGTGTACCTGCCCAATCTTCAGGAAAAGCATCACGAGTATAGATTTCTAAAGACAGGTTTAAAGCTGCAATAGCTGATTCTAGATTTTCTGCTCTTTCCCCTCTGATGCGATCACCATAAGCAGTCCCCAGGCTCGTTTGTGTACTTGCCCATTGTTCAGGAAAGGCTTCACGAGTATAGACTTCTAAAGACAGGTTTAAAGCAGCGATGGCTAACTCTAGATTTTCTGCCCTTTTCCCTCTGATGCGAGTTCTATAAGCGACCCCCAGATTATGTTGTGACCTTGCCCATTGTTCAGGAAAGGCTGGACGGGTTAAAACTTCTAAAGACAGGTTTAAAGCAGCGATGGCTAACTCTAGATTATCTGCCCTTTCCCCTCTGATGCGATCACTATAAGCTAGCCCCAGATTATTTTGTGTCATTGCCCATTGTTCAGGAAAGGCTTCACGAGTATAGACTTCTAAAGACTGCTCTAAAGTAGCGATGGCTAACTCTAGATTATCTGCCCTTTCCCCTCTGATGCGATTACTATAAGCTATCCC
>JASJDD010000208.1 GCA_030065735.1 Crocosphaera sp.
GGATTGGCGACAAATTTCTAGCCATTCACATAACATTGCCTGTTGTTTACTATCAGGGTAGATTCGGTAACAATAGTTGAGGGTTAGAGTCATAGACATATTCTACATAGTATTTTTAGGTGGGGACTTCTTTTGACATTTTTGTTAAACGAGATTTTCTTTTGCTTCTTTAGCCACTTGTTCCATGGCATCTTCTGCTAAGATTTTAAGGGCTTCTTGAGCTTGTTCTCCCCCTAATTTACCTAACGCTTGAACCAGTCGATAACGAACTTGCCAGTCTTCATCTTTGACAAATTGAACCAGCAAAGGAACCGCTTCGATATTGCCTAATTCTCCTAAGGCACTCACCGAGGCAATTCTCACTAACCCATTATCAGATGTTAACGCTTCTTCTAACAATTCAATGCCTTTCGGTTCTCCTAACTCTCCTAAAGTCGCAATAATGCTTAACTGTAATAACCAGTCCGAGGTTTGATGATAGACTTGTTTCAAATCATCATAAGCCTGGGTTAATTGCAGTCCACCAATGACATCGGCTGCAGCCGCTTGAACATCCGTTTCTGGGTCATTTTGTAAGCGATTGCGCAGTAAACTTAAGGCTGTGTCTGGATCTTGTCTTCCCAAGGGATCTAACTGACTTACCGCCGCATAACGAACTCGTTCATTGGTATCTGTGACTAACGGTTGAATGAGATCAAAGGCAATAGCAGGATCAATTTGACGCAATAAATTAACCCCTTTAAGGCGATCGCCAAGGTTTTCAGAGGTTAAAAGGGTTTGCACATCAGCAGGGGTAAGACTCATAAAAATAATAGTTAAGTTAATTAGCCCGAAAGCATTGCAATTAAAAATCCTAACAAAAAACCAGCAATGGTTGAATAAGAAACGGAACTTCCCCCCAACTCATAAGCTTCAGGCATCATGGTACTGGCTAACATCGCTAATATAGCACCGCCAGCGATAGCTTGGGCAGTACCAATTAACAATAAAGAGGCACTATCTTGTAAATAATAACCAAAAGTAGCAATCATTCCACTGAGAAAAACAATACCAAACCAGAGGGCTAGAATTTGTAGTTTTGGGGTTCCTGCTTGTTTCATCCCAGATGCACTACTTAACGCTTCAGGAAAGTTAGAAATAAATACTGCCAGCAGAAATGACCAAGCTAACTGTTGCGTTCCTGCATTCATGCCAATAACGGTAGCTTCTGGGATATTATCCAAGAGGGTTCCCACCAAAATGGCCACAGGAGTGGACTTTTGAACTAAATTGGTTAAGGTTTGAGAATTCTCACTCAGAAGTCGGTCGAGTTCTACCTGTTCCATTAACTGTTGTCGCCAACGATCTAGATTATTTTGGGCTGCTACGTGAGAGTTAACAGAATGGCGTAACCGTCGCGCCAGAGTCTGACTTAAAGCTAGGGCTAAATGAGGCGATCGCGTGAGAACTTGAGCAAAATTTTCCTCATTGAGTTGATAAAGTTCCATGGGGGTACAAGCGATCACCGTTGCTGAACGGGGTTCTTTTGTCAGTAGGGACATTTCCCCAAAAATTTCCCCTGCTTCCAAAACTGTTAGCACTTTCTCGTCTTCAATGACTTCTGCTTCTCCTTGGGCAATCATATAAAAATAGTCTCCTGGTTCCCCTTCTTTGCATAAGACTTGTTTGGGTTGAGCGTATATGGGAGTCACCAGAGAGGCGATCGCTTGTTTTTCAGCTTCTGGCAATTGTTGCAGAACTTCGACGTGGGAGAGTCGCTGTAAAATTTTTGGAGTGGTTTCTGGTTTGGGTTGATGTTCAAATAAATAACGACGACTGGCGGCGGGTTTACGTAAAAAGCCCCCATGTTGATCGATATATTGACTGAGATTGGTAAATAATACGCCACCGATGGCAAATCCTAACAATAGGGGCAAAAAACCCGTTTCTTCATAAACTTTACGGGCTATTTCAAAGGCGATCGCTGCGATTAAGGTACCACTCCCAAAGGCCATGATTGCTGCTGATAAAGCCCGTTTTGGGGTCAAAAACACCCCCACTGTCGCCCCTAGTGCTAAACTAGAAGCCCCTAACATTCCTTGGACAAAGGCAGAGAGTGCCATAAATAATGGTAAGAATGATTTTTATCAACTTTTTTCGGTTTGATTCTCCGAAGCCGTTAAAGATTGTTTGCCAGAAGAAGAAATAATCATGCCCATTCCCTTATCATAGTTAGAGGCGATGGCTAAAAAAGCTCCAGCTAAAACATAGATAGGTAAGGGCAAAATAAAGCCTTTAACCCACTGATAAAACTGCACTAATACGAATAACACGAAAACCGCACTAATCCACAGGCGCATACCGATTACCTCTCACCCTCAGCAACCATATTTTAGCTTACTCGTTAAACTAAAAATGATACATTTTGATAAGGCATTATGGTACAACCATTATCTTCTCAACCAACTTCAACCCTTATCTATCCTGAAAGTGATGGAAAACCTATGGCCGACAATACAAAACAATTTCGTTGGATTGTCGTTATTAAAGAGAATTTAAAACAAGCTCAAAAAAGGGGACATTCCTCGTCTTCATGACTTAGGATTAACCGTAGAACAAATTGCTAATTCTTTAAGTTTGTCCGTTGAAGAGGTAAAAATAATACTAGCTCAATAAATCAAGAAGGTTTATTGTTAACAACTTTATTTCATATTAGCTCGAGTATCTTTTACTGCTACCACAAAAAACAAGACAGTTAAGGGAATACTTAAAGCTAAAATGATACTTGTTTGTAACGTTCCTAAATCGGGAGTCCCTGATGATAATTCAAACACAGAACCTACACCAGCAATGGCGGTAATACACGATCCTAATAAAAATACACCACTTTTTGGGGTCACAATTTTTACTCCTGGACTTTAGCAAATGATTAATAAATGAGTTTGATAATCCTAAATAATGACTGCTTTATTCCTCAGAAAAAACAACCACATCATGATTAATTCTCTAAGATTTTACAGGTTTAACGGCTCCTCTGGAAAATCCTTTTTCTTGTAATTTTTCTGTTAAAGCTAAGTCATTATCTACCCGATCAACAAACATAACCCCCTTCAGGTGATCCATTTCGTGTTGAATGACTCTTGCTAATAAATCAGTGGCTTGAATTTTGCGGGGTTTTCCTTGTTCATCTTTAAAAGAGACTTCAATCGTTTTTGGCCGCGTTACGTCTAAATAAACCCCAGGAATACTGAGACATCCCTCTTCTACCACACACAATTCCTGAGAAAAACGGGTTATTTTGGGATTGATTAAAATTAAAGGAAGATTAGCCGAATTATCAGGTTCACAGTCAATGACAATTAATTGTTTATGAATGGCGACTTGTGGCGCAGCTAAACCAATACCACTAGAACTATACATCGTTTGGAGCATTTCTTTAGCTAGTTGACGAATGGAGTCATCTACTTTAGTGATGCGCTTGGCAGGTTGACGGAGAACGCGATCGCCAAGAAAATGAATATCTAAAGGAGGATTGTCTAACTTGTCTTTTTCAACGGTAATTAAACTCGTCATAGGAATTTAGAGACGATCAATAACAATAATCTGACTGGTTAATTCCATCTTAACAAAAATTCTGGCACCATTTCTTTTCTTGGAGATGCGAGTAATACCAAATCCGGTTCCGAGACCCATCTTATCCTTGAGAAGAGGCAGGGGGCAGAAGGCTCCGAGGCAGGAGGGTTTTCAATTGTTAATCTATCAAGTTGTTAAGGGGGGTATCTAAAACAGCAATATCTTGAGAAACTTTAGGTTTAAGGTTGATTAATGCAAATTTGATTAAACCTAATGAAATAACCCCTAAAATTTAACGAAGTCAGAAGTTCCTCACTACTACCATGCGCTATCGCACAGAAGTTGTTGAAAGCAGGAGAGGATTTACGCCTCCCCCCAAAAACTTTTCGCTTTAAAAAGCCAGGTTTTAGACCCTATTATTTCGATAAACACAACTCTATTCAAAGCTTAATTTTGTGTAATAACTTACCTATCTTCAAAAGAGTTCTCGGTAAACTAGAAACTATTGAAGGAGCCAAAAAGAAGCTTATGGTAACGCTGTTAGAGAACCCATTTCGTGTTGGACTGCGCCAAGAAAGAACCCCAGAACCCTTAATACTCGTCATTTTTGGAGCATCTGGCGACCTCACCCAACGTAAACTCGTTCCTGCCCTCTACAAGATGAAACAGGAACGACGACTCCCCCCAGAATTAACCGTGGTTGGGGTTGCCCGTAGAGATTGGACCCATGACTATTTTAGAGAAAAAATGCGTGAGGGCATCGAAGAATTCTCTGACGGCATTAAAAATGAAGAATTATGGAATGATTTTGCCGAAGGATTATACTATTGCTCAGGGAATATGGATGATCCTCAGAGTTATCAAAAATTAAAAGCCTTTTTAGAAGAATTAGACGGTAAACGAGGCACTAGAGGGAATCGTGTTTTCTACCTCTCCGTGTCTCCTAAATTCTTCCCCCCAGGTATCAAACAGTTAGGGGCTGCAGGAATGTTAAGCGACCCCATGAAACACCGTATCGTCATCGAGAAACCCTTTGGAAAAGACTTAAGTTCGGCCCAAGTTCTCAACCGTATTGTACAGAATGTCTGCAAAGAAGAACAGGTTTATCGCATTGACCACTACTTAGGGAAAGAAACCGTCCAAAACCTGTTAGTATTTCGCTTTGCTAATGCTATCTTTGAACCTCTGTGGAACCGTCAATTTGTGGATCACGTCCAGATTACAGTGGCAGAAACCGTCGGGGTAGAAGATCGCGCAGGATATTATGATACCTCTGGTGCATTACGGGATATGCTGCAAAACCACCTGATGCAGCTATTCTGTTTAACCGCAATGGACCCCCCCAATGCCTTAAATGCTGATAGTATTCGTAACGAAAAAGTTAAGGTACTCCAAGCCACTCGCCTTTATGACGTTCATAACCTGGAAAAATCAGCCATTCGAGGACAATACAAAGCAGGATGGATGAAAGGTAAACCTGTTCCTGGTTATTTAGAAGAACCCGGAGTCGCAGAAAACTCTTCTACGCCTACTTATGTGGCCATGAAGCTAATGGTAGATAACTGGCGGTGGAAAGACGTTCCTTTCTACCTAAGAACTGGAAAACGTCTACCCAAGAAAGTAACAGAAATTTCCATCCAATTTAAAGACGTACCCTTACTCATCTTCCAGTCAGCAGCCCATCAAACCAATGCTAACGTCTTGAGTATGAGGATACAACCCAACGAAGGCATCGCCCTCAAGTTTGAAGCCAAAATGCCAGGGTCCGAACTGCGAACCCGTTCGGTGGAAATGGACTTTAACTACGGTTCTTCCTTTGGGATGAGTACCGCAGACGCTTATCACCGTCTCTTATTAGATGCCATGTTAGGAGACCAAACCCTGTTTACCCGCGCCGATGAAGTAGAAGAAGCTTGGCGAGTGGTTACCCCTGTGTTATCAGCATGGGATGGACCAGCAGAACCCAACAGCGTCCCCCAATACGAAGCCGGAACCTGGGAACCCACCGAAGCCGAATTTTTAATGAACCGTGATGGCCGTCGCTGGAGACGCTTGTAGAAGTCAGAACTCAGAAGTTTAGCTTCTATGACTTCATTAAATCAACTCTAAACTCCCCCAAATAACTAAACCATTATGACTACCCAAACCCCTCCCCTAGTATCACTGCAAGACCCCAAAGATGTCTCTATCGATGTCATTGAAGCAGAATTACGCAGTATTTGGCAAAGTTACAGCGATAATGAAGATGGTATCATCGCTACCCGTGCCACTTCCTTCACCTTCATCGTTTATGAACCCGAACCCACCCAATACCTATTAGCAGCATTAGGCTTTTATACCGGCCCCATTGATGGTATTGCCGGTCCCCGTACCACCGCAGCCATCAAATCGGCCCAAAAAGCCTATAATATGGAGGTTACAGGGAAATCTAATCAAGAATTTATCCATAAATTACAAACCGAGTTTGAACAGGCAAAAGCCAACGGCCAACTCAACGAAGAACAAAAAATGGCTGCTGGTTCCTATACCCCTGACTTAGAAGGAACGGGAATAGCCGATAGTATTGCTGCTTCTAACCCTTGTCGTATCATTACCCTCTGTCCTACCGTTGGAGAAGATGAAGGGGTAAAAGCGCAAGTTTCCGCCTATTGTCCCATTAATAAACGTAGTCAAAACACCCTTATTTGTTGCGAATATATCACCCTCAGAGGAACCGCTGCAGCTTTAGAGAGAGTTGGTGGTATTATTTCAGAATTAACCATTAGTGGTCTGCCTACTTTTGTTTGGTGGAAAGCCAGTCCAGAACCCGAATATGGACTGTTTAAACGGTTAGCCTCCCAAGGGGACACCTTAGTGTTGGATTCCAGTAACTTTAGTGAACCAGAAGCCCAGTTATTGCAACTAGGGCAGATGTTAGAGCAAAATATCCCCCTAGCAGACTTAAACTGGGCAAGACTCAGCCCTTGGCAAGAATTAACGGCCGCTGCGTTTGACCCCCCAGAACGTCGGGATGCAGTGTTAGAGATTGATCGTGTTACCATCGATTATGAAAAGGGCAATCCTACTCAAGCGTTGATGTTTTTAGGATGGGTAGCCAGTCGTCTGCAATGGAGACCGGTGGGTTATGAACAGGAAGACGGTGACTATGATATCCGTCGGGTTAAGTTCCTCAACAATGAACAAAAAACCATCGAAGCCGAACTGGCCGGGGTTCCCTTGGCTGACTGGGGTGATGTTTTAGGGGACTTGATTAGTCTTAAGTTGAGTTCCACGAATTTACAAGCAGACTGTTGTACGGTGTTATGTTCTGGTACAACAGGATGTATGCGTATGGAAGCATCTGGAGGCGCGCAAGCTTGTCGCATTGAACAAGTGACCTCTTTAGCGGATCAAAAAACGGATCAATTAATTCAGAAACAGTTGCAACGGTGGGGTACCGATGCGTTGTATGAAGAAAGTATCGACGTTACGATGGGAATTCTTAAGTTAGCAGAGAATAACTAACTAGAATTTCATAATTTTTTAAGACGGGTTTTAAAGATGAACTTATCTTTGAAACCTGTTTTTTATATCTATAATATTCTTATTGATTAAAAAATATCTTGCTTAATGTATATTAGTTTATTAGCAATAACAGTTTATCTGATGAATCAGTGGGTTGGGTTTAAGCGTGTTAAACCCCTACGGTTGTTTGCTGTAGAGGTATAATACTATATAATTAGATTATGAGATTCATCTAAACACAGATAATTCCCTAAAACAATGAACATTACAGAAACCCTAAATAAAATTAATGCTTTAAATATTGAAGATAGAATTTTTATTGTTCAAGCAATTTGGGATAGTATTGCGGAAGAACAAGTTTATCCTGACTTAAACGAAGAACAAAAAAAAGAACTAGATTCCCGTATCAATGATTCTGAATCTAATCCTGACAATGTATTAACATGGGAAGAAATTAAAAC
>JASJDD010000009.1 GCA_030065735.1 Crocosphaera sp.
AGTTCGGCCATGGTTAAAGATTGATGTTTTAGTAAGGTTTGTGCCGTCTCAGGGACGTTATTTTCTACCTTAACCCTTCCTTTGATAGTAATTTGAGGTTTAGGGGTATTGGGGGGTAAAGTTTGATATTGTTGGCGAATTAAAGGAGTCCAACGACGGGAATTAAAAGCTAATTGTAATAAATTACCAGAAGTTTGAGGATTAGATTTAAAATTCATGGCAAAATTATCCACAATAATTAGATTGCCAGTGACTTCTTTGATCCCCAGTTCATTCAGTTTGTTACCCACTGCGATCGCTTCTTCCCAAACAAATAGGGGATCACCACTACCTTTAACGATTAAATCCCCTTTCAACACTCCATTTTCTACGGTTCCAACGGTTAAAAATTCTGTCTCAAAACGATGTTGGGTTCCCCAAGTTTCCAAAGCAGCTAAAGAAGTGGCAATTTTGGTTAAAGAGGCGGCGGATAAGGGAGTTTTTGCCTGATGATCCCCTAAATAAGCCCAATCTGATTGCAGCCAAATGCCTTGTTTATGGGGAGAAAACCCTAAAGAGGCTAAATTTTTCAAATAATCGGCAATAATGGCTTCTACGACGGGATCGGATTGGGTAGGGACATCAAACACTTTTGCCTCCTGCCAAGCGACTACGGGAACTACTTCAATGGAAGGGGGGGTTTTTCCTAACAAGTTACCTAACGTTAAAGCTAACAAATCCAACATTTTTAAAACTCCTCACATCATACGTATTTTATACAGCAGTTTGGGAAACTTTGGGGACTAAAAAAACTGATCACTGATAACTGATCGCTGATAACTGACTTCATCAACTCATTTAGCCTTTTTTGACCAGAGTTTTCTTAAAATGCCCTAAAATAGTAATTATTATCGTTAAACCTTATTTTTTGTATTCTAAGATTCTGTCGTCAGAGAGCAAAATATGTCAGGATGTAAGAAGAATTAGCTTAAAAAATGATATGGGAACCATTAAGTTAATGCACGCTAAGTTACATCGAGTGCAGGTTACTCAAGCCAATATTGATTATGTCGGTAGTATCACTGTTGATCCGGTTTTACTGGATAAAGTGGGGATTTTGCCCCTGGAAGAAGTGGATATTGTTAATCTGAATAATGGTAAGCGATTTTCTACTTATGTGATCCCAGGAGAAGTGGGAAAAGGGGAAATTTGCCCCAATGGTGGGGCTGCTTTATTATGTCAACCAGGGGATTTGTTGATTATTTATGCCTATGAAGAATGCGATCGCCAGGAGGTGCTACAAGGGGGTCACACGGCGCGAGTCATAGTAGCTGGTGAACACAACAATATCCAAGACTTTCTCATTCAAACCTTAGTTCCCTGTGAAGATGGCAAAACAGTAGAATTTCATAATACTTCTATGATTGATACTATACTAGAAAGCACTCAGAAGTAATTACAATCAATCAGAGCGATGAGATGTTAAAAGCAGTTATTTTTGATTTTAATGGGGTGATTATTAATGATGAGGACATTCATCAAGAATTGATCAATGAAATTTTATTAGGAGAAAATTTACGTCCCGATCCATCAGAATATCAAGAATTGTGTTTAGGTAGAAGCGATCACGCTTGTTTATTTGATATTTTATCCCGTCGCGGTAGAATGGTATCTGATGATTATTTGGATAATTTAATTAAAGCCAAAACCATCGCTTATCGACAACGAATTAACTCTCTAGAAGAACTACCCATTTATCCTGAATTAAAGGATTTTTTGACCCATTTAAAACAGCACAATTTAAAAATAGGATTAGTAAGCGGTGCGTTAGTTTCTGAGGTTCAATTTATTTTAGATAAAGCAGACATATTGAACTATTTTGAAGTCATTGTTGGTGGTGATGAAATTTCCAGAAGTAAGCCGGAACCAGACGGCTATTTATTAGCAGTTGAACGCTTTAATGAATTAGATAATACCCTAGAACTAACCTCCGAAGATTGTTTAGTCATTGAAGATAGTCCGGCTGGTATCGAAGCAGCGAAACAGGCTAAAATGCAGGTGGTGGGTATTGCTAACACATATCCTTATCATTTTATGCAGCGACTCTCTAATTGGGCGATCGATTATTTTTCTGATTTAGAATTAGAAAGAGTAGAAAAAGTTTTAACGTCATAAGACCCTCTCGTTGAATGAAGTCAGAAGTTCCTCACTGCGTTCCGGCGCTATCGCACAGAAGTGTAATTTATAGTTGAGGATTCTAACCATCAACTAAAATTAAAAGGACTTTTGCCGACATTTTGTTAACGACGGGGTTTAAATATTAAAGTTTGCATAGGTTACAAGTTTATTTGCTATAGTATATTATGTTAACCTTGATTTGAACGCACAGGAACACACTCAGATTTATTTAGATGACATTAGTGTACTCTAATTTGTTAAAAGTAATGAGGAAGAGTGGGCAATAACTCTAAATTATCCTGTTAATTGATTGATTTTCCCAGTTTGCCCACCCTAAAAACTGATAACTGATAACTGGTAACTGTTTAAGCTTCTCCCCCAACCACCACATCTTTAATACGTAAACTGGGTCCCCCACAACCCACTGCTAAACCACTTTGTCCACCTTTACCACAACCTCCTGATTCATCCCAATAAAAATCATCTCCTATCCCTTCAATATTTGCCAAAGTTTTAAACACATTCCCCGATAAAGTAACATCCCTAACTGATTCACAAATCTGGCCATTTCTAATCATCCAAGCTTCTCCGGCACTAAAGGTAAACATCTCTCCATTAGTCATTCCGCCTAACCAATTTTTAGCATAAACCCCTTCTTTTATATCTGAAAATAAATCATTAACAGGGGTATTTCCTCGTTCAATCCAGGTGTTTGTCATGCGAACTAAAGGAGGATAATGGTAATTCAAACAACGGGCGTTTCCTGTGGGGTTTTCTTGCAATTTTCCGGCGGTTTCACGGGAATGTAAACGGCCTATCATCACCCCATCTTTTATTAATTGGGTGGTGGTTGCTGGTACGCCTTCATCATCATAATAATAACTACCCCGATGGCCTTCTGGGGCAGCCCCGTCAAAAATTTGTAGGGTGTCTGGGCCAAATTTTCGCCCGAAACTCATCACCTCTAATAGATCCGGGTTTTCATATAACATATCTGCTTCTGAGAGGTGGCCAAACGCCTCATGGACGAACAATCCCGTTAAAATAGGGTCGATCACCACTGTGTAGCGATCGCCT
This sequence comes from Crocosphaera sp., assembly GCA_030065735.1. Lineage (GTDB taxonomy): Bacteria > Cyanobacteriota > Cyanobacteriia > Cyanobacteriales > Microcystaceae > Crocosphaera. Next base: position 3,235 of record JASJDD010000009.1, read on the forward strand.
TTGACGGGGGGCAAAACCAGGGCATTAACGGCACGTTTGGCCGCCCCTTCTACCTGTTCATCCAGTGCCAATAAATCATCATAACCTCGCCGTGATCCAGTGGTTTCTCGTCCCGTTTGTACCTTGTCCCCGTTTCTCGCTGTAGCTGAAAAACGCATTTCGAGATCAGCCCAAGATTGTTCGATTAATGTGCCTTCAGAAGTGGCTAAAATGATGCTTTGATTGCTGTCTCCATAGCGCACTACGGTGGTGGTAATTTGGTCGCTTAAACCCCGTAGAATGTCGTTGTAGTGGTCACACAATGCCTTTTTTTCGTCGAGGGGAACTTGTCTGGGATCACGACTGGTTAAGGGTAGATGACAACTTGCTTGGATAGGTGAAATATCGGCTAAAATCGTCTCATCCTCTCCCACCAGTTTAGCCGAGGCGATCGCTTCTTCAATGCGTTGCGGTAAGGTGGATAATTGGTTAAACGTGGCAAACCCCCATCCCCCTTTATAACACGCTCTAACTTGTCCACCAGTTGATATTCCTTCGCTAAGGGTGTCTATTTTGTTTCCCCGTAACATAATACTGGTTCCTTGGGAGGTTTCAAGACGAATGGCCAAATAGTCCACACGATCACGGTTTTTGCCGATTAAATCGGTCAAAATGTTTTTATACTCAGCAAGATTAGTCATAAATTTGGGGTTAAAATTTACTCGTGGGATGATTAGAATATTAATTAATAATGACTCGAAAAGAAAAACTGATCAAACCTCATCCTAAGATTCTAGCACTGAATGATAGGTTAATGCAGACATAATCAGCTATTCTAAATGTTTTTATAGTTGGCCAGATAATTCATAAATTTGTAGTTACAATTGAGGTAATAAAAGGAGCTTATTGGTTATTATTATGCTTCTAACGACACAAGATTTACAAGAAATGCAGTCAGCCTATCCTGATTATCGTCTAGAATTAGTGGATGGGGAAATTATTGTTATGAGTCCTTCTGGATATGCGTCTGACGAGGTAGCAACAGAGTTTGCTAGACAATTAGCTAATTGGGTTAAACCAAGAAAATTAGGCCGTGTAACTGCTTCTAGTGCCGGGTTTAATTTACCTGATTCTAATACACGATCGCCCGATGTTTCTTTTGTAAAAGCAGAAAGATTAAAACAAAGTCCGCGATCGTTTGCTGATTTAGCTCCTGATTTAATGGTAGAAGTTAAGTCTCCTACAGATAGTTTAACGAAAACGAGGGAGAAGATTCAAAACTTTTTAAATGTTGGGACTCAAGTAGGTATTTTAGTTAATCCTGATGAGCGTATTGTTGAAGTTTATCGCGACAATTATCCTGTGCAAATTCTACAAGATGGAGATAGTTTAACACTTCCTGATTTATTGCCGGGTTGGACATTATTGGTATCGGAATTATGGCCAGTTGAGTTTGATTAGCTGTATCCTTAACATAAGGCATTAACATATCACAAAATAAATGATATACGTTCTATTATAATTGACACTAATGAAGTTAGGTGAGAAGTTCTAGATTAATGCAGACATAATCCGCTATTCTAACAAAGGGAATGTATAGAACAGGGTAATATTGTCCGTGCTAGACCTTAAACAGATACGAGAAACTCCAGACACCATACAAGCATTACTAAACCGTCGTAGTGCTTCTGCTGAATACGATCTGACTCCTATTTTAGAACGCGATCGCACCACCAGGGAACTAGAATCGGTTCGCACTGAATTACAGGCCCGCAGTAATGAAATTGGGAAATTAATTGGACAGAAAATTAAAAGCGGAGTTGATCCCAAAGGAGAAGAAATTAAAGGATTAAAAGAAGAAGGAAATAGCGTTAAAAGTAAACTCAGTGAACTCGAACCCCAAGAAAAACAATTAAAAGCAGAAATTGAAGGATTATTATTACAATTACCGAACCTTCCCAGTGAATCAACGCCAATTGGAAAAGATGAAACGGAGAACGTAGAAATTCGCAAATGGGGGGATAAATTTTTACCCAAAATTGAAGTATTACCCCATTGGGAAATCGCTGAAAGATTAGGTATTTTAGAAGTAGAACGAGCCGTAAAAATTGCTCAAAGTCGCTTCATTGCTTTAATGGGTGCTGGGGCAGCGTTAGAAAGGGCGTTGATTAATTTTATGTTAGACCAACAGATTGCTGCGGGATATTTAGAAGTAATGCCTCCAGTTTTAATTAATAGTGCAGCCTTACAAGGAACAGGACAATTACCGAAATTTGCAGAGGAAAGTTTTAAGGTTCCTGATGATGATTTGTGGTTAGCTCCTACGGCAGAAGTTCCTCTTACCAATTTGTACAGTAATGAAATTTTAGAAGCAGAACAATTACCCATTAAACACTGTGCGTTTACCCCGTGTTTTCGGCGGGAAGCTGGTAGTTATGGCAAGGATACAAGGGGACTCATTCGACTCCATCAATTCAATAAAGTCGAATTAGTGAAAGTAGTGCATCCTGACAGTTCAGAAGCAGCACATCAACAATTAGTTAAGGATGCAGAAGCCATTTTACAGGCTTTAAAATTGCCTTACCGAGTCTTAGAATTGTGTACAGGGGACTTAGGATTTGGAGCAACAAAATGTTATGATTTAGAAGTTTGGTTACCTTCTTCTAATAGTTATCGAGAGATTTCTAGCTGTTCCAATTGTTGGGATTTTCAAGGAAGACGGGCGAATATTCGCTTTAAAGAAAAGGGTAAAAAAGGTACTCAATATGTGCATACTTTAAACGGTTCTGGGTTAGCAATAGGCAGAACCATGGCTGCTATTTTGGAAAACTATCAACAACCAGATGGAACCGTTAGAATTCCTGATGTTTTGCAACCCTATTTAAAGCGGGATATTTTATGAATTTTAGGGTGGGTATTCCCCACCTTATTCACCTGATTTGGTTTCCTATAGTCTTGCGATTGTCCTCAATTTATAGTTATTAAGTATTTTTGTTCTGATGCAAGAGGTGACTAAAAGCTTTTAGAAACGTATGATTTTCTTGAGAAGTTCCCATAGATACTCTAAAATAGTATTCATCTAAACCAGGTTGAAGACTACAATCTTGAACAAAAATTTTCTGATCTTGAAGCTTTTGAACCACTTGTTTTGAAAGAATATTTAGGGGTTTACTGTTCACCAGTAAAAAGTTAGTTGAAGATGGATAAACATCACACCCTAATTGTTCTAATTTCTGGGACATTATTGCTTTTTCTTGACAAATTTTTTGAACATTTGCTTGTACATAAGGCATATTTTCTAAGGCGACAATAGCAGCAGTGAGAGCTATTGTATTGACGCAAAAGGGTTTAGAAATGCGATAAAGATAGTCAATAATTGTTTCGTTAGCAATGCTATAACCTACCCTCAAACCTGCTAAACCAAAACTTTTTGAGAAGCTACGCAAAACGACTAAGTTAGGATATTGATCTACTAAATCTACGACAGTTTCTTGAGAAAATTCATAATAGCATTCATCCACAACCACAATACAATTCACATTCTCAAGGAGTTGGATAATAACCTCTTGTGGAATACAATTACCCGTGGGATTATTGGGATTAGCAATAAAAATAAGTTTGACCTGAGATGTCACTTTTTCTAGAAAACTAGGAACATCGAGGGAAAAGTCATCTAATCGATGGATAAAAATAGGATTACCACCAGCAATTTTTGTATAATATTGGTAAACAAAAAAAGTTGGAATGGGAATTAAAACCTGATCGTTGGGTTGAACAAAAAGCTTAATTAATAGTTCAATAATAGCGTCTGAACCATTGCCAACAAAAATTTGTTCTTTTTTAGTATGTGTATAGTTAGCGATCGCAGAACGTAAAGAAGTTTGCCCCATTTCTGGATATCTATTCACCGTATTTGCTGCTTTGATCATAGCTTCGAGAACAAGGGGAGACGGTCCGTAAGGTAACTCACATTTGTCCAAAAAAATTCCGTTTTTTTCGTTGGAGAAGTTAAGGGTTTTGGCCTTAAAGGTTCTAAGATGTTCATTGATTAGATGCTGCATTTTTTAGTATTTCCTAAACGAAGGGTTAATCAGAATTTAGAATTTAGAATGGGCAAATTTAGAATTACCGACTCCTGAAATTGGAGATTTGAAACAAGGAAAATTTTTCTTTTTATCCCCTTGAAAGGGGAGGTGTGAAACCCTTTTTTTCGGTCAATTCGATGAAACTATTAGGAAGAAATTGGCGAAAGTTGCCAACTCGAATCCGATAAAAGTTCCAGAACATTTTGATGATACTCGAATAAACTTTCTCGATGTCCAACACTAATAAAGGTTGTGTTTGTTTCCACTAATTGTTGATATAAATTCTGTTCATTGGTTAAATCTAAGGCACTGGTTGCTTCATCTAAAATGACAAAGTGGGGATGACTGACTAAAATGCGAGCAAAGGCCAAACGCTGTTGTTCCCCTAATGAGAGGATACTTTCCCAAGGAACCTCCTCATCAAATCCCCCCACCTTAGCAACCACATCACGAAGATTCACCTGTTCTAAGACTGTTTCGAGTTCTTGATCGCTGACTTCACGATCAACATTGGGATAAAGCAACTGTTCCCGTAAGGTTCCGAGAATAATATAGGGACGTTGCGGTAGAAAGAGAATGTCTTCTCGTTCAGGTCGGATTAAATGACCCTTTCCCGTATTCCATAATCCTGCGATCGCCCTTAACAAAGAACTCTTCCCGCGACCACTGGGACCCACAATAAGAAGTCCTTGGCCTGATTCAACTTCAACGGTCAAATCTTCAACGATGACCTTTTCCTGCTTAGGGGTTTCTAGGGTAACTTCTTCAAACGCAAGACGGTTCTCTTGGGTTGTTTTAATGGTACTGATGTTTTCAGGTTGTTGGGTAACGGTTTCTAAAGCTTCTGAAAGGGTTGCTAAACGGTCAATATAATTGGAAAGTCGCCCTGAAGTAGCAAATTCGGCGATTAATGTTGCTAAAGCTGTAGCAAACATATTAGCAGCTAAACTAGCTTGATTAACTTCTCCAAAATCAATTTCATCTCTAATATATAAAGGGGCGACAATTAAAAAGGGAAAAATTTGAATAATGGATTGGTATCCTCGATCAAAAAAATCTTTATTTTTTTCCCAATCAATTTTTTGCAAAGTATTTTTAATTAACGCTCTAAATTTTTTTCTAATAATATTTAATTCTTGATTTTCTCCCTCAAAAAAGGCAATTGATTCTGCATGGTTACGAACATGGGTCACTGCATAAGTATAGTTAGCTTCTAATTCTAGTTGCTCTCCATTAATTTCGCTTAATTCTTGACTTAAATAAAGAGCAATCAAATTCCCAATTATCGTATAAATAATTAAGACAATACCAATCAACTGAGAAATCTGCCAGAGAATTATCAAAAAGACCGTCATTTCTAGAATTTTTTCCACACAAGTTGCCAAAAAACTGAGGGTTGTTCTGGCAATGGGTTCAATTTCCTGAGTTAAACGTTGATCTGGATTGTCAATTTCTGGGTCAAAGTTAATTTGATAATAAGCACGATTATTAAAATATTTCTGTAAAGTGTAATCATTGAGCCATTCATACCAATCAAGCGCAATTTTTTTTCTGATAAATTTAGAAAATCCCGTCAAAAGTGTGAGCAATAAAAAACTAACAGCCATAATGGCAAGATTGGTGACAAACCCAGATAAATCTTTCTCTTCAATAACATTGACTAACTCGCGTAAAATAAAGCTATTGAAAGCACTAACAGTAACTAACCCAATAATTAACAGAAGTAAAAAAGCTAACATTCCCCAAGATTTTATGACTTCAGAAAAGACTCGACCATCGGATTCTATGGGATACCAATAGGGTTGAAGAATGGATTTCAGTTTTTTCCAAAATTCTTGATAATCATTTTTAGTTTCTGAATTATTGATGATTTTTTTGAGAACAATTTGAGATTGCATAATCTTAGAAATGATGGCTTACTGATATCGTTAATTTTGTCCAAAAACGGGTCATTCTAATGGGACTAAACCGTCTTTTTGACTGAAATTCTCTTGTATGGATTGTTTGAGATAATCTGCCAAAATTTTGGCATTGGGTTCATACAGCATTCGACCATGATTTCCTGGTACCCAAATCACCTTAACGGGTTTTTGGCTGTAGGCTTGCCATCCCCAATCGGGTTGGTCATAATAGGACATGGCTTGATATTCTTGCACCACAATTTCTTTGGCTTCTTGGGCGCGAAATAGAACAATAGGAGCAGAAATCTGAAAATTCGGTTGATATAGTGCATAATTGAGGGTGGCTTGTTTCATAACCGTCAGATTCGTTTTGAGTAGGTCAAGGGTAGAATGTTCTGGTAGGACATTATGACGATATAACACCTCAGCGACGAAATTCCAACGGTTTTGATCATCAGGTTGATTGGCTAATTGTTGATAGTTAAGTCCTAAAGAAATTCCTTTGATGGCTTCAATTCGTTCAGTCATATTCCAAATCCAATCTAGGTCGCTTCTTTGGGTAATATGATTAGGATTATTGACCAATCCAGTATCAAATATTCCCAGGAAACTAATGGTTTCTCCTTGTTGTTCCAGTTGAAACGCCATTTCTAAAGCAACCGCACAACCAGACGAATATCCTATTAAAATATAAGGGCCTTTCTCTTGTTGTTGTTGTAAGGTTGCAATCAGAGAATTAGCATGATCTTCTACTGAGTTGGGTAAGGGATGAGAACCATCTCTTCCTGGGGTTTCCAGTCCATAAACAGGACGTTTATCGGCAAAATTAATAGCTAAATCTCGAAAATAGAAGGCGTGTCCATTGGCACCAGCAACACAAAATAATGGGGTTTTCTCTCCCGAAGTTTGTAAGATTAATAGGTCAGATGTTGTTAGGTTTTCTCCAATTTGTGATAGTTGTTGTGCCAATTGAGCAATGGTCGGATTCTGAAACAAACTGGTTAGAGGAAGTTTCTGGTTGAAGTTGTTTTGAATTTGGTTGAGGAGTTTAATCCCAAGGATTGAATGACCTCCTAAGTCAAAAAAGTTATCATGAATGCTAATATTTTTAGAATCGAGTATTGAAGACCAAATTTCCATTAATTGTTGTTCAATGTGATTACGAGGAGCTTGATAAATACGCTGAGATTCAACTTTTAAATTAGATAATGCTTGGCGATCAACTTTGCCATTAGGAGTTAAGGGAAATTGCTCTAACCTGATAATTTGGCTAGGGATCATATACTCAGGTAAATAAGCTTTGATATGGCGTTTTAATTGTTCAGAAAGGTTAGGGATTGCTTCTCCTGTTACATAACCTAATAACTGTTGATTTTTCTCAGTTATTAATAGATTAACAACTGCTTCTTTAACAGCAGGATTCTTTAATAAAATAGCTTCAATTTCTCCTAATTCAATGCGAAAACCTCGTAATTTAATTTGATGATCAATGCGTCCTAAAAATTCCAGATTACCATCGTTTTTCCACTTTGCTAAATCTCCTGTTTTATAAATTCGTTCCGTTTTTCCCAGTAGATTAACTTCAATAAATTTCTCATTAGTTAAGTCAGGACGGTTTAAATATCCCCTCGCTAAACCAACTCCGGCAATACATAATTCTCCTGGTATTCCTGGGGGTAAAAGTTGATGATTGTCATCTAAAATATAGACCCGAATGTTATCTATCGGTTTGCCAATAGGGGGATTTTTACCATTCACCTGACACAAGGAAACTGTTGCGGTAACTGTTGTTTCTGTTGGTCCATAACAGTTGAATAAATGTCTTTTATTTGCCCATTTTTCTACCACCTCAGCAGAACAAGCTTCCCCTCCAACTGTTATATTTCTTAAATAGGATAAGGTAGCTTTGGGTAATACAGATAAGACTGAAGGGGATAAAAAACTATGAGTGATTTTGTTGCTTTCAAGAAATTCTACTAAGGTTTGAGTTGGTAACAATGTATCTTTGTTAGCTAAGTATAAACAGGCCCCATGAATCAAATTTGTGGCGATTTCTCCAATAGATAAATCAAAACTAAAAGACCCAAATTGCAGTAAACAACTTTGAGAATGAATATCAAACAATTTACCCCAATTTAAGCTAAGATTAACCAAGGATTGATGTTCAATCATTACCCCTTTCGGTTTTCCAGTTGAACCAGAAGTATAAATGATATAAGCTAAATTATTGGACTGAATTTTAAGGTTTAAATTATTGCTTGAGTATGATTCAAAGTCAAACTCATCTAAACTAATAACTTGCTCAAATTTTTCTAATTGAGAAAAATTTGATTTATCTTTAAGAAATTTTTGGGTTAATAATAGTAAAATACCACTGTCTTCTAGGAGAATTTTAATTCTAGCGTCTGGATAATTGGGATCAATGGGAACATAAGCAGCACCTGCTTTTAAAACCCCTAATAACCCAATAATCATCGCTAATGAGCGTTCGACACAAATACCAATTAACGTATCAGGTTCAATAACATAATTTTGTTGTAAATAATGAGCTAATTGATTCGCTTTCTGATTAACTTCTTCATAGGTTAAACTTTGTTCTTCAAAGATAACTGCTATGTTATTAGGATTTTGTTTAACTTGTTTTTCAAATAACTCAACTAAGGTTTTATCTTGAGGATAATTCTTATTAGTTTGATTCCAGATTTTTAATTGTTGTTTATCAGTTTTTGTTAGCCAAGGTATGGTAGCAATTTTTTGCTGTGGATTACTAATAATTTCCTGTAATAAAACTTGCCAACGTTCTGCCATTTGTTTAATGGTACTAAGTTCAAATAAATCTGTTGCATATTCCCAAGTACAGTTTAATTGACCATCCGATTCTATGGCTAAAAGAGATAAATCAAACTTAGAAAAGGGATAAGTTGCCTCTACCCATTCAATCTTTAATTTTGGTAAATTTAGCTCACCATTTTCATTATTTTCAACGGCAAACATCACTTGAAAAATAGGATTATAACTGAGACTACGAACCGGTTTTAATTGTTCAACAATCAACTCAAAAGGAATATCCTGATGCTGATAAGCGTCTAAACAAATTTGACGAGTTTGCTGCAAAAATTCCAGAAATGTTTGCTCTGATTTGATGTAACTTCGCAACACTAAAGTATTAGCAAAAAATCCAATTAATTCTTCAGTTTGAGGATGAGAACGATTGGCAATAGGGGAACCTATACAGAGATCATTTTGACGACTATAACGAGAAAGTAATAGATTAAAAATTGTCAATAACAGCATATATAAACTGACCCCTTGTTGTTGAGCAAGGGTGTTTAATTGTGCTGTTAATTTAGGGTTTAAGCTGTGACTATAATGAGAACCTTTGTAACTTTGTATGGGGGGACGAGAATGATCTGTAGGTAATTCTAATCTTGGTGGTGCATTTTTTAGCTGTTGTTTCCAATAGTTAATTTGAGTTTGTAATACCTCTCCTTGTAACCAATTTCGTTGCCAATTTGCAAAGTCACTATATTGAATAGATAAAGGTTCAAGGGTGGGTTTTTGTCCTTGAGAAAAAGCTAGATAAGCATGACGTAATTCACGCATAAAAATGCCCATAGACCAGCCATCACTGGTAATATGGTGCATATTAATTAGTAAAATAAATTGCTCATCTTTTAACTGTAATAATTTTGTTTTAAATAAGGGGCCAGTATTAAGATTAAATGATTCTTGAACATAATCATCAATTAATTTTTGAACCGTTATTGACTGAGTATCTTGGTCAAGATTTCTTAAATCTTGTTGGGTTAAAATCTCAAAATCTTCTATCTTTTTAATGCGAATTTGTGGTTGTCCCTCAATGGTGGGAAAATACATTCTTAAACTTTCATGTCGGTTAAGAATATAAGACAAACTCTTATGAAGCGCATCAATATTAAGTTCCCCTTCTAATTGTAAAGAAATGGGCATATTATAGGTAGCATTAGAGCCTTCCATTTGTCCTAAAAACCAAAGCCTTTGTTGAGCAAAAGAAAGCTGTTTAACCGCATTAGGGGGAAGTTTTGGTATATTTCCTGAAGACGTAACCACGTGATTTTGAGTTTCTTTGAGAAAGGACAAAATCTCTGTTTTATTAATTTTAACTTGTTGAATTAATTCAGTCGGAATAGTATTTTTTGTCTTGCGAATGCGTAACTTATCTCCATCAGCAGAAACTCGACATCCGAGTTCCCGCAACTGTCCCATCAAGTCAATAATTTGTTGATTATTACTCATATGTAAATTTCCTCTTCGTCTAAATTTAAAGGTTGAGAATCTTCTGGAGAATTAACCCATAAGCAGGTATCCACATAATTAGCTAATTCCTGTAAAATGGGATATTCAAATAGTTTACTTACGGATAATTCGACTTTAAATTCATCCCGAATACGGCCAATTAATTTAGTTGCTAATAGGGAATGTCCTCCTAAGTTAAAGAAATGACTGTTGCGAGAAATTCCATCATATTTAAGGAGTTTTGACCACATCGTTGCCAGTAACTGTTCTGTGGAAGTTTGAGGCAATTCAATATTAGTAGAAACGGTGAAAGTTTCAGGGGAAGGTAATGCTTTTCGGTCTATTTTTCCATTGGGAGTTAGGGGTAATTTCTCCAGTTGGATAAAGTGATGGGGAATCATGTAATCAGGAAGGGTTTTTCCTAAAAATTCTCGCCACTCTTCTATTAAAATTGGGTCAATAGCATGAGAATTAATGGTCAAAGGTTGGTTAGCATAATTTTGCCAAGACAGGGAAGATAAAGTCTTTTTCGGAGCAAAACGAGGACGGTTAAAAGGTTGAGTTGTATTCCGTTGAAAGATAACTTGATAAGTGGAAAATTCACTGTCACTATATTGAATAAATGGGGTATAAGGTAAGTTATCTGTTAAGATTCGTAATGCTTCAGGATTGATACCAGTTTTGACCTGGTTGACAAGGGCTTTTAATTGTTGAAAAGTTCCCTCAAATTCAGGAATATTTTCTAATAAAAACATCTCTGAAATAAGATGAGTATTGGGAATATTTTGAATTCCCAAACAATCAGGTTTTTGATGCTCTAAAATCCTCTCAAGCTCTTGTAAATTCAGTTCTTCTGCTTCCCAATCTAACCATTGCCATTCTTTGACAACTGTTTGCGGTTGATCTAGATACAAAATTACATCATAACGAAAACGATTCATTTCTGTTTGATTATAACCACGCTTCAGTTCAATTTGCACTTGACTAATACGAGAATATTTGTGTTTAAGAGCAATAAAGAAATCTGTATCAATCAGTAGTTCTTCTTCTGTAGCAATACTATGTTTAATTCGTTGACGTAATTCTTGAATCGATACATTTTCATCCGCAGAATAGAATTCAACGGCGGTATGAAAAGCTTCTAATAATTTCAAGTTTCTCACATCTCCAATTAATATTTTTCCCCCTGTTTGTGTTGCATTAATTACCCCATCTAATACTTGTAAGAAGTAATCAACCGAAGGAAAATATTGAATCACAGAATTGAGAATGATTAAGTCATAACGTTGAGGTTCAATTCCTTCAAACTGATTAGCTGGACTTTGTTTTAAGGTAACTTTTTGCTCAAGATTTTGTGACGTTAAATGTTGTTGAACATACTGTAACGCTTTGCTAGAAAAATCTGTCCCTAAAAAGGTTTGACAATGGGAGGCAATTTTAAACAATAACATCCCTGTTCCACAGCCAATTTCCCAAACTTGTTTAGGGTCTAATTCTAAAATTTGTTCAACAGTTTTATCCCGCCATTCTTCCATCTCTGTCTGAGAATAAAGTTGTCCTGTATAGCTATTCTTCCAACCTGTAAAATTAAGTGTTGGGTCATCAAGTTCAGTATCTTGTTCATAGTAATTATCGTCAAAAATGTTCTGCCAGAGTTCAACTTGTTCCTCTTGTAATGCTTGGGTTTCTGAGGAGTTTTGTATGTCATTAGGAACAATATAAGCTACTAAACTCTGATCAAATTCTGTATCTTCTCGTAAGATAACAACAGCTTCTTTAATACTATGATGTTCAGTTAATGACGTTTCAATTTCTCCTAATTCAATGCGAAAGCCTCGTAATTTTATTTGATGATCTATCCGTCCTAAAAAGTCAAGATTTCCATCATTTCTCCACTTGGCTAAGTCTCCTGTTTTATAAATTCGTTCGGGTTTTCCCCATAGATTAACTTCAATAAATTTCTCATTAGTTAAGTTCGTACGATTCAAATATCCTCTAGCTAAACCAACTCCTGCAATACATAATTCTCCTGGTATTCCTGGGGGTAAAAGTTGCTTATTTTCATCTAAAATATAGACACGAATATTCTCTAAGGGTTTACCGATGAAGGGGTTTTTACCATTGGGATGACATGGTGCGATTGTGGCAACAATTGTCGATTCTGTGGGACCATAACCATTGAATAAATTTCCTCCTTGTCCCCATTCTTTAACCAATTCAACCGAAACTGCTTCACCCCCAACACCGATGTATTGTAAAGCTGGTAAAAGTCGATTAGGTACTACAGATAATAGAGAAGGCGATAAAATAATATGAGAAATCTGATGCTCAGATAAAAAATCAACTAATGTGTGACCCGATAATAATATATCTTGGTTAATTAAATATAAACAAGCTCCTGTGACCAAAGTCGTAGCAATTTCAATCACAGACATATCAAAACTAAAAGAAGCAATTTGTAGCCATCGACTTTGCTGATTAATTTTGGATTTTTTAGCCATTGCTAATGTAATATTAGTTAGCCCTCGATGCTCAATCATTACGCCTTTGGGTTGTCCTGTTGAACCAGAAGTATAAATTACATAAGCTAAATTATTTGGTTTGGTTTTGGTAGTTAAATTATTGCTTGATAACGTTTCAAAGTTAGATTGATCTAAACAAATGACCTCACAGGAATTTTTTAATTGACATAGGGGTAATTTTTCCTGAATAAAGCTTTGGGTTAACAAGACCGATATCTCAGTATCTTCTAAAATAAAGCGAATCCGATCTTCGGGATAGTCAGGGTCAATGGGTACATAAGCAGCCCCTGCTTTGAGAACCCCTAATAACCCGATAATCATTTCCAAAGAGCGATCAATACAAATCCCAATTAAGGTATCAGGTTTTATTTGATAATGTTGCTGTAGATAATGAGCTAATTGGTTAGCTTTTTGGTTAAGTTCTTGATAAGTTAAGCTTTGCTGCTCAAAGACTAAGGCTATGTTATCAGGGCTGATTTTAACTTGTTCTTCAAATAAATCAACAAAGGTTTTGTCCTGGGGATAATTGCTATCAGTTTGATTCCAGATTTGTAAGTGTTGGTGGTCAGCTTCTGTTAGCAAAGGTAGGCGATTAATTGCTTGGTGTGGATTATTGACAATGCCTTCAAGCAATACTTCAAAATGCCCCGCCATCCGTTGAATTGTTTCGGCTTCAAATAAATCGGTGGCATATTCCCACATACAATGAAGTTGCTCGTCTCTTTCGGATAAATCCAAGGTCAAATCTAACTTCGCAAAAGGATAAGTTTGCTCTAAATCTTCAATCTCCAGTCCTGTCAGGCTAACTTTGGTTCCTGCTCTGGCAGTGTTTTGCAAAACGATGGCCACTTGGCATAAGGGGTTATAACTCAAACTGCGTTCTGGTTGTAACTTTTCGACCAAATACTCAAAGGGAATATCTTGATGTGCATAAGCATCTAAGCAAGTTTGGCGACTTTGTTGCAGTAAGTCACTAAAGCTTTGTTCTGGTTTGACTTGGCTTCGCAAAACCAAGGTATTGACAAAAAAGCCGATTAACTTTTCTACATGACTATGGGTGCGGTTGGCAATACCAGTACCAATACATAAGTCTTCTTGGCGACTGTAACGGGAAAGTAAAATATTAAAAGCGGTAAACAGGGTCATAAACAAACTAACCCCCTGTTTTTGACTGAGGATTTTCAGTTTCTCAGTCAATTCTTGGCTCAAATCATATTCCTCGCGCTCTCCTTGGTAACTTTGTTTTGCGGGACGGGGATGGTCAGTGGGCAAATCAATTAATCTAGGAGCATCTTCGAGTTGTTGTTTCCAGTAATTTTCCTGCTGTTCTAAAATCTCCCCTTGTAACCAACTGCGCTGCCAAGCAGCATAATCACTATATTGAACGGGTAAGGGGGGTAAATTGGGTTGATTTCCCCCAGCCAAAGCACCATAAACCTGTTCCCATTCCTGCTTAAATACTCCCATTGACCAACCATCACTAATGATGTGGTGCATATTGAGAAGAAGTACATTTTTGTCTGAGTTTAATCGCAGCAATTTGGCTTTAAATAAGGGACCTGTGTTCAAGTCAAAAGGCGCTTGAGCATGGAGATCAACTAACCGTTGTACCGTTTCTGCTTGGGTCTGGGGATCAAGTTCCTGTAGGTCTTCAATCTCCAGCACATCCATTGAATTGTGGATGAGGATTTGAGCTTCTCCGGATAATGCTGGGAAGGAGGTACGCAGAATGGCATGACGTTCTAGGAGATATGCGAAACTGGTACGCAACGCATCTATGTTTAAGTTGCCCTTGAGTTCTAGAGCATTGGGCATATTATAGGTGGCAGAGTTTTGGGCCCCTTCCAGTTGGGCCATAAACCAAAGTCTTGACTGAGCAAAGGATAACACTTTGGTCTCATGGGAGGGTTGTGGCAGCAGAGGTGGTAAGGCGATCGCTCTATTTCCTTGATCAATTTCTGTTGCTAATTCGCACAAAATACTCTGTTCAAATACTTTACGAACGGCTAAGTCTACCCCAAAACTATTACGAATACGGGTAATTAATTGGGTTGCTAATAAGGAATGTCCCCCTAATTCAAAGAAGTTATCTCGACGACTTACAGACTTAACTTTTAAAATATCTTGCCATAAACTCGCTAATAATTCTTCTGTGGGAGTAACGGGACTTTCGCCAGCATTTAATGATTCTAGTTCAGGAATGGGTAAGGCTTTTTTGTCTAATTTTCCATTAGGGGTTAAGGGAAATTTCTCCAAGATCATAATCTGACTCGGAATCATATAATTTGGGAGTCTGCTTTTCAGTAAGCTTTTCAATTCCTCTCTAATATCATCTTCTGGTTTTTGAGTAGTGATATAAGCGATTAATTGCTGATTGTTTTCAGTTTCATATAAGTTAACAACCGCTTCTTTGACAGTAGGATGTTCCAATAATACTGTTTCAATTTCCCCTAATTCAATTCTAAAACCTCGCAATTTTATTTGCTGATCAATTCGCCCTAAAAATTCAAGATTACCATCATATCCCCACTTAGCTAAATCACCTGTTGAATAAATTCGTTCCGTTTTTCCAAGTAGATTAACTTCGATAAATTTTTCATTAGTTAAGTCAGGACGATTCAAATATCCCCTAGCTAACCCCACACCTGCAATACATAATTCTCCAGGTATTCCTGGGGGTAACAGTTGCTGATTTTTGTCTAAAATATAGACTCGAATATTATCTAAAGGTTTACCAATAGGGGGAATTTTGCCATTCTTTTGACAAGGGAAAGCTGTTGCTGTTACTGTCGTTTCTGTTGGTCCATAGCAGTTAAATAAACGTCTTTGATCTGACCATTTTTCGACCACTTCAGCAGAACAAGCTTCACCACCAATTGTTATATTTTCTAAATAAGATAAGGTGGCTTTTGGTAACACAGATAAAGCTGAAGGGGATAAAAAACTATGAGTAATTTTGTTGCTTTCCAGAAAGTCTACTAAGGTTTGAGTTGGTAACAATGTGTCTTTTTTAGCTAAATATAAACAAGCACCTTGAACAAGATTAGTGGCGATTTCTCCAATGGATAAATCAAAACTGAAAGACCCAAATTGAAGTAAATGACTTTGGGGAGAAACCTCAAACATTTTACCCCAATTTAAGCTAAGATTAATAATCGATTGATGTTCAATCATTACCCCTTTTGGTCGTCCGGTGGAACCGGAAGTATAAATCACATAAGCTAAATGATTTGGCTTACTTTGAGAGTTTAAATTATGGTGAGAATATAACTCAAAATCAAACTTATCTAAATCAATTAAATTATGAGACAATTTTAAGGAAGATAGAGATAATTTATCTTTAATAAAACTCTGAGTTAATAAGACTTTAATGCTACTATCTTCTAAAATAAAGTCAATTCGTTCTTCGGGATAATTAGGATCAATAGGAACATAAGCTGCACCTGCTTTTAGAACCCCTAATAATCCAATAATCATCTCTAGGGAACGTTCGGTACAAATACCAATTAAGGTGTCTGGTTCAACAGTATAAGTTTGTTGTAAATAATGAGCTAATTGATTCGCTTTTTGATTTAATTCTTGATAAGTTAAACTGGTTTCTTCAAACAGTAAAGCGATGTTATCAGGGTTTTGATTAACTTGTGCTTCAAATAAGTCAATTATGGTTTTATCTTGAGGATAATTACTAGCAGTTTGATTCCATAATTTTAATTGTTCCTGATCAGCTTTTGTTAATAAGGGTAAGGTATTAATTGATTGTTTCGGATTATCAACAATTCCTTGTAATAAAATGTTTAAATGTTCAACCATTCCTTGAATGGTTTGTGCTTCAAATAAATCGGTTCGATATTCTAATTCTATAATTAATTCTTGAGACATTTCTCGACAAATTAACCCTAAATCAAATAAGGTTGTTTTGTTTTCCCATTCAAAGTTACTGATAGTTAAAGTAGGTAATTCTAATTTTTCTTCAGATTCATTTTGTAAGGTAAAAAAGACTTGAAATAAAGGATGATGACTCAGCGATCGCTCAATTTTTAATTCATCAATTAGTTTCTCAAACGGTAAATCTTGATGATCATAAGACTCTAATGTTTTTTCTTTAACCTGTTGCAATAATTCTAGAAAAGTAACATTTTCTGATATTTGAGTTCGTAAGGCTAAAGTATTGACAAAAAAGCCCATTAATGATTCTAATTCTTGACGATTTCGATTAGCGATCGCTGTTCCTACAATAATATCTTCCTGTCCACTATAGCGATAAAGTAACACCTTAAATGCAGTTAAAAGGGTCATAAACAGGGTTGTTCCTGATGTTTGACTTAATTGTTTTAACTGCTGTGTTAAGGTCTCATTGAGGCGTATAAATTGACTAGAACCCTCATAGGTTTGTACAGGGGGACGGGGTTTATCAGTGGGGAATTCTAAGATAGGAGGTGCATTTTTTAACTGTTGTTGCCAATAATTAAGTTGAGTTTCTAATCTTTCTCCTTGTAACCATTGTTTTTGCCAATAGGAAAAATCAGCATATTGAAGGGATAATTTTTCTAAAGAAGAAGGTTGATTGTTTAAAAAAGATTGATAAAGTGTCGATAATTCTTGACGAAATATATTAACTGACCAACCATCAAAAATGATGTGATGAATTACCAATAATAGAATATGAAAGTTAGGGTTAATTTTTAGGATTTTTACTCGAAATAAAGGATAGTTTGATAAATCAAAAGGAGTCTCAAGTTCTTCTATTGCTAATTGTTGCGCTTTTTGTAATTTAATTTCTTCTGTTTCTCCCTCTAACCCTATTACTGGTATCGTTAATAGACTAGGTGAATTAATTACTTGTACAGGAGACTCATCTACTACAGAAAAAGTGGTTCTTAAGACTTCATGACGGTTAATAATTTCTGCGATCGCTTGTTTTAAAACATTGATGTTAAGCTGTCCCTTAATTTGCCAAAAAATGGGAACATGATAAGGAGAATTTTCTTGATCAAATTCAGCTAGAAACCAGAGTCTTGTTTGAGCAAAAGATAGAGGAATTTTTTCTTTTCTTGATATAGGAATGAGTGATAGTTTTTGTTTCTCTTGATTATTGCCTAATTTAGATTGTTGCTGCTTCAATTTTTGCAGCACTAATTCTCGTTTTTCAGGAGAAAGATTTTCTAAACGTTTTAATAAGTCACTCATAAGATTATTGGTTCAATTTTTAGGAACAAAAAGCAAAACAATCATTCACAGTATTACAATAGTAATTGTTGGGTTGCTTCCTCCTCTGATAATTCATCAATTTCCTCTAAAATTTGAGATAATTCATCACCTTGTGCTTGTTCAAGTTGTTGAATAGTAACTTTTTCTCCCAGTTTAGCAATGGTAGGATTTTCAAATAAATAGCGGAAAGGAAACTCAATTTCAAAGATTTCTTTGAGTCGAGAAATCACTTGAGTGGCCAGCAAAGAATGACCTCCTAATTCAAAAAAATTATCGTAGATTCCCACTTTGTTTAATCCTAAAACTTCCGTCCAAATTGTTGCTAATTCTTCTTCTGTAGAAGTTCGAGGAGGAACAAACTCTACCCTAAAATTACTCTGAGAATTATCAGGAATAGGTAAAGCGCGACGATTAATTTTTCCGTTGGGAGTTAAAGGAAATTGGTCTAAAAATACGAAAGCATTAGGAATCATATAATTAGGCAACTTTTCTGTTAGATAATTTCTCACATCATGGGAGGTTAATTGATGATTATGGGGAATACAATAAGCAACGATAGATTTGTTTCCAGGATTATCTTCTCGTATAATAACAGTCGCTTCTTTGATATCAGAATGATTCGTTAAAATGGTTTCAATTTCCCCTAATTCAATGCGAAATCCTCTGACTTTAACTTGATTATCAATTCGTCCTAAAAATTCTAGATTTCCATCGGTCAGACGACGGACTAAATCTCCTGTTTTATAAAGGGTATCTCCTGGAACAAAAGGGTTAGCAATAAACTTTTCACGGGTTAAAGTTGGTTGATTCAAATAACCTCTTGCTACACTGGAACCTCCGATATAAATTTCCCCCGAAACCCCTAGAGGAACTCGTTTGAAATTCCTATCTAATAAGTAAACTTTTCTATCTACAATGGGTTTACCAATGGGAATAGACGAAAGATTTTTATCAACTTGTTTAGGAATAGGATAACAACAGGAAAATACTGTACATTCTGAAGGTCCATAACCATTAACAATTTGGGTTTTTGGTAACAATTCTACAGCACGACGAACATGATCAACTGATAAACTTTCTCCTCCTGTTATCAGTTGTTTCACTCCCAATAAAGCTTCTGGTATAGTATCAATAACTAAATTGAAAAATGCAGAGGTTAACCAAAGAATATTGATTCTTTTTTCTTTGATAATGTTACTTAATTCTTCTGGGGTCGGAATATTCCCTGGATAAAGCACACAACACCCTCCATAAAGCAAAGGTGGCCATAATTCCAAGGTTAAAGCATCCCAAGAAATTGATGAATGTTGTAGCCAAATATTGTTAGGATTAAGGTCAATATAATCAACCCCAAACATAAACCCTATAAAGCTACGATGAGGTACTTCTGTTCCTTTTGGTTTTCCTGTTGAACCGGATGTATAGATGATGTAAGCTAAGTGATCAACAGTAATATTAACTGCTAAATTCTCAGAAGAATATTGACTAATTTTTTCCCATTCTGACTCAATATCAATAACCTGTTTAATATTATCAACAGGTAGTTGCTCTAAAAGATGATTTTGGCTTAAAAGAAGAGAACATTCAACATCTTCGAGCATAAAAGCTAGTCTTTCAGAAGGATAAGCTGGATCTAAAGGAACATAAGTCCCTCCTGCTTTTAAAATGGCTAAAATAGCAATAACCATTAAAGGCGATCGCTCAATACAAACCCCTATTTTCTCTTCTAATTTAATGCCTAACGATTGTAAATAATGGGCTAATTGATTCGCTTTTTGGTTTAATTCTTGATAAGTTAATTGTTCATTTTTATAAACAATAGCAACAGCTTCGGGTGTTTGATTAACCTGTTTTTCAAACAAGTGATGAACACATTGATAATTAATGGTTTTGATTTGAGCATCATTTTGATTTTCTTCTAAAATTAATGCTGCTTCTTCTGCTTTTGTTAATAATGAAAATTGAGAGAGACGCTGTTCTGGATCATTGGCCATTCCTTCTAATAGGGTTTGCAAATGTCCGATCATTCTTTCAATGGTTTCTGGTTGAAAACGCCGAATATCATAGACAATTCTTCCTGATAATTCTTCATTAGGAATGATGACAACTGTCAGAGGATAATTCGTTCTTTCTAAACAACGAATATTCGCAATTTCTAAGGTTTTTTTAGTGTCATTTTTATCTGATTTAACAGGATAATTTTCAAACACTAAAATGCTTTCAAACAAAGGCATTTCAGGAGGAATATCACTATATTTTTGAATTTCAGCTAAAGAATAATAACTATAAGGTTCCTGCTCAAATTGTTGACCCTGTAATTCTTTTAACCAAGGAATTAATGCCTCTGTGTCAGACACTTTTAAACGTACAGGCAAGGTATTAATAAATAACCCAACCATTTGCTCAACATTAGGAAAATTACTAGGACGGCCTGATACAGTTGCTCCAAAAATAATATCCGTTTCTCCACTGTAGCGAGAAAGCAGTAAACCCCACGCCCCTTGAACTAAATTATTAAGGGTTAAATGGTGTTTTTGTGCCAATAATTGTAGTTTTTCTGTTGCCTCAATAGATAGCTTAAAAGGAATTTCTTGATAAGCTTCCTTTTGAGTGTTATTCTTGATTAATTGATCAACAATTAAAGGGGTAGTAGCTTCAATTCCTTGTAATTTTTTTTGCCAAAATTCTTTAGCTTCAAAAGGATTTTGTTGCTGTAACCAACTAATATATTCCCGATAAAGAGGACAGGGTTTTAACTGTAAAGAGTCTCCTTGATTATAACTTTCATATAAGTCAAAAACCTCTTGCAGCACAATCTGCATTGACCAACCATCTAATAAGATATGATGATGACTCCAAATAAACTGATAATTGTCAACCCCTAACTGAATTAAAGTAAAGCGCATTAAAGGAGCTTGATCAATGTCAATTCCTAAACTGCGATCGCTTTTCAAAAACGTCTCTAACGCTTCTTTTTGTTGATTTTCAGGCCAATGTTGCCAGTCATGAATCATCCAAGATAATTCCACTTGTTGACTGACCATTTGTAAGGGTTTTTCGATTTCTTCCCAATGAAAAGAACTGCGTAAAACGGGATGTCTCGCAACAATAGTTTGCCAAGCTTTCTGAAAAAGAGATATATTTAATTGCCCTTTCAACTGACAAACTAATTGCTCAAAATAAGCTTCAGATTCAGGAGAATAAAGGGTATGAAATAACATCCCTTCTTGCATAGGAGAAAGCGCATAAAGGTCTTCAATGTTGTTCATCTAATTACCTCTTAATCTGTTTCTTTTTAGCTACTTTGGACATAAATTTATCAAGCTGTTCTTGACTCACTTGGGCCGCAGAAAAGTCAGAAGGAGTATAACCCTTATTCTCTGATGATTGACAATGTTCAATGAGGGTTTTTAAGCTGTCCATGAAATCATTAGCCAATTGTTCAATGGTGTCTTGCTGATGAATATCTTGACTATAAACAAACTGCATTTCTAGTTTTTCTGAGCGAATTAAGCCACTAATTTCTAATAAATGACTTCGGTTTCCTAATGCACTTCGGTCTGACTTCCATTGGAGAACTTTTCCTAAACCCCCTGATGCAGATAAGACCTGATCAAATTGACCTAAATAATTAAAGCTAACTTCAGCTTTTCCTAAGTCTTGAAATGAGTTTTTAGCCTCCCCATCATTAGACAAATATTTCAAGATACCATAACCAATACCATGATTTGGGAGACGACGTAATTGTTCTTTAACTGATTTTAAGGTTTCGGGTATTTGTCCTGTTTTACTCTTTTCTAATTTGACAGGAAATAGTGTGGTAAACCAACCAATAGTACGGGATAAATCTATTTCTTCAAATAAATCTTCTCGTCCATGACCTTCTAAGTCAACCACTAACGTATTTTGCTGTGTCCATTGACTGAAACTTTCTACTAATGCAGTCAGTAAAATGTCGTTAATTTGGGTGTTATAAACCTTGGGAACATCTTGCAATAATCCAGTGGTTTCTTCTACAGTCAGACATCGATGAATCGCTTTAGCTGAACTTAATTGATTACTTTTTGGTTGCAAGGGGTAATCAATCGGTAAACTAGCAATTTTGTCTTGTAATTGAGATAACCAATAGTCTTTTTCTTGCTTCAATTTATCCGATTGACTGTAGCTAATTAACTGGTTTGACCAATCTTGAAATGAGGTAGTTTTCAAGGGGAATTGAATGGCTTTTTCTTGATTAATTTGTTGGTAAGCTGTGACGAAATCTTCTAGTAAAATGCGCCAAGAGATTCCATCTACTGCTAAGTGATGAATTACTATCAAAAGTTGATTGGGTTGGTCATTTCCTAAGTTAAATAAGACAAATTTAACTATCTCTCCCCTAGTTAGATTGAGACTACTCTGAATCTCTTGATCTTTAGTATTAATTACTTTTTCCTGATCTTCGTCAGATAGGTTAGATAAATCAATAACTGTTACAGGAATTGTATCTTTTGTTCCATCATTTATCTGGGTAAACGTGCCATTTTCTTCAATATAATGGAACCGTAAAGCATCATGATGATTTAATAATGCTTGGATAACTTGTTGCAATAATTCTGCGTTTAATGAGGAAGGAACTTCAATTAAAGCTGATTGATTAAAGAAATTAACATCAGGTAAATTTTGCTCAAATAACCAATGTTGAATCGGGGTTAAAGGAACATTTCCCATTACTAATTCCTGGTTAGCTTTTATTTGTTTTCCTGTTCCCACAACTGTCGCTAATTCAGCAATACTTTGATACTGAAAGAGTTGTTTAGGAGTCAATTGTAACCCGATTTGATTTGCTCTCGAAATCATCTGAATACTAACAATCGAGTCCCCTCCTAGTTCAAAGAAATTATCATGAATACTGACTTTTTCCAGTCTTAAAACTTCAGCCCAAATTTTTGCTAATTGTTCTTCTATTGGGTTTTGAGGTGGGGTAAAATCACTGCTTAATTGTTGGATGATTTGGGGAATCGGTAACGCACGATGATCGACTTTTCCATTAGGAGTTATGGGGATTTCTTCGACAAAAATGAAGGCGGACGGAACCATATAAGGCGGTAATTTTTGTTTCAAATAATGACGAATTTCCTCAAGTTCTACTTGATCTTGATTCCCGACTAAATAAGCGACTAATCGTTTATTTCCTGGACTATCTTCCCTAGCAATGACAACTGATTGCTTAATCAATTGATGCTGATTTAAAATCGTTTCAATCTCTGTTAATTCAATGCGGAAACCTCGAATTTTTACTTGAGAATCAATCCGTCCTAAAAAGTCTAAATTGCCATCCCATTTATACCTGACTAAATCCCCTGTTTTGTAGAGTTTTTCTTCGGGTTTAAAGGGATTATTGATAAATTTCTCTTGGGTTAATTTGGGTTGGTTTAAGTAACCCCTTGCTATCCCTAAACCACCGATATGCAATTCTCCAGGAATCCCAATAGGAAGGGGTTGTAAATATTGATCTAAAATATAGACTTCAGTATTATTAATGGGTTTACCGATGGGAATTTCTGGTTGATTAATTAAGGTTTCTGGGAGAGAGTATAAAGTGGATACAACTGTTGCTTCTGTGGGACCATAACTATTAACTAATTGAGGATAATAACCCACATATTCTTGCCACATTCTTACCCGTTCCGGTAAAATTCTTTCTCCTCCTAAAATAACCAGTCTTAATGATTCAGGTAACTTCAAATTATCTTGGATTATTTCACTGACTAATAAATGCCAATAAGCGGTGGGTAAATCCCAAATGGTTACTTCTTTTTGACGAGATTCTTCTATAAATGCTGAGACAGATTTCATCATTTCTTCTGTTCTCAGCACTAAGGTTCCGCCACAACTTAAACAGGGATAAATTTCCTCTGCTGCTGCATCAAAATTAATGGAAGCAAACTGTAAAACCCTATCTTGTTGGGTTATCTGATAATTTTCAATCGCACTTTGGGTAAAGTTAATTAAGGATTGATGTTCGATCAATACTCCTTTCGGTTGTCCAGTTGATCCCGATGTATAAATAACATAACAAAGATTATTTTTCTTAATTAAACTCTCAATATTTTGCTTACGTTGCTGACTAATAATTTCTTGTTGACTATCTAAACAAACCCAATTTATTTCCTGATTATCTTTACCATTGCTCCATTTTTCTAAGGTCACAACAAGAGAAACTTGAGCATCGTTAACCATATAGCTTAATCTCTCTTCTGGATAAGCAGGATCTAAGGGTAAATAAGCACCTCCTGCTTTAAGAATTGCTAATAATCCGATGAGCATCTCTAGGGAACGTTCAAGATAAATTCCCACTAAATCATCGGGTTTAACCCCTAATTGTTGGAGATAATGTGCCAGTTGATTCGCCTTTTCATTTAACTGTTGATACGTCAGTTGTTGCCCTTCAAAAATAACGGCGATCGCTGCTGGTGTCTTGTTAACTTGTTCTTCAAATAGTTGATGAATCGCTGTTATATCTTCATACTCAGTTTGTGTCTGATTCCAGTCAACTAATAACTGCTGTTTTTGGGGTTCTGTTAACAAAGAATATTGAGAAAGCTTTTGATTAGGATTGGCTAAAATACCTTTTAACAACGTTTGATAATCCTCGACCATTCTTTCCATCGTAGACTCATCAAACAGGTCAGTATTATACTCCCAAACCATCGTAATTCCTTCTGTTTCTATCCCCTTACTCTCCCCAGTAGAATCTCGTCCCACTCGTTGTTCAGAACGAGGAATGACCACGATATCAAGATCAAATTTAGCAGATTCATTAGTCAAAGCATCATTAGGTTTAATGGTCAATTCAGGTAAGATTAAATTGGGTAATTGAGCATCATGAAAACTAAACATTACCTGGAATAAAGGGTTATAACTTAAGTGACGAATGGGTTTTAAAACTTCCACCACTTTATCAAAGGGTAAATCTTCGTTGGCAAATCCTTCTAACGTTACTTGACGTACTTGTTTTAATAAGTCTGTAAAGGTGGGATTTCCTGACACATCGGTACGAAGAACAATATTATTAACAATCATCCCGATCAGTCCCTCTGTCTCCTTTAACCGTCGGTTAGCGACCCCTGAACCAATGCAGATATCTTCTTGTCCTGTATAGCGGTAAACTTGCGTTACAAAGGCCGCAAACATACTCATAAACAATGTCACCCCTTGTTGACGACCCAACTTTCTCAGGGGTTTGCAGATATCCAAAGGCAGATCCACTCGTAACCTTCCCCCTCCGTAGGTTTGTTCTGTGGGACGAGGGCGATCGTAGGGTAATTCTAGTAGGGGCGGAATTCCGGTTAATTGTTGATGCCAATAGTTCAACTGTTCTTGGGCTGCTGCGGTTTTTGTCCATTCTCGCTGCCAATGGGCAAAGTCCACAAACTGTAAACTGGGTTCACTCAAAGGGGAAGGTTTACCTTGAGAAAAAGCTTGATAAAGGGTTATTAATTCTTTTAAAAAGATATTAAATGACCAACCATCATGAACCATATGATGTTCGACATGAATTAAAACCCATTCTTGTTCATTGAGTTTTAATAATGTCCAACGAACTAAAGGTAACTGACTAATATCAAAGGGTTTTTTAACCGTACTATCCGTTAGTTTTTCTACTTCTATTTCTTGTTGATCTTGAGGAAGATGTTGTAAATCAATAATGGGTAATTTAACCGGTTTTGGGGGATGAATTACCTGTATTAGTTTTCCTTCTACAGCAGGAAATGTGGTGCGGAAAATTTCGTGACGGCGCAGAATTTCACTGAGAGTTTTTTCGAGTACAGGAATATCTAAAAAGCCATTGATGCGTAAACGTTCTTGGAACTGATACGCCGTCATTGAAGGGGCTAGTTTTTCTAGAAAATACACCCTTTCCTGTGCAAAAGATACGGGTAATTCTCCTTCTCTAGAAATAGGCTTGATTTTTTGTGAAAAAGAGAAATTTTTATCTAATTTATCTTGCTGATTAATAACTAGACTTAATCCCTGAATGGTCGGATTTGTAAAGAGTTCTTGAAAGGAAATTTCAACTTGAAAAATATCTCGAATTCGGGATAAAATTTTAGTGGCAATTAAAGAATGTCCCCCAAGTTCAAAAAAGTCATCATCAATTCCCACTGTGTCTAAGCCAAATACCTGTTTCCAAATGTTAGCTAATTTTTCTTCTTGCTCATTTCTAGGGGCAATAAAGCTTGTGTTTAGGTTTGCTCTTATATAGTTTGCTTTGGGTAGAGCCTGACGATCTACTTTTCCATTGGCATTTATGGGTAACTTGTCTAAGATAACCAAAGCTTTAGGAATCATATAGCTAGGTAGCTTATCATGGAGAAATGTTTGTAGATTTTTGGTTAAATTTTCTTGAGGTAAATGGGGAACAATATAAGCAACTAAAGTTTTATTGCCCAGGGTATCTTCTTGAGCAATAACAATAGTTTGAGCAACTTTCTCATGTTGGAGTAAAGTGTTTTCAATTTCTCCTAATTCTACTCGAAAACCATTGATTTTAACTTGGTGATCAATGCGCCCTAAATATTCCAAATTACCATCTTCTAAATATCGTCCCCAATCTCCAGTTTTATATAATCTTTGCCCAGGGTTAAACGGATCTTGAATAAACTTTTCAGCAGTTAATTCAGGACGGTTTAAATAACCCCTAGCAACCGTATCTCCTCCAATATATATTTCTCCTTCTGTCTTAGTGGGAACGTTTTTTAAGTGTTTATCTAAAACGTAAACTTGAATTTTGTCCCCTAAAGTTTTTCCAATGGGAATTTCTGTTTGTTTTGGTTGATTTTCTGTTAGTTGAGACAGAGAAAGTAATGTTACTATAACTGTTGTTTCTGTTGGTCCATAACTATTAATCAGCTTGGGAAAATGTCCCACATAGTCCAACCACATTCTTACCAGTTCCGGTTGAACTCTTTCTCCTCCAATAATGATTAATCGTAACGTTTGAGGTAAAGCAAGTTGACTATTAACTAACTCATTAACCAATAAATGCCAATAGGCAGTGGGAAGACTCCACCAGGTTATTTGCCACTCTTGACATTTTCTGAGAAAGACAGGGATAGAACTGATCATTTCCTCTGTCCTTAATACCATAGCCCCTCCACAACAAAGGGTAGGATAGATGTCTTCTACAGCCATATCAAAACTGATAGAGGAAAATTGCAGGGTGCGATCGCTGGCAGACATCTTATATTGTTCTATAGCCAATTGAGTAAAATTGACCAAGGAATGATGTTCAATCATCACCCCTTTGGGTTTTCCCGTTGATCCTGAGGTGTAGATGACGTAGGCTAAGTTATGGGGTTCTACGGTATTGACCAAGTTATCGGATGAATAATGGTTGATGGCTTCCCCTTGACTATCTAAACAGATAATTTTGCCTTGATAATCGGAAATAACACTCTTAAAATCTTCTTTACTGACTAAGAGGTCAATTTGAGCATCTTGCACCATATAGCTCAATCTTTCACTGGGATAGGTCGGATCAAGGGGAACATAAGCCCCTCCTGCTTTGAGAATACCCAGTAACCCAATGATCATTTCTAAGGAACGATCGAGACACAACCCCACTAACGTCTCTGACTTAACTCCTAATGTTTGTAAATAGTGAGCCAGTTGATTTGCTTTGCTATTTAATTCTTTATAGGTCAATTGCCCTTTTTCAGATATGACTGCAACCGCATTAGGATTCTGTTTGACCTGGGTTTCAAATAACTGGTGAATACAAGCATTTAACATTGAAGGTATCCTTTAATGAAGTCAGAAGTTAGTGGTTCGACACGCTTATCAACCAATCAGAAGTTAAATTTATGGTTAGGAATTATCATCACTAATTCAAAATTAATCTGATAAAAGTTGTGGCGCAATTATGTTTTTAGGTTGCAAATTCACAGATAAACTTAGCCGAAATTAGCTTTAATTTAAGGGGATTATTCTTCGATAATTTCTACCTGTCTCGGTTCCTTTCTTTCTTGTGCTTCCGCTTGATGATCAGGATCAAGTAAGGTCTTAAGTTTGAGTTTGAGATTATCCGAAATTGGCAGGTCTTTTAGTTCTTTAATGAGCTTGGTTAAGGATTCTGATTTAGTTCGTTCTTTATACACTGTCACTAACAGGGATTCGATGCCATAACCCGATAAAACATCCCCAACCGCAGTCATTAAACCGAGGATAGCTAATCCTCCCATCAGTCCAAACGGACCGCCTAAAGCAACAATAGAAGTGATTAACCCATAGGTTCCTCCCATGCCACCTGAAGTGGCCATCATAAGAGCAAGTAGAACCCCAGGTAATCCTAAAGAAGCCAGTTTTTTTGCTACTTCATCCATGATTTTTTCCTCTCATTTTAATAATTTTTTCTGTAAACCTAGCCTGTTCTAAGTCTACTTCATAGGAGAATTTTTAGATATTAATTAATTATTAATTCTCCTATTTTTTGACAGAATAATTGAAGGGATTATCTATCGAGATCGCTAGAAATTTTCCCTTTAATGGCAGAAATAGCCACTGTTCTGGGGGAAGCTAAATAGTTTTTTCCAGTGGGATCGCCACTACGGCCTTTAAAATTACGGTTGGTGGCATAGATGCCGGTTTCTTCTTGATCTAACACCCCTTTTCCAGCATTAATACAAGCCCCACAGCCTGATTTCAACAGTTGCGCCCCGGCTTGGTTAAAAATGTCCAAATAACCCAATTCTTGCGCTTTTTGCGCCACTTCCACCGAAGCTGGCACCACAAATAAATTGACTCCTGGGGCAACTTTGTGATCCTTTAACACTTGGGCCACTTGAGCAAGATCGTGGAGTTTTCCCCCCGTACAAGAACCCACAAACGCTTTCGTAATGGGAACTTCCTCCAGTTGACTGACAGACACCACCTGATCTGGTTTGGGGGGACGGGCCACTTGGGGTTCTAACTGACTGAGATCAAAGCGATAAATGGCTTCATATTCCGCATCAGGATCGGCGATCGCATCTTCAAACCCTTGGGAAGACCTTTGACTGACATAGTTGCGTGTCACCTCATCAGCCGCAATTAAACCACACATGGCCCCGCATTCAATGGCCATATTGGCTAAAGTCATCCGTTCATCCAGGGGTAACTGGTCAATGATCGACCCCCGAAACTCCATCACCTTACTGGTTGCGCCTCCACAGCCCAATTGTCCTAAGATAAAGAGAATAATATCCTTGGCACTAATATGGGGGGGTAAGGTTCCCGATAACTCAAATAACAGGGTTTGAGGCACTCTGATCCACATATCTCCCATAGCAAAAATATTGGCCATGTCCGTCGTTCCCACCCCCGTGGAAAACGCCCCTAACGCCCCATAGGTGCAAGTATGGGAGTCGGTGCCAGCAATAATCATCCCAGGGCGTACTAAGCCCTTTTCTGGGAGTAACACATGACAGATGCCGGCTGCTTCCCCAGGAGAAACCACATCGAAGAGATGACACCCTTGCTTGTGGGCAAATTGAATCATCTGTTCATACATCCCCTGGGCTTTGTTATCGTTGCGAATCTCGTTAATTTGGATAAAATGATCCGCTACTAGGACTACCCGTTCTCGGTCCCATAATCGGGCGTTGTCTCCATAATATTCATAAAACACCTTAGCCACCGATCCCGCCACGGCATCGTGGGACAGGGCCAGATCCACCTTAGCAAAAACTCCTTCTCCTGGCTTAACATAAGCATTTCCCGAAGCTTTGGCCAACATTTTTTCTACCCGCGTCATGGGACGGGGAGGGGTTACACTGGGAGGGATCGTCACTTCTCCCTGACGACGCTTTTGGTTAAAGGCCATTAAGCCCCCTGCTTCGGCGATCGCTTCTACCACGGGGTTCGCTTCTGTTTCCCCCATAATTTCTAGGGGCAAGCCAATATTAATACTGTTGCGATAGAATATCTCTGCGAAGGAACGGGCTTTAATTTTTTGGATACCTGCGGCTTTGAGGGCGATGGGTGCAATTTCTCGACTGGAACCACAGCCAAAATTTTCCCCCGCTTCGATCGCTTGATAGTCTAGGAGTTTTCCCACGCCGATAATATGTTCCAGGGCGTACTGTTTCAGGTGATCGGGGTCGTCATTGGTTCCCCGTTTAGCAGGGATAATATCATCGGTGTTAATATCATCTCCGAGGTGTAAGATGTTGGTTGCTTCAGTCATTTATTACACTCCTAATAATTTTGCCGGTTGTTCGAGGGATAATTCTTCTAACAAGAGATCGACAAAGGTGGCCGTATTAACCTTAATTTCCTCTTGTTTCCGATGGAGATCGGGGGTACGGTATCCTTTTTCTAACAATCGTTGTTGAGCCTTTAAAATTCGTTGTGCCGCTTTGTTTTCCCCCCATTGCTGCAACATTAACACACAAGCATTGAGGGTTCCCAGGGGGTTAGCAATACCTTTTCCGGCAATATCTGGGGCGGTGCCATGAATGGCTTCATACAAACCAAACCCCTGTTCATTAAGACTAGCTGATCCTAATAAACCAAGGGAACCCACCAACGCACCCCCAATGTCACTGAGGATATCCCCAAACATATTCCCAGCTAAGATGACATCAAATTGTTGGGGGTTCAGTACCAACTGCATAGCCAGATTATCCACTAACATGGGAGAAACGGTCACATTGTCGTAGTTAACTGCTTCTTCTTGAACCAACTTCGTCCAAGGAATGTGGGGTAAGGCGTTTTCTTTGTGGGCGACGGTGAGTAAACCGCGACGATGTTGGGCTTTTTCGAGGGCTACTCGTGCAATGCGACGAATTTCTCTGTCATAGTAGTGCTTGGTGTGATAGCCATACTCTCCCTTTTCATCCGTTCCGCGACCGGCAGCCCCAAAATAAAGGCCACTGACCAATTCTCGCACGATCAACAGATCGAGATCCTGCACCTTTTCGGGGCGCAGACTAGAGGTATGTAGTAAGCTTTGATCGGTGCGAATGGGTCGTAAATTAATAAAAAAGTCGAAATGCTGTCGTAGTTCTAGGAGTCCCCCTTGATTCACCGCCCCAAAGACGATCCCATCCGCATTTTGGCACAAGTTAATGGTTTCGGGGGGAAAAGCAGTGCCTAACTGTTCTAAGGCTACCCCACCCAATAAACCATAGTCTACGGTTAGGGCAAATCCTTCCAGGTTCGCCACTTGCTGCAAAATGGTTAAGGACGCTTCTACGACTTCTGGGCCAATCCCTTCTCCGGGAATGGCGACGATGCCATAGGATGATTTATTTGAAGATACCATTTTCCCACAACTCCACTACTTCGTTGGCTGTAAAATACCGTTGTTGTTCAATGGCTAAAGATTTGATGACGGTTCGCATTTTGTCGTATTGTTCGGGGGGTTGGGGATGCTGTAGTTGTTTTTCAAATAAATAGCGGAAGTTACTGGCACCACTCCATTTGCCAAAGAGAATGTCAACAGTATTGTGGGGTAAGACTGCGTAACTTTTGGGGTCGGCTAAGAGGGCGTTGACATGGATGCCCGATTCATGGTACTGGGCTTTTGGGGAGTAAGGGGCTTCTGGACGAATGCCTCTTTCGTTCATATAATTGAGAACTGGAGCGATCGCCTCATAGTTAAACCCTGCAACTTCAATGCCAAAGCGCAGTTTTAAGCCGTTTAACACCTGTTCTAAGGCCACATTGCCAGAACGTTCCCCAATGCCGTTAAAGGTGCCAGAGATTAAGGTTGCCCCTGCCATTACCGATTGTAGGGTATTTTCCAGGGCTAAGCCTAAATCGTTGTGGTAATGAACCCCTAATTTTACCCCTGGGGTACTGTTCAAGAGTTTGTGGACCCAGGTATAACTTTTTTGGGGGGTTAACACGCCAACGGTATCACAGAGGATACAGTATTCAATGTAAGGACTAATAGCTTGCAAACATTCAACTAGGAAGTCAAAATCAGCCCTGGAGGCATCTTCAATGGCAAAAAATACCTCTAGTTGGGTTTCTTCGACAGCGTAGCGCAAATGTTCAACAATCTGATTTAAGGCCCTTTGACGTATTTCCTCAATCACTGTCTGGGGAATGCCATCATCGATGGTTTTTCCTTGAAATTCGGGCAGCTGACGGATTTGGGGGTCTCTTAAAAAGAGCAGTCGGTCAGACAGCCCTTTAAACATAACAATATTTTTCAGGCCGCAGTCTTGGGCGAGATCAATATAGGATTTCCCCATTAACGTGGCCGCCGACATCATCAGTTTTTCTGAGGTTAAGGTTTTGGCTAGTTGGGCTTCTTCCTGACAAACACAGGGCATAATATCAATGTATTTAACCCCTGTTTTCCAAATTAAATGAGCCAGTTCGTATTTGGTGGCAGTAGAGAAAAACAGTCCGGCTTGTTGTTCTCCATCCCGCAGGGTATTATCTAAGACTGTAATTGGAAGCGTTTGCATTTTTCCCTCTCGTTGCTCAGCTTGAATTATCAATAAAAGCAGTCCTATGTGGACAACCCACTGGTTAAAATCTCACAGAGTTGATCGATTTCTGCGTCTTTTTCTTCAATGAGTCGATGGGCTAATTCTTTTAAGGCTTCGAGATTTTTCGGTTTAGCATTATCCATCGCTTCAACTTCTTCACTTAAGAAGGTTTGATAACGATAATATAACCCTGCGTGATCCATATCTTTGGGTTCGAGGATTCGTTCTAATTCCCCGGCTACTAATTCGCTACCCCCATCTAAGATAATATTCAATAGAGGTCTTGCCCAGTTGATCAGTCCCCACTTTTTCACGTCTTCATATTTGTAAATACTGGTTAAAGATCCGGTTCCCAAGGAGACAACCAGAATATCATTCATGGACAGGTCTACCCCTTTTTTGCGTTCCGTTAATTCTGCCTCCATAATGGCTAAATGGGCAGGATTATTGGCCACCATGCCTCCATCCACTAAGGTATAGTAACCGGTGGTATTCTGACAGGTGGGAAGGTGATAAGGCTCAAAATAGGTAGGCGCTGCACTGGTGGCCATGGCCGCATCTTTGAGGGTAAACCCTAAACATAGTTTGCGGAATTGTCTTGATTGTGTTCGTTCTTTTTCGACTTGACTGGTGAAAAAGACAGGGATGCGTTGTTCAATATCGTAACTGGTAACAAACACTTCTTTGAGGCAACTTTGTAGGGGGGTTTCCCCAAAGAATTTGCTGACTACTTCGTCCCTTCCTTCTGAGGAAAATTTGGGACCGGCTATAATATCCTCGAACGGACCCAACATTTGTTCAAAGAAGGATTCATAAAAGATGACTGCGCCATAATCAACATACATATTGATTAAGTCTTCGGCACTGTATTGGGGGGTGGGTTCTGAGCTATCGGGGTTGGGTTTAGTCAACCCTAGGGCTAATAATCCCCCAGTTGAGGTTCCTGCAATGATATCGAATAACTTATAAATCGGTTCTCCGGTGCGTTTTTCGATTTCTGCAAGAATGATGGCGGGAATGATCCCACGAATCCCACCTCCATCGATGGAGAGAATTTTGTATTTGGGGGTAACAACTTCATTCATAGGGGTTTGCGGTTTCTCCTGAGTAGGGGTTAATGATACTTGTTCGGTTGTGGTTGTGGGTGATACTGGTTGTTGAGGGGTATCTGTTGTGGCTGAAGGTTCAGTTTCAGTCTCTATCCCTTGAGAAGTCTCTCCTGATGTTTCTTGGCCAGTGGTGGTTGATGATGCTGGTTGAGGGATGGCTGTTGTGGCTGAAGTCTCAGTCTCTATCGCTTGAGAAGTCTCTCCTGATGTCTCTTGGCCAGTGGCGGTTGATGAGGGTTCTTGTGGTGAGGTTTCTGTCTCAGCTTGTTTGGATTGAGCAGTGTCTACAGATGATGTTTCTGTCTTAAGAGCAATCTCTTCAAGGGGAAGGTCTACTTTTTCCCACCCAACTCCAAACAGTTGCCCGTCATTGTTATTAATCGTCTTATCTTTGAGGGTTGTACCACTGCCTTCATCACCAGGCCAGTAAGCGATTAATCCTTCTTCTGTCCCAGTTAATCGGGTGTTCATTGAGCCATTAATGGCTTCTGGGGTACGCACTTGGTTCCAAAGACGAATATCGGCCATGTAACCTTTAAAGTACCGTTCGTCTGTGCCATCTAAGTCACGACCAATATAAAGGGGCGTTTGATCAACGATTAACTTGCCCTCGGTGGAACCTTCGGCCACCAGTTTGCCGTTAATATAAGTTTTTGCGGTTTGACCATCGTTGGTAATGGCCACATGACTCCATTGATCCCAGGGGAGGGACTGGTTAGGGGTATTGGGTGCGCCTGCATTCCAACCGGCATTGGTATGAAAACGATGGTGGATAAATCCATCGTTATGTAACCAGATGTTGAAATTTCGGCCGGGTTTGCCTACTATCCCTTTCCAGGTTTCATTGGGTTGACCACTGGGTTTAAGCCACAGTTCGACGGTGTACTCGGCAATGCGTAAACTGGGATTATCCGCAACACAAATATAATCAGTGGTTCCGTTGAACATCAGTGCAGAGGAAGGGGTGAGCTTGGTTTCCTCCTCTTGAGAAGCGATCGCTTTTTCTTCTAGGGGAAGGTCGACTTGTTTCCAGGTTGCCCCTAAAATCCGCCCCTCTTGACCGTTTCCTGTGGCATCTTGGATGGTACGACCGGCACCTTCATTCAGGGGCCAATATCCCACTAACCCCTGTTCTTCTCCGGTCAGTCGCTGATTCATGGCGGTGGCGATCTCTTTTGGCGATCGCACTTGCTCCCACAAGCGAACTTCGGCAACTTGTCCCTGGAAGAAATAGGTGGGTTTGCGTTCAGTGGCCCCTGCACCAATGCGTAAGGGAAATTTTCGATTCAGATTCAGGGTTACGTTAATGGGGGTGCCGACGGGTTCTCCATTGATATAGAGCCTCATTTTTGTCCCATCATAGGTGGCTGCTATATGGGTCCAGGCCCTTAAAACCACATTACTTCCCTTCAAAGGGACCCATTGCTGGCCATTTCCTATCCAAAATTGCCATTTATTATCCGTCCCTGCGTACAGGATATATCCTCCTTGAGGACCACCAGTTCGACAGGTAACAGGCGATCGCCATTGTTTCTGTTTTCCGGTAACTTTGGCCCAACAGGATAGGGTGAATTTTTTGAGGTTGAGTCGAGACTGGTAAGGGATTTCTACGTAGTCGTCTTTGCCATCAAAGCTCAACACTGATTGTAAGCTACTCATTGCTGAATCTTGTTCTTACTTGCTCTGATTGAGATTTACCAAAATAATTGGGTCTAAAGCCTCGCTTTTTAAGGCGGAAAGTTTTTGGGGCAGAGCATAAATCTCGGTTCCAAAAACAACTTCTGTGCGATAGCGCCGGAACGGAGTGAGGAACTTCTGTGCGATAGCGCCGGAACGGAGTGAGGAACTTCTGACTTCTGACTTCTGACTTCTGACTTCTGACTTCATTAAGGTTGGGAAGATTGGGCTGATTTAAGAACATGGCTTAATTTCAGTTTTAAATCGTCACTAATGGGTAAATCTTTAATTTCTTTTAACAAGGCTTGGACCGACTCAGTTTTGCTCCGTTCTGTATAAACATTGGCTAAGATGGCCTCAATCCCAAATTCCGCTAGGACTTCTCCTATAATGGTCATTAGACCTAAAACTGTTAATCCCCCGACTAAGCCAAATGGACCTCCCAAGGTGGCGATCGCTGCGACTAAGGCATAGGACCCCCCGATTCCCCCTGATGCTGCCATGGTAATGACGAGGATAATTCCAGGCAATCCTAATGATGATAATTTCTTAACAACTTCATCCATCTTTTACCCTCTTTTGTTACTGATTTCTTCCTCTAGCATTCTACTTGACAATGGCTCATCATAGATACTTTTTTTGTAAATTATTATGTCTTTTTTTGGGCTGAAAGCTTAATAATTTTTATTGATTTTTAGTGATAATTTAGATGCTGCTGGATTTTAACATCTTCTTAATCTAAATTGTGGTTGAGAGCAGACATTGCTTAAGTTTTAATTAACTTCTGATCAGCTTTATGATTTTTCTTATATGCTGAGTAAAATAAAGGGGATTTTCTTTGTTGTCTTGAGAAGACGACTGGTTATCAAATAACAGAAAAATGTCTGAAAGACTTATCAATAATCTTCAAGAAAACGTAATTGAATTAGGTTTATTTGGATCTCAAACTTGGGAAAATTTCCGCATTTTAAGTCAATCTTATTGGTATCCAACGGAAAAAGGAGAAAGAGCTTTCGCGGAGGTCATTCGCAGTTGGGGGATGCTGAGTTTTTTAGTGGGACTGATTATTCTTTTAGTGGGAATTAATGGTTGTGCTAACTTTTGGACAGGTTATATTGTTAACATTGTTATCGAAGAAAAAAACCTAACTTTATATGTTCATACCCTTGGGATTTCCAGCCTTTTAATGATCATGATTGCTGTTTTAGGATGGTTATCTGAATGGGTTAGAAAAGAAATTTCCTTCAATTGGTATCAATGGTTAAGTCATAACTTTTTAAAACAATATTTAAGTCGGGGGGCTTTTTATCAACTAAATTTTCAAACTGGTTTTTATAATCCCCATCGATTTCTCGAATCAGATATTGAAATATTT
This sequence comes from Crocosphaera sp., assembly GCA_030065735.1. Classification (GTDB taxonomy): domain Bacteria; phylum Cyanobacteriota; class Cyanobacteriia; order Cyanobacteriales; family Microcystaceae; genus Crocosphaera. The sequence goes on from JASJDD010000009.1 coordinate 39,834, forward strand.
ACCAAAGATTGTCTGATATTTTTGAAAAATTTCCTAGAAAAAGTCCTACAAATGGCCACTTTTATTATTATTCTTTGGACGATTTCCCAGCAAATTGCAATTTATCTTTTGATTTACACTATTTTTAGTCAAATCTTAGATATCTATTTAACTCGAAAATTAAAACAGATTAAAAAGAAAGAAGCAGAATTAAAAACTGATTATGATCAAGCTTTAACTCAAGTTTGCAACCAGGGTGAATCCGTTGCTTTTTTGCCAAAAGAAGCAACAATTTCCAAGCTCATTGAGAAGAAATTAAATCAGGTGATAGAAAAAGCAGAACATAGAGTAAAATGGGAAAAATATCAAGATATTTTTTATCATGTCTATCAATCTGTTATTAGCTTATTTTCCCTGTTTGTGGTTACTCCTTTGTTGATTCAAGAACAAATTAGCTATGGAGAAATCACTCAAGTTAGTCTAGCTTGTTTAATCTTTTCTAATGCAGTAGCAAGCTTAATCAATGAATGGAGAACTTCAAAAACATTGTTGAATACCATTGAAGGGTTAGCGACTTTTTCAAAAACATTAAAATCCCTTATGCAACAGAAGGAAATTGCAGGGAATATTAATATAATAGAAGAGAATTATTTAGCCTTTGAAAAGGTTACATTAAAGACACCTGACCACAAAAAAGTAATTGTAGAAAATTTATCCTTCTGTCTACAACCAGGGGAGAGTCTGTTAATTACTGGACCCAGTGGACGAGGAAAAACCGCTATTTTGCGAGCTATAATTGGCTTATGGACCGATGGTAGCGGTCGCATCTTCTCTCCTTCTCCAAAAGACACCCTTTTCTTATCTCAATCCCCTTATCTCACGGTAGGAACACTTCGACAACAATTACTCTTGCCTGATAGTAATCATCAAATCAACGAAGTACAAATTGCAGAAATATTGCAACAAGTCAATCTTCAATCTACTATAGGGGATCTTGAGCAACTTGATCAAGAAATCCCCTGGGAAAACAGATTATCCCTTGGAGAAAAACAACGTCTTGCTTTTGCACGAATCTTAGTTCATCGTCCAAAGCTTGCTATATTAGATGAGGGAACCAGTTCTTTAGATATTGCCAACGAAGCAAAATTATATCAACAATTACAGCAAAGTAACATCACTTTTATTACAGTTGGTTATCGAGACAGTTTAGTTAACTACCATACCTGGGTTTTAAAACTGTTAGAAAATTCTAGATGGCAAATTTTATCCTAATGTCGCCAGAATACCCTAAAGTTCCACAACTTAGGGATGAATGCCCGACCAAGAAATAAACCGCGAAGCGTCCTTATTTCTTAGTCTCTAAGCCTCCTGATTGATTTTTGATATATTCTTTGGACATGGTCAGTTTCTAATTGTTG
>JASJDD010000209.1 GCA_030065735.1 Crocosphaera sp.
ATTGTAGTTGGTTAGATAGTGCCATAGGAATAGGAATCGCTTTACTCATTGGTAGTAGTGCTATTCTGCTAATTTTTCAGATTCTACAACAATGGTCAAACTCTTCACCTCAACAATTACAAAAATTAGGATTACTAGAAATAGGAACAACAAATTTGATGGATATTATATGATTATTAATGGGTTAATGACCTTGATGGTTCAGCCAAAGTTTAATCAGATTTAACCCAATTTTAAAGATCGCAAACGATTAATAGCAGCAGCTAATTCAAAGGGACGAAACATCACTAAATCTCCTTGGGGAAAGTTGCTTAAAATATCTAATCCTTTACTATTAATATCTTCCATCACTTTATCTAAAATATTGGGTAAGGTATTTTGATGATTCATATAATTATTTTTAGCATAAATTATTGCAGCAGAAATTGACCGCAACTGTCCCGGTTCAATTAATTGTTCAATAGCGGTTAAATCAATATCTTCTGTGCCAAAAACCACTTGATCTACATCTCGTACTTTAACTTTAACATCTCGTCTTCCTCGACTGGGATCAATACTATTAGGTAAGGGGATTCTGGGGGTTATATTACCAAAGTTATTACCTCCTTCAATCATACGTTCATTGGGGTTTTCTTGTGCAATTTTTTGGGCTTTTTCTGTGACATCATAAGGGTAAAAATTATCCATTGCAATCACTTGATCTGCGACATCAAAATAGTCTCCACTTCCTCCCATAACTAATATAGTTGATACTCCATAATCTGTATATAATTGTTTGATTTTATCGATAAAAGGAGTGATAGGTTCTTTATTTTTTGCAATTAATTGTTGCATTCTGCGATCGCGGATCATAAAGTTAGTTGCTGCGGTATCTTCATCCACTAATAATACTTTACTTCCTGCTTCTAATGCTTCAATAATATTAGCTGCTTGAGAGGTACTTCCACTTGCATTTGTGGTTGTAAAATGATTAGTTGATCGTTGTTGAGGTAATTGATTAATAAAGGGAGAAATATCAACGCCGACAATACTTCTACCGTCTTCTGCACGAATTTTTACGGCTGATGGATCGCTAATAACAAATTCCCTACCATCCCCAGGAATATGATTATAAATTCCTAATTCTATTGCTTTTAATAAAGTAGATTTTCCGTGATATCCTCCCCCAACAATTAACGTAATTCCCTGTGGAATACCTAACCCTTTCATTAACCCTTTATTGGGAGTGTTAAAACCAATTTCTAATGATTCTGGTGATTTAAAAGGGATTGCATCTGTTTCTAAAGGACGCGGATCAACTCCACTTTTTCGGGGTAAAATAGAATTATTAGCGATAAAAGCAACTAGGTTATATTTGGGGAGATTTTGACGGATAAAATCTGCATCTTCGGCGGTTTCAACTTGTTTTTGAATTGCTGAAGAATCTAAAACTTCATAAAGTAATGCTTTCTCAACAATATCGGGGATATCTTCACATAACATTTGCGCTGCTTGATGACCTAAAATAGTGCGTCCCCTTGCAGGAAGTCCCACAAAAAAGCGTATTTCTATATCATTTTTATTAACATTTGCTGCTGTTCGTTTTAAGATTTCTTGACCAATTTTAATAATACTAATTTTTCCGCTTTTTCCTGTTCCTCTATGACGAGTTATTTGTTGACAAACTTGACTAAATTGACGAATTAAATAGTCTTCTAAAGCAATTTTTCGACTATCATTTTTATAGAATTCAGTTGTAAAGTTAGCAACAGTATGGGGAATTTTAATAATAAGTTTACTAGGGGAAGCAAAGGGATCACCTTGGATATGTTCGATAATTAAATTAAATTTAGGAAATTGATAGTTTCCTTTGATATCTTTATAAGCTTTGTAACCTCTTCCGTCTAGTCGAATTAGTGTATCATATAAGTCTTGATTATTCATCATTTTTACTGTTTTTATATTACTGTTTATTACAGCCTAGAAGGCTGTATTACTCTATATATTTTGAGCATTTTTTTTGAAGTTATAGACAACCCTAAATTCATTATAACGACTTTTGTAGAGAACTAATTACCTTTTGATTGGGTTTATTGATGGTACTTATTGTTTGAGTATTTGAAGTGAGGGTTAAGACAGTAAAGAATCATATTAGCGAAGTCAGAAGTTCCTCACTACGTTCCGGCGCTATAGTATAAAATGAAACTTTCTCAACTATTTTGATACAAATATGATAGAATCATCTTATAATGTAAAGTCCATCAATCTAAGTGAGCCTGTTATTGAGCGATATTTTCAAACCTTAAATGAGGGAAATTTCCCAGAAACAGCCAAATTATTTGCTATTGATGGCATTTTACAACCTCCCTTTGAGTCTCCTATAACTGGACAAGAGGCGATCGCTAGTTATTTACAGCAAGAAGCTAGGGAGATGAAACTTTCTCCCCTCCAGGAAACCTTAGAAACAACAGAAACCGGCCACATTCAAGCTAAAATCAAAGGCAAAGTTACAACGGCCTTATTCACTGTCAATGTAGCTTGGGTATTTATTCTTAACCATCACAAAGAAATTGTTTCAGTGGAGGTGAAACTGTTAGCCTCTTTAGAAGAATTGGTTAATTTTAAGCGTTAGACTGCGTAAGCAGGTTGTTCAAAGGATAATTGCAGGAGTTGACGACCTAATTCTATATCTCTTTGTGAGGGAACCCAATCAGGATGACTGGTCAACAATAGGCTTTCTAGGGTTTCCTTATCAAAGAGATGCCAAGTCAAAGCCCCTTCTACCCTTCCTTCTATAGCATAACAGTTAATACTGACACAACGAATGATTAATCTACCAAAAGGACGCTTGATCACCATTGTTTCTTGAGGTTGCAAAGCGCGAAACCTTAAAATAGCATCTTTCAATTCTTGACTCGAACTAACATACAACCCCGGTATAATCACTTTTGCTCGGCGATCGCCGTTGACAGCTAACCAGTAACGTCGCGAGGGATCAATCCCTTCTAACCAGGTTATTTCATCATCTAAACGATAGCGAGGGGAGAGAATTAAGGGTTGAGTCATCATTGATATTTTGTAATGGCAGTTTACTAGAATTTAAAATCGCTGATTATTATGCTTGTCGTTTCAGATTCTAAGGGCTTATACTTAAATTTGTCAGAAAAATTTACAAAACTTAATTCTTTCTCGCCTAAAACAGTGATAAGTGATTACCTGAGCTAAGGATACTCTAGTTATCTTTGGATTTACTAATTGCTTCATTAATATTACCAATCATATAGAGAGATTTTTCTGGATATTTACTAAATTCGTCGTTAAGAATTCGCTCACAACCGTCTAATGTTTGCTCTAAATCAACCGTTCTTCCTGACATTCCTGTAAACTGTTCTGTGGTAAAAAAAGGTTGTGTTAAAAACCTTTCTAAGCGTCTCGCACGATAAACAATATTCTGTTCACTTTGCGCTAATTCTTCTAATCCTAACATGGCAATAATATCCTTCAAATCTTCATAATTAGCCAAGGTTTGACGCACCGCTTGAGCAATTTTATAATGGCGATCTCCGATTACTTGGGGGGTCAATATTTTCGAGCCTGATTGTAAGGGATCAACCGCAGGATATAACCCTTCACTAACTCGTTTTCGAGATAAAACTATAGATGCAGAAAGATGAGAAAAAGTATGCACTGCTGCTGGATCAGTAAAGTCATCCGCAGGGACGTAAACTGCTTGTACTGAAGTTATTGAGTTATAATAAGTATTACAAATTCTCTCTTCTAATTCCGCTAATTCTGTGCTTAAAGTTGGCTGATAACCGACTCTTGAAGGTAGGTTACCCATCAACCCTGAAACCTCTGATCCGGCTTGAATAAATCGAAAGATATTATCAATCATTAATAAGACATCTTGATGAGCTTGATCCCGAAAATATTCAGCAATGGTTAAAGCGACATGGCCAACCCGAAAACGCACCCCAGGGGGTTCATTCATTTGTCCAAAAACCATCACTGTATTATCAAGAACTCCTGCTTCTTTCATCTCTCGATAAAGTTCTTCTCCTTCTCGTGATCGCTCTCCAATTCCGCAAAAAATACTAACTCCTTGATAGCGACTAACCATATTATTAATTAATTCACTAATTAACACTGTTTTTCCCACTCCCGCACCTCCAAATAATCCCGCTTTACCTCCTTTTTCTAAGGGAGATAATAAGTCAATCACTTTAATTCCTGTTTGGAAAATTTCTGTTTTTGTTGCTCTATCTGCTAAGGGAATGGGTAAAGAATGTATAGACTTTAAAGGAGCGTTTTTTATCTCTTCTTTACGATCAATAGTTTCTCCAAATACATTCAACATTCTTCCTAATAATTCTTGAGTTACTGGCACTTCTAAGGGATGTTTTGTATCTTTAACTATGGCTCCCCTATTCAATCCTTGGGTGGGTTTTAAGGCTAAACCTCTCACGGTTTCCTTATCTAAATAACTAATAACTTCGATGATAATTTTATCCTCATCTCCTGTGGTCAAAACACTATGAATTTTCGGCAATTCTTCAGGAAAATAGATATCAATAACGCTTCCTCGAACCGCTACAACTTTACCTTGATTTACTTTAGTTCCGTTTTGAAATTTCATGTTAATTTTGATTTTTATGACAATATAATAATTAAGTCGTACGCAGAATTAATTATAAAATAAGAGAACAGAAATTAGAATTACACTTTTTCTCCTGACTTCTGATTCAGAGACTTCTATCTTCTATTTTAAGTTTATTGTTACCTAATTATCTACTTCTTGAGCTAACGCCTCAAATCCTGATACAATATCTAATAATTCTTCAGTAATACTGGTTTGTCGTTGATGCTGAAATTGATTTTGTAACTCTAACAATCGTTCTTTAATATTTTTCTCAGCTACCTGCATGGACGCAAGACGACTGGCATTTTCACTAGCTAAAGATTCAGCACAAGCACGATATAATGAAACAAAAAAATGTTGTTTAAATAAAGCAGAAGCTAATTGAGTAGATAACATAGTAAAATTAGGTAAACTTCGAGAATTCCACGGTTGTTTTTTGAGGTTTTGCAGTCTTTCTAAATTTAAAGGAAAAATTTGCACATAACGAGGATAATAAGTGGACCCAGAAATAAAATCATTATGAAACACAATAATTTGATTAATCCCTTTTTGTTGTCGCCATTGTTCTAGAATTAAAACCGTTTCTTGAATGGTATTTGTAATTCCTTCAATAGAACTAGGAACCGTTAAAACTTGTTCACTATTATAGTCTAAACTTTCTAAACGATCTGCTAATCTTAACCCAATGGTTAACAATGTGAGGTTATTTTTAGGAATATTGAGTGTTTTAATTTGTTCTAGGGTATAGTTAGCAATCCTCTCATTAAATTGACCACACATCCCCTGATCGGAACCAAAAACAACCACACCTAATTGTCTTTTTCCTATCTTATAATTGCTTGGATTTAATAATACTTGAGGATCTCGTTGTAAAAGAATATGTAATCCCATTTCTAGGGTTTGATCATAGGTTTCTAGAGACGTTACTGCCTTTTCATACTGACGAATACTAACCGCAGCTAAAGCTTTCATAGTTTTAACAACAGACTGTAAATCTTCTGCTGTATCGATTTTGCGTTTAAATGTTTCTAGGTTAGACATTTATTGGTAAGTGACAAAGTTATTCTCAGAGATTGCTATCATAGTACAATAACAATTAGAAATTTAAGCTGATTTTATTTTTTGTGTTATGGAACAAACATCCTTAAACTTAGTGGCGATCGCCGTTTTTAGCATCACTCTATCGGCCTTACTGAGTCCTGTATTAAATATATCTCCTTTTATCCCTGCGGCCACAACGGTTGCTATTTTAGGATTAGCAACCGTTGATAGTTTCAGTTGGGGAGGAAAAGGGTTAACTTTATTTTTAGACTTATTTACTTCTTCTCAAGAACGTCAACGCATTATTCATCATGAAGCAGGACATTTTTTAGCAGCTTACTGTTTAGGTATTCCTGTAACTGGTTATACATTAACCGCTTGGGAAACCTTTAGACAAGCGGAAAAAGCAGGGATAGGAGGGGTACAATTTGATTTTAGTCTCTTATCTAATGAAGAAAAAATTAGTAAAAATTCCTTAATTCTTGAGAGAATTTTTACGGTTTTAATGGCAGGTATTGCAGCAGAAAAAATTATGTATAATAATGTTGAGGGAGGAAAGGAAGATCAACAAAATTTGCGAGAAATTATGAGAGTTTTAGGAATTAGTGCGAATTTTTATCAACAAAAAGAAAGTTGGGCATTATTACAAGCAAAAAATTTACTAATTCGTCATCAAACGGCCTATGAAGGGTTAGTAAAATTGATGGAAAAACGAGCATCAGTAGAAGAATGTCAACAATTAATTCAAAAGAAAATGACTTAAGAGGTTAAATAACGATAGTCAATGTTTATGTTAGCGAATTAGATGTAAATTCATATCCTTCTAAAGTTAATTTATTTTCTTTTAAACAGTCTAACCATCCTTGTAAACGATTGACTTTTGGATAATTTTCTAATAAACCTAATTCTTGTTCTTTTTCTGTTAATTGTTTAAAGGTTTCATACAAAGGGTAATCAGGAGATACTAAACTATCTTTGTAGTGTAGAATGGGGGGATTTTCATCTTCGGAATAATCAGAATAATTAACTCGTAAATTATTTAATTGAATTTGCATCCGAGTCTTCATACTCGGATGGGGAGTTTTGTCAAAATCAGGATAAAATAAATAAGTAATCTTAGGAATACGCCAAGAAAATTGGATAACATTAGCTTCTTCTAACCTCCCTACTGTGCGACTTGCACAACCTTCATATAAACGTAATAGAGGTTCTAAATTTTCTAAAGCACTAATATGAATCAGTAGGGAGTTTTTAAGTTTTCTGCCAATAGTTTGTTTTTGACAAAGTTGAGCAATTATCTCTAAGTTGCCAACCTGATATAACATAGCATCAGCCATAAGACAAGCACTATTATAACTGCCAAATAGTGACTTAATATCTTGCTTAACTTCTGGGGATAATTCCCGCATTTTTGGACGACGATCAAATTGACTTAAGGCAAGATATAACAATAAATCTTGACGACGTTTTTCTGTAATCATATCCCAATCATCTTCCTGAGTAACTTGTAAAATAACCTTAAATGCTTGACGAAAACTTCTAAATTCTTCTTTTAATTGTACCTCATTTTCTAGTTCTCCTTTACTGGGAAGTCTTCCTCGTTCGGTGTAAAATTCCATTAAAGGTTTTAGAAGGTGTTCATAGTCTTCAAACCGTTTTACTTTGGTGATTAATCTAGGGGTTTTTGCACGAGAATGAAAGCGAGAAGCGCGGAATTTTTGGGCTTCCATTTCATCCCTAAAAACTAAATAAATACCTAATCCGATGGGAATGGAATCAACCTCTAAAACTTGATCAATGTAAAATTTTAGTTCTTCTTGTTCATAGTATTTTTGAAA
>JASJDD010000210.1 GCA_030065735.1 Crocosphaera sp.
AAATACCGTCAACCCTCAAGAAAATTGATTCTTGACCGCATTAATTTGACGGTTCATGCTGGGGAGAAAATCGGCATTATTGGGGCCAATGGGTCAGGAAAATCCACCCTACTCAAAGTGATAACAGGTATTTTACAACCCACATCCGGCCAGATTCGTGTCAAAGGAGAAATTGCTCCTTTGATTGAATTAGGGGCAGGATTTGACGGCGAATTGTCCGTTATTGATAATATAATTCTTTACGGGGTAATGTTAGGCTTTCCTCGCCAAGAGATGAAAGAGCGTGTTACCTCTATTTTAGAGTTTGCTGATCTAACAGATTATAGCTTAGCCCCAGTAAAATCCCTTTCATCAGGAATGGCAGCCCGTTTAGGGTTTTCCATTGCTACCGATGTTCAGCCTGATATTTTAATCTTGGATGAAGTCTTATCAGTTGGCGATGAAAGCTTTAAGCATAAATGTAAGAAACGGATGGATAAACTCTGGGGACATAATACGACTATTTTAGTGGTGTCTCACGGATTAGATTTCATTCAACAAGCTTGCGATCGCGTCATTTGGCTAGATCGAGGCAAAATTCGCTTTATTGGCGATACGGATGAAGCGATTCATCATTATCTGGTCTCTGTTCAAGAAAATTCAACACTGGAATTACATAATAATCTATGAAAATTTTAATTACAGGGGGGGCCGGTTATATTGGCTCGATTTTGACCCCAACTTTATTGGCAAAAGGCTATGAAGTCACAGTATTAGACAGTTTTATGTTCGGTCAAAATAGTTTGGCTGATTGCTGTCAGTATGACACTTTTAATGTGGTGCGTGGAGACTGTCGCAATCAATCTCTAATCCAAGAATTACTCAAAGACGCTGATGTCATTATCCCCTTAGCTGCTTTGGTGGGCGCACCTTTATGTAGTCGAGATGAAGTGGGAACCCGCACCATTAACTACGAAGCGGTTAAAATGATCTGTGAGTTGGCCAGTCCCCAACAACGGATTTTAATGCCGGTGACTAATAGTGGTTATGGTATTGGAGAAAGCGGTAAATTCTGTACAGAAGAATCCCCCTTACGCCCCATTTCCCTCTATGGAACCACCAAAGTTGACGCAGAAAAAGCGGTTTTGGAACGGGAAAATAGCATTACTTTCCGACTCGCCACCGTGTTCGGAATGTCTCCCAGAATGCGCGTTGATCTCTTAGTCAATGATTTTGTTTATCGTGCCTTTTATGATCGTGCGGTGGTCATTTTTGAAGGACATTTTAAACGCAATTATATTCATATTCGGGATGTAGCTAAGGTCTTTGCTCATGGCATTGAAAATTTTGAAACCATGAAGGGCAAACCCTACAATGTCGGTTTAGAAGATGCTAATTTATCTAAATTAGAACTGTGTGCCGAAATTAAAAAATATTTACCCAAATTTGTCTATTTAGAAGCCCCCATCGGCGAAGATCCCGACAAACGGGATTATATTGTTTCTAATGCCCGCATTCTTAAAACAGGGTTTGAACCGGAATGGCCTTTAAGTCGGGGAATTCGAGAATTAATTAAGGGTTATACTATCCTCCGTAATAGCATCTATTCCAATGTGTGAACAAACCAATATTAAGGAGTAAGAGGGACTATGGGGAGTGTGAGAAGAATATTGATTGTTTTCTACCTCTGCTTCCCCTGCTCCCTCCGCTCCCCTATCTCCCAGAAGTCCCCCTGATAAGATACAATGACTAATTGGAGCTAAATTTCAGACGGCATCAACCGTAGTCGACCGTTAGATAGATAAGCGTGGACTTGACTCAAATATTCAACACGACCAACCCAGTTATTGGTGTCGTTCATCTCTTACCTTTACCCACGTCTGCCCGTTGGGGAGGCAGTTTAACCGCAGTGATTGAACGGGCCGAACAAGAAGCCACCGCCCTGGCCGCCGGGGGAGTTGATGGTATTATTGTCGAAAACTTTTTTGATGCCCCTTTTACCAAAGAAAAGGTCGATCCGGTGGTCATTAGTGCTATGACTTTGATTGTGGATCGCATTAAAAACTTAGTTGTGGTTCCGGTTGGTATCAATTTACTACGTAATGACGCTGTAGGGGCGATGGCCATCGCTTCGACTATTAATGCCCAGTTTATCCGTGTTAACGTCTTAACGGGCATTATGGCAACAGATCAGGGGTTAATTGAAGGTAATGCCCATGAACTCCTCCGCTATCGTCGTCAATTAGATGCCGATGTGGCTATTTTAGCCGATGTTTTGGTTAAACACGCTCGCCCTCTGGGAACCCCTAATTTAACCACTGCGGTACAAGATACCATTGAGCGAGGACTGGCTGATGGTGTTATTCTCTCAGGTTGGGCTACTGGTAGTCCTCCCAGTCTCGAAGACTTAGAACTGGCAACAGCTGCAGCCCAGGGAACCCCTGTATTTATCGGTAGTGGGGCTGATTGGGATAATATCGGACAATTAATGACGGCGGCTGACGGGGTGATTGTGGCCAGTTCCCTCAAACGTCACGGAAAAATTACCGAACCCGTTGATCCCATTCGCGTCGCCCAGTTTGTGGAAGCGGCCAAGGAAATTAGCGCATCTAAAGAAAATGCGAAATCTCAGCAACCTTTAAAGTTGAGATCCTAAGCCCTTGCTAAAATCAGGAATAATTGATTACTAAATAAAAGAACGATTATGAGTCGTATTAGTAGACGTTCGGTTCCTTGGATTCATCGTTGGTCCCGTCCCATGATTGGGGCGATCGCTATTGCCGGGGCTATTCTAACCGCCTATCTTACCGTTACCAAACTGACCGGCGGAGAAGTCGCCTGTGGTGCCGGTGACGCAGCTACCATGGCCACCGGCTGTAAAAATGTCCTCGATAGTCCCTATGCCACCGTTTTTGGCTTACCGTTAAGTTTGTTTGGGTTTCTCGCTTACGGCAGTATGTCGGCTGCTTCTTTGGGGCCGTTATTAATTCAACCAGAAGGGAAAAAAAGCTTTAGAAAACAACTCGACGAATGGACATGGTTGTTCCTCTTAGCCGGGGGAACCTCTATGGCTGTCTTCAGTGGTTACTTAATGTATATTCTAGCCACGGAATTACAATCAGTTTGTTACTATTGTATCGGTTCGGCGGTTTTTTCCCTGAGTTTAATGGGCTTAAGTATTTTTGGCCGAGAATGGGAAGAAGTGGGTCAACTTTTCTTTATTCCTATTGTGGTGGCTATGATTACGTTCGTGGGAACCTTAGGCGTATATTCCCATCTTCACCAGCCTACTGCTGCTGATGGGCGTATTTTTATCCCAGAAGTGGATACACAACCCAAACCACCCTATGGTTGGGAAGTGACTACAGAGTCAGACCAGTCTGAAATTGAATTAGCTAAACATTTAACCTCAGTTGGGGCGAAAATGTACGGGGCGTTTTGGTGTCCCCATTGTTACGAGCAAAAACAAGTTTTGGGTAAAGAAGCAGTTCAAGAAATTACTTATATTGAATGTGATCCCAGTGGAAAAAATCCGCAACCGGAGGTTTGTACGGCGGCTGAGATTCGCTCCTATCCTACTTGGGAGATTAATGGGGAAAAATTATCAGGGGCGCAACTTCCTGAAACCTTAGCTCAAGAGTCTGGTTATACAGGGCGAACGGACTGGAAATATACCATTTCTGGACGTTAATTATAGGGTAGGGGGTTTAATAATATTAAGCCCCTACTACTATGTTTTATTTGAGGAAAATTTAAGGTACAAAATGATGCAATTTGGTGAGTCTGTCCCAGATAATTTAGAAAATCAATGGCGATATCAATTAGACCGTTTTGTAAGAGAAAATAAACAAGATTTAGCAGCTTTGGCCTGGGGTTTAAAAAATGAATGGGAAAATGAAAAGGATGTTTTAGGGATTGATTTAGAACCAGAACCCCATTTTATTCGCTGTTCTCGTCAATCCCTCGAAGAATTGAATCGAAATGTTGAAGGAAAAATTCAAGAAATTTTAGGTATTTTTGATCATTATAATTATCATGAAGAAGTTGCGATGATTGCTATTAATAAAGGTCAAATTAAATTAATTTATTATCAATGTGAGCCGTTTCCTTCTGTTTGTTTTGATGAAAAACAATCAAGTTTAGATAGTTTAATTGAACAACTGGAAAGCACAATGAAAGCCATCAAATGGTATTAGCTCAAAACAACAAAGCTTAACGAAGTCAGAAGTCAGAAGTTCCTCACTACGTTCCGGCGCTATCGCACAGAAGTCAGAAGTCAGAAGTCAGAAGTCAGAAAATAATAGTCAAGGATAAGAGGTTTAGTAGTTGATGAGGAAACATCAGATCGATTATGATAAGAATTAGCATTGACTCATAGCACAGTTGAAACTATGGGTTGCTGATTGGACTACAATATTCACAACAAGGAAAGGCTATGACGGTACTGGAAAAAGGTAATATTACCATTCATACTGAGAATATTTTTCCCATTATTAAGAAGTCTCTCTACACCGATCATGAAATCTTCTTACGGGAATTAATTTCTAATGGAGTGGATGCTATTTCTAAACTAAAAATGGCATCTTTAGCAGGGGAACTATCAGTAGATGTTCCTGAACCAGAAATTACCATTACGGTTGATAAGAGTAACCAAACCCTTTCTATCTATGATAACGGTATTGGTATGACCGTTGAGGAAATCAAAAAATATATCAACCAAGTGGCTTTTTCTAGTGCAGAAGAGTTCATTCAAAAATATCAAAAAACGGCTAATGATTTGATCGGTCATTTTGGCTTAGGGTTCTATTCTGCTTTTATGGTAGCAAAACAGGTAGAAATTGATACTTTATCCTATAAAGAAGGGTCACAAGCTATTCATTGGTCTTGTGATGGTTCTCCTGAGTTTGAGTTAACGGAATCTTCCCGATCGCAAATAGGAACAACCGTTACCTTAACCTTAATGGACGAAGAACAGGAATATTTAGAACCCCAAAGAATTCGTCAATTGGTTAAGACTTATTCTGATTTTGTTCCCGTTCCTATTAAGTTTGAAAACGAAACCATTAACCGACAGAAAGCTCTCTGGAAAGAATCACCCCAAAATTTGACGGATGAAGACTATTTAGAGTTTTATCGTTATCTTTATCCTTTCCAAGAAGATCCCTTATTGTGGGTGCATTTAAACACAGATTATCCCTATCTTTTGAACGGGATTTTATACTTTCCTAAATTACGACCTGATGTTGATGTGTCTCAAGGTCATATTAAACTGTTTTGTAATCAGGTTTTTGTCAATGATCACTGTGAAGAAATTATCCCAGAATTTTTAATGCCTTTACGGGGGGTTATTGATAGTCCTGATATCCCTTTAAATGTTTCTCGAAGTGCGTTGACCAATCATCGGACGGTTCGCAGTATTGCTAATCATATTGCCAAAAAGATAGCTGATCGCCTCAAATCTATCTATGAAGAAACCCCCGAAGACTATATAAAATGTTGGCAAGATGTCGGAACCTTTATTAAATATGGTTCCCTCAAAGACGATAAATTCAAGAAGCAAGTTGAGGATATTCTCATCTACAAAACCACTTATAAAGCGGATAAAGTAGCTGAGAAATCTGATTCTGAAACCCCACAAGTACAAGTAGAAGGGGAAGGGGATCTCTGGGAAGATGTGACTCCTAAGACAGATAATGAGGAAAAATTTAGCTACGAAAGTGAAGGTTATACCACCTTACCTGCGTATCTGGAACGTAACAAAGAACGTCATGAAAATCGTGTCTTTTACTGTACTGATTCTGACACCCAAGCGACTTATGTAGAACTCTACAAAAATCAAGGGTTAGAAATCCTTTTTATGGACTCTTTCATTGACACAAATTACTTTATTCCTTTCCTTGAAAAAGAGTATTCTGAGGTTAAATTTTCCCGTGTGGATGCGGAGTTAGATGATACCTTAGTTCAACAAGATAAAGCCGATGAAATTGTTGATCCGAATACGAATAAAACTCGTAGCGATCAAATTAAGGAAATATTTGAGAAGGCTTTAAATAATACTAAAGTCAACATCAAGACTCAAGCGTTAAAATCAGATAATCCTGAAAGTACACCTCCTGCGATGGTATTATTACCCGAAGCCATGAGGCGTTTTCGTGAGATGATGGCTGTCTCTCAACAACAGGTTATGGACTTCCCAGAAGAACACGTTTTTGTTATTAATACCACCCATCCTTTGATCGAAAATATCTATCAGTTAAGTCAGGGAAGTATTATCCAAGCAGGAGGCGATTCCCCTTCAGCCGAAATGGCTAAAATGTTGTGTCAACATATCTATGATTTAGCTTTAATTGCACAAAAAGGACTCGATGGTGAGGGAATGAAATCTTTTGTTGAACGATCTAATCAAGTGTTAACTCGTTTAACCAAATAATTAATAATTAATATCCTGTAAAAGTAAGGTGGACATTGTCCACCTTTTTATGTTTGTTTCACTCAGACAAAAGTTAAATAATTAAAATAACAACCATGAGTAAATTAGTTGTATTTGATCACGACGGCGCAATTGATGATATCTTAGCAACTTTATTATTAATGACGATGCCTAATATAGAAGTTTTGGGTATTATTGTCACTCCTGCTGATTGTTATATTAACGCTGCGCTTAATGTAACTCGAAAACTGCTTGATTTAATGGGATGTCATCATATTCCCGTAGCAGAAAGCACCGTCAGAGGAATTCATCCATTTCCAGCTTTATATCGTCGTGATTCTTTGATTATGGATAATTTTCCTATTCTTAATCAAAACAATACCCTGAAAACCCCTTTAGTTTCCCAAACTGGACAACAATTTATGGTGGAAACCTTGCACTCTGCGTCTGAACCAGTTACATTAATGGTAACAGGCCCCTTAACCACCGTTGCCACTGCGTTAGATATCGATCCCGCCATCGAAGGGAAAATTAAAGAAATTGTCTGGATGGGAGGTGCTTTAAAGGTTCCAGGGAATGTAGAAAGAGAGTTTGCCCCAGAACAGGATGGTACCGCAGAATGGAATGCTTATTGGGATGCGATCGCGGTTAACAGGGTTTGGCAAAGTAACATTCCTTTGATTGTTTGTCCTTTAGATATTACCAATACAGTTCCTGTCACCTCTGAGTTTATCCAACAATTAGCCGAACAAAGACATTATCAACTGTCAGATTTAGCAGGACTCTGTTATGCTTTAGCCATACCTCAAGACTATTATTGTTGGGATGTTTTAGCCATAGCTTATTTACATCGTTCGGACTTATTTTCCCTTAAGTCATGGCAAACGGAAGTGATAACAAAAGGAAGTTCTCAAGGCAGAATTAAAGTGGTTGAGAAGGGACGAAAAATTCTAGCGATGGACACAGTTGATCACGATCAGTTCCATGATTATATACTCAAACAATGGTCGCAGTTTTAGCTTCTTCGGCAAGAAGCCCCACGCTGTATTTTCCCAAAAAACGACCACAAATCAGCGTGGGACGGGGCTTTTAAAGGGGCGAATGCGATTCGCCCCCCAGCCCCTCATGAATTGCCGTCCGAGATTATG
>JASJDD010000211.1 GCA_030065735.1 Crocosphaera sp.
GATTACTGTTCAAAAGACTGGTTGAAGAGTTAACAGACAATTAGTTACCATAAGGATAATTAGATAACAATTGACAGGATAAATCTACCTGTCAGTTGTTTTTTTGCCACATAGTTTACTGCAAGGAACGCCGATTACTTTAAATCCGCGATCGCTGTATTTTTTGTCAAGTTCAACTAAACCCGAATATTGAGGGGTTAAACCACATTGACTGGCGACATTGATAAAGAGAATGACTTGATTTTCTAATTCGGCAGGAGTTAGAGGTGTTCCGTCAAGAGTCGTAAGATTAGTGGGTAGAGGCATAAATAGAAGAGTTGGAAAAACGTCATCTTTCATTATCGATGATCTTGTTCCGGTGCAGAAGTTGGCCGGCCATGCTTCCCCTGTTACTACGGCTAAATATGATAGGAGAAGAAAAGCGGTTAAATGTCGGGCAGTGTAGAATTTGAGATTTTAGTATCAATTAAGAATTAAGAATTAAGAATTAAAAATTAAGAATTAAAAATGGCTTATTATTATCTTTAATTAAGGAGGTTTATTGATGATTGATCCGATTACTGTTGGTCAACAAATAATGAGTAACCCAGAGATTCAAGAAGCAGCCGTCAAGGGTTTAGCGACGGTTTTTGCTAAGGTGGTTGGAGAAAAAGGAATTAAGCTTTTGGGTCAAGGGGGAAGTTTATTGGTTGAGGGCGGTGGTCAATTAACTGAAGCGGCTAAAAATTTATTGTTTCCTGTGTTTAAACAGTATGTTATTAAGTATAATCAACGTCACGGGTTTCTTAATGTTTTGGGGATGGGTCAACCGGTTAGTTTAGAGTCGGTTTATACTAAGGTTAATTTTCGTTCGGAAACCATACGGGGATTTGAATCACTGGAGGCTCAAGAAACGGTATTTCGTAAACGAGCATTGCAGGATGAAGAGACTCGTTTAGGGATGACGGTTGCTAAGGAAACAGACTATTTAATGGTTTTGGGAGGGCCAGGAACAGGAAAGTCTACTTTTTTGCGTAAACTGGGATTGGAGGCTTTAAAAGGGGATAAGGGAGAGTATATTAAGGGTTATATTCCTGTTTTATTAGAGCTTAGAGAGTTGAAGGATAAGCAAGTTGATTTAGTGGAAAAGATTGGGTTGGAGTTTAAAAATTGTGGGTTAGAAAAATATCAAGATTGTACGCAAGAGTTGTTAGCGAAGGGGAAGTTATTGATTCTTTTGGATGGTTTAGATGAGGTTCCCACTGAGTGTTTGGCTGAGATCAGCACTAAGATTAAAAATTTGGTTGATTCTTATTCTAATAACCGTTTTGTCGCTTCTTGTCGTATTGCTGCGTTTCGGCATTTTCACAGTTTTCAACGGTTTACTCAGGTGGTGATTGCTGATTTTGATGATCAGCAAGTTAAAACTTTTATTGATAATTGGTTTGCTTCCCATTTTCAACCGGAATGGGGTCAGCAATGTTGGGATAAGTTAAGTAGTGAAAGCCATCAAGCAACTAAGGAGTTGACGAGAACGCCTTTGTTATTGACGTTGATTTGTCTTTTGTTTAGAAAAACGGGTCAATTTCCGGCTAATAAGTATACGGTTTACGAACGGACGTTAAAGGTGTTATTAGATGAGTGGGATGCTTCTAAAGAAATTACCAGACAAAGGATTTATCAACAGTTAGATACCAGACGCAAAGAGTTGATGTTAGCACAAATTGCTTATCATAATTTTGTTGACAATGTATTATTTTTTCCTGGGCGAGAGATTGCTAAACAAATTGAAAGGGTGTTAGAAAAAATGTTACCGAAAGACACTGTTATTGATGGGCGAGTAGTGTTGCGAGAGGTAGAATTACAACATGGAATTTTAGTGGAAAGACAAGCAGATATTTATTCTTTTTCTCATTTAACCCTTCAAGAATATTTAACGATGGTTCATATTTTTGATGAGGATCTTCTTGACCAAAAGTTAGTTGATAAGTATTTATGTGATAGCCGTTGGCGAGAGGTGTTTTTGAGTTGGGTGGGGTTTAAAAAAGCAGATTCTCTCTTACTCATGATGGAGAAAAAAAGTCAGTCTTTGATGAATACCCCTAAGTTACAAGGGTTACTCCGTTGGGTTGAACGGGTGACAAGTTCGGTTTCTGGGGAGATTAAACCTGTGGGAAAAAGAGCAGTAGCCCTCGCCAACGCCAACGGCTACGGCTACGCCAAAGCCTACGTCAACGCCCTCGCCAACACCAACGCCCTCGCCTTCGCCAACGCCAACGCCAACGCCTACGTCCTCGTCTACGCCAAGAGGGCTATTGATGAGATGATTAACAAGGGGTTATCTAAGTCGGATTTGGTATTACTATTGATAAAACCGTAACCAATCTTCATAACTTTTATGCTTGGCTTCGTACCGTTTCCCATCAACAATTAAATGATAGTCATTCCACTCTGCTTCTCCTATGCCTTCAATCCATTCTATCTTATTAGAAAACGGGGGTAATTCAGGATAAAGATAGAAGTATAAAGTCATGGGTTGATAAGCTTTTTTGTAACCTTTCCATTGCCATCCTTTTAACTCAAACCATTCTTTTAAAACCGTTTCCCCATGTTCAATGATATCAACATATTTCTGATGAGGAAAATCAGGAGAACCGACTATCATTTGCATTCTACCATCATGAATATAGTTATGACAAGCATGACATAAGGCGCAAGTGCCTACGTATTTGACTTCACCTTTACCGTAATTGATAGAATAACATTCATGCGCTTCTAACCATTGATGATATTTAGCATCATATTTATGAACACCACAAGCCCAACAATGTTGATCTAATTTAGCTTTTGCTTCTCGTTTTGTTTGATTCCACCATTGTTGTCCTTTAATTACTCTGGGGGCTAACCCATGTAAAGGTAGGGGAATATTAGGATGGAATAATAACCAAGGATATTTACTCATAATTTTTGTCCCGAAAATAAAATGTTATAATTAAAGTGAAGTTTCCCCCTAAAATTGTTGAGAGTTGAGGAAATTAATCATGAAACTAAAAGTAACAGAAGAAGGCGTATTAATTCCGAAAGAACTCTTAGGAGATAGTCAAGAAGTAGAGGTTATTCAAGAAGAAGAAAAACTTGTCATGAAGATAAAAAAGAACAAAAAAGTTGAGCGATTACAATCCAATTTAGAGCCAAGAAAACCTGGGTATTGGGGAGGAAAAGTAAAGATAGCTGATGATTTCGACATTTTACCTGATTCTATCCAAAATGGTTTTATGGGTTTAACTGAATGAGTTATCTTCTTGATACCCATACATTATTATGGTGGTTAGATGAAAATCCTATCCTTTCAAATCAAGCGGTAACAATTATTTCAAGTCCTCAAAATATCATACGCATTGAGGTATTTTCATTTTTTTGTATTATTTTTCACCCCAAACCTGAACAAAAAAAGTTCGTTCTCTAGGCCCATCTAATTCTACTAATATTAAGGACTGATAGGTTCCTAAAGCTAGTTTTCCATCCACAATAGGGATAATTTCATTGGTACTTAAGGTCATCGCCATAAGGTGAGAATGGGCATTTTCCGGTTCGTCTGGGGGAACATCTCGTAAATGTAAATCATTGTGTAAATAAGAATCTGTTGGAGGGGCTAATTTTTTTAAATAAGTTTTTATATCTTCAAGTAGTCTCGATTCATCTTCATTAATAATTAAGGCGGTGGTGGTATGTCTTGAAAAAATTAAAGCTTGACCATTTTTAATAGAGGTTGTTTCTACAAATTGCTGTACTTTTTCAGTAATATTATAAAATCCAATATTTTCAGTGGTTGATAAATTGAATAACTTTTGTGAAATTGACATAAGCTTATCTATAATTAAATCTGAATTATTCCAACTGTTTCAGTATAGACTATTTATTGTCTCATAATCGGACTACCATGATGATGAACTAAATACCATTTCTGCGCCATCTTCCTAAAACTATTTGTCGCCATTGATTGTGCTTCTAATCTTCTCCCTTTATTATCTCGTTTCTCAAAGGAACGATAAAAAGCATTATTAATGGCAATTACTTGAGATTTATCATCAGTGGTCATATAATTATTATGCGGTACTTAGTAGTTTTTTTTACTTAACAATTAAGCAGTTATCTTCTGATGAAAATAATCAGAAAACTATAGTGATATAGGTTTGATTTTTCGGGTGGGATCGGTGTTCTATCTAATATCAGATCATTGTCTCATACCTTCATTTCTCAACAATTATTTTGGGATCTTACATCCGGAACTAGCTGTTGAGGAATTGTTTTAGGTCATGTTCATCTAGGGACATGGTAGCAAAGTGTTTCCTGAGTAGGTCGTGCATGAATCGGTAGCGTCCGCCGACTCTTTGCATAAATCTATGCTTGGCTGCATGGTCGAGGAAGCGAGCGTAGTTCCAAGGAATATAACCATTTCTGTGCAGAACAAAACGTAAGGCAAAGTGGTCAATAACACTTTCCAGCCCTGCCCACAGTCCTCCGGGCAGCCCCACGCACAGCCCGAACAACAGCCCCAAAAACACCCCTCCGTCCAGCCCGAACAACAGCCCAGACATCAGCCCTATGACCAGCCCGAAAAACAGCCCTCCCCCCAGCATGACGACTAAACCATTTCTAAAAGATAACCAAATTCCTTCATTAACTTTCTTTCTTATGGGAATTTCTGACTTAATCAGCCCTGCTCGCAACCCTGCGAGCAACCCTGTAAGCAACCCTGCGAGCAGCCCCCAAAACAGCCCATACATCAGTCCCCCATATATCAGCCCTGCCGATAGCCCTGTGAGCAGCCCTGCCGACAGCCCATACATCAGCCCTTGACTTAGGAATTTCTTAAAAGAAAAGGCTAAATTTTCCGCAGGTTTGATTCCATTTTGCACTCCTATCGGCCTGTACCACAGCGATACCAGTCCTAGCAACGGCCCTAGTACCAGCGATACCAGTCCTGCCCACAGCCCATACATCAGCCCGAACGACGGTCCGAACCACAGCCATAAGGCCAGCCCTGCGAGCAGCCCTCCGGCCAGCCCTGAACTCATACGATAGAAAACCTTTTCTTTGGGAGATTCCAAAGCAGTCGGCTGCATTTGCTCAATCAAGAATTCAGTTGCTCCCTCTTCTTCGAGTTTCCTTGCCAACCAAACCAGATAATGTAAAGTCTTTTCTTGTGATGGACTTTTCCCTGGTGGATACGTTTGCTTATATTTAGGGTCTCGAATCTGCTTCTTTATGTAAGCATCAAAAAGTTGTTGGTAATTGTTAATAGCATTTCCTTGATAAGCAATAGCTAACATACTCAGGAATAACGGCGAGCGAGCCAATTCTAGCAACTCAGACCCGAATTGTGAGTGATCCAAAAGGCGAGAACGTTTTAAATCTTTGAGATATTGGTAAATCTGGTTATCTGTGAGCTTTTGCAGGTAAATCGCTCCTTTTAACTCTTCAAGCGGTACTTGAGCCTTTTCAAATTCTTCTCGGCGACAGCATACGACTAGCCCTGGTTGAAAAGTTTCTCTTAAAAATTGGTTAATGGCTTCAGTACACTTAGCCTGATTGACTAATCCTAGTTCGTCTAACCCATCAAGTAGAAAGATAAATCGACTACTTTCAAGCCACCGTTTCCCTCTTGTTTTACTCAGGTGATAAATTGCGAACAGTTGGGCTATCAACCACTCACTCAAAGGTTGATTAACCTTCCACGCAGATAGTTCAAGAATAACAGGGACTGGTGCATTCTCATCTTCCTTGGCTTTTTGAAGTAAGTCATCAGCCAAGCTCAGTAATTCAGTTGTTTTGCCGGCTCCTGGCTCTCCCAAGATTAGGAGTTTACCTCCAATATCCTTCCGATCATAGAATTCAACAGTCTTCTGATTGGGTTCTAATTGAGTCCTTGAATCGTCACGGGTTTTAAAAAGTCTGAAGACTCGGTTCAGGTTGAGAAAATTGGGCTGAGGAGAATCTTCAGGGATTAACTCTGGTGTGGAACGACCCACTCGTTCGAGCTGTTCTTCAATTTGCAGGTCAATCTTGACTAAGTTATGAAGGGAATCACGGAGACGACCTGAATAGTCTTCATTAAGTTGGAAAAGTAAACGTTTACGGATTTCGGAATCTGATAGTTCAGATTTGGCTGGGATAAGGTTTTTCTTAATGAAATCAAGAAGTTTCTGAACATTGCCTATAAAAACTGTAATTGCTGCCAGTATAGTTCCAATAACAGTTACTACTCCCAAGACCCAAGCGAGAACTGAATCACAAGGGATAGAGATGTTTAAAGGTTCGAGAAATGAAGGGGTGCAAAATTTATCTGAACCTGATGAAGACTGAACTAAATTAAAACCTGCCTCAGCTAACCCTTGGCCAATGGCTGACCCTACAAAAGAATTCGCTCCGGTAATCAATGCTGTTTTACTCATTATAATAAAATAAATAAGCTAATCATTAATGATGATGTTACGTTTAAATGCTTTTAATTCTCTCTTCAGCGAAGACCTTAGTATTTGATGATGATTTTACTGTTCCTGAAACTACACAACCGATTTATCAAGAAGATGCTAACTTTTTAGTTGACTCACTCCAACTCTTTTCCTCTAAACAATTAGAAAAAGTATTAGGCGTTAGTGAATCATTAGCTAACTTAAATTATCAACGATTTCAATCATTTGATAAGTCTCAGAAACAGGCTTCTATTTTAGCTTATAGAGGTGACGTTTTTAAACAATTAGAACTAAAGAAGTTTAAGCACAAAGATTATTTATTTGCTCAAGACCATTTAAAAATTATATCAGGATTATATGGTATTTTACGACCTCTTGATAAAATCAGTCCTTATCGATTAGAAATGAATACTCGTTTAAAAACTCAAAAAGCTGATAATCTTTATCAGTTTTGGACGAAAAAAGTAACTCAGAAATTAAATGATGATTTAGAAAAACATAAAACTAAAGTCTTATTAAATTTAGCTTCTGATCAATATTCTCGGATAATCGACTTAAAACAATTTAATTATCCTATTTTGAAAGTCTCTTTTAAAGAAATGAAAAATGGGAAACTTAAAACTATTGGTATCACAGCCAAGAAAAGTAGAGGATTAATGACAAATTGGATTATACAAAATAAAATTGATGATCCCTCAGAGCTTAAAGATTACTCTGGTTTAGGATATCATTATGATGAAAGTTTATCAAATGAAAAAGCCTCTTTAGATAAGCTTTTTGCTAATTCATCTATTCTTATCGCCAGAGGATTATCTGGTTCATTTAAAGTTACTTTTCTGTTTTTAGCTATTCCTCCTAAATACTTCAATTTTCGAGCTTCTAGTTCTTTTAAAAACGATGTATTATTCCCATATCCTGAATCAATAATAACTATTACAGTATCTTCTGCCATCTGAGATAAGTTTTTTCTCTCACTTTCCCCCAATAACCCCCCTAAATAATGTCTAAACTCCTTTCTTTGGGCTGTCGTTTTGAAAATATCGTCAAAACGTTTACACCATCTGTCGAAACAAGGAGGCATGGCCGTTGAAATTGTTTC
>JASJDD010000212.1 GCA_030065735.1 Crocosphaera sp.
AACGCCTGTTGGAATTTGCTTCAATTCTCTGATTCAAAAATACCGTTGGAAGAACGGAAATCTACGCCTAACTAAACTGTTGAAATGCAGTGTATCAAGAGCGTTAGTTCTTGAGGGTAGGAAGCCCCACCCTCAACGAAGTAGGGTGGGGTACTTCACGCCTTACGTATTGAGTAACACTTAGCTACTTCTGAAACTGTATTTTAGAGTTTGTTGGTGAACATTTGTATTGATTGTGCAGGGAAAAATAGGAGGTAAGAGATAGTTAAAATTGTTGGGATGTAGTCAAATATTCGACTAGCTGATAGAAATGCTCCCTTACCTCCCTCAAAGTCCTCTTAAATAGCTCTATCTACACTTCCTAGACTAAGTGGGACAAAATCTCCATAAATGGTTAATCCTAATAACATGGGTTCCCCTGCTTGAATTAGGGTTCCAGTCAAGACACAACTTTCGTCTTTCCTAGCCGTCGCCTCAACTGTAGCACGAATATCCACCACCGAAAATTTCGGTCGGTAGTCTCCTGACTTTTGCTGTACATAGTTCCAAAGAATATCTCTGATCAATGCTTGATAGCCTTGATTGCCAGAAAGCCCTTTGAGCTTATCTTTGAGGGCTTTTTCTAAACGGATGCTGGTGACTTCCATTTCAGTGGTTGAAGTACGGGGAAGGGTTTTCATCATTTTTTTCCTCATTAAAAAGTAGACATTTCAGTAATATCAGTGTAGTATAAAAAAGTCTCTTTTAACACGATTGAAAACGTTCATGTTACTTTTCTCTTTTCCCAATTCATGCCTATTCATCCTCGGTGCTTGTCAACGGTGGCAAACTGGGGTCATGGGAGAGAAGGGATTAGAAATAGCAAGTAACTTCCCGACAAAACCAGCAACAGTCTTTAATTTTCCCATAGGGAGCCAATCTCAGCGAGATTATCCCCTTTCGGGTGATGATAAACTCCCAGAGATTAGAATATCCCTAACCCTCAAAAGCGGGTGGCGAAGGCAAATCTTCTCTATCCCTAGATAAATACCTAACTCCTCAAGGTTTGTCTAACCCCCGCTTTACTCCCTAGTAGAAAGCGGGGGTTTTGATTAGAAAAACCAAAGTTGATGGAGATGATATTGATCTAACGTTGTTATTCTCTTATTTATCCACTCACATCAATGATGTCTGCCATTTTCAAAGCTATAAAAGACGATGTTAAAACTAACTTATACCCATAATGGATTTTATATTGATCATCTGCAAGAGTCCTTAGAAGCTTGGGTGACAACTCGTGTCATTTTAGCCTTACGATCAGGCACCAGTCTTTGTGTTGAGCCGAGTAGTGCTTCGTTTTTAATTTCTTTAGACTTACCCTACGTAGATCAATTATTAGAAGATGTGAACCAGTTTAGGGAGGAAATTTTAGAAGTTAACCGTTGTGACGAGGAAGCTCTGGAAGTGGTTCTAGAAGGAACTTGGTTGGGATCGGATATAGCCAGCGAAGAAGGGTTATTTGTCTGTCGTTTAAGCGATCGCCTAGAGTCTCTTCTCTATCAAATTTGGCAAGAATCTCCTGTCAAGATTAATTAGATCAATGTAGGGGTCAAAGACTGTTGACCCCATTAAATGTATGGAAAAAAGTCGATAACCCAGTTACCATAATCTTAGTGAGATTAATAGCTTTCTGCTCGATCGCAACACCCAGACGAAACTAACAATGACAACCACACCCATTGCCCCATCTTCAACTCAAACCCAATATCCTGATGAAATCGGACGCTTTGGCCGCTATGGGGGAAAATATGTGCCTGAAACCTTAATGCCCGCACTCAGTGAACTAGAAACCGCTTATCATCGCTACAAAGACGATTCTGAGTTTCAAGCCGAATTATCGCAATTATTAAAAGATTATGTCGGTCGTCCCAGTCCCCTTTATTTTGCTGAACGTTTAACCCAATATTACGCTCGTCCTGACGGTAGCGGCCCACAAATTTACTTAAAACGAGAAGATTTAAACCACACCGGAGCGCACAAAATTAATAACGCCCTCGGACAAGTCTTATTAGCGAAACGGATGGGCAAACAGCGTATTATCGCAGAAACCGGTGCGGGGCAACACGGAGTGGCAACGGCAACGGTTTGCGCCCGTTTTGGCTTAGAATGCGTGATTTATATGGGTATTCATGATATGGAACGACAAAAACTCAATGTGTTCCGCATGAAACTGTTAGGGGCAACGGTGCAACCGGTAGAAGCAGGGACTGGAACCCTCAAAGATGCCACTTCAGAAGCCATTAGAGACTGGGTAACCAATGTAGAAAGCACCCATTACATTTTAGGTTCTGTTGCAGGACCCCATCCTTATCCCATGATTGTCCGAGACTTCCATCAGATTATTGGCCAAGAAACCCGTGGCCAATGCCAAGAAAAATGGGGCAGTTTACCCAATATTTTACTCGCCTGTGTGGGAGGCGGTTCTAATGCGATGGGACTGTTTTATGAGTTTGTCAATGACCCTGAAGTCCGTTTTATTGGGGTAGAAGCAGCCGGGGAAAGTATTGCCTCTGGAAAACACGCTGCAACCCTCACCAAAGGTCGTCCAGGGGTGTTACACGGGGCCATGAGTTACTTATTACAAGATCAAGAAGGACAGGTCATAGAAGCCCATTCTATCAGTGCCGGGTTGGATTATCCTGGGGTTGGACCGGAACATAGTTACCTGAAAGATAGTGGTCGTGCGGAGTATTACAGTGTCACCGACGCTGAAGCGGTGTCTGCTTTTCAACGGTTATCGGAGTTAGAAGGGATTATTCCCGCCCTAGAAACCTCCCATGCGATCGCCTATTTAGAAACCCTTTGTCCCCAACTCGAAGGCAGTCCCCGCATTATTATTAATTGTTCAGGACGTGGAGATAAGGATGTGCAAACGGTGGCTAAGTATTTAGGAAATGAAGAATAAAGAATGAAGAATTTAGAATGCAGAATGAAGAAAAAATTAAATTCTAAATTCTAAATTCTAAATTCTAAATTTGTCTCTTCCCCAAATTTAAACTAGAAGAAATATTGATAATGGTTTTCTTAGATAGTCGTAGAACAAAACAATTAGAAACCTGCCTGCAAAAATTAGGGGTATCTGATCGGTTAGGAGTGAATTTAGAATTACTGGATTTAGCCCTAACTCATCCTACGATTTCTAGGGAAAATAACTATCAACAATTAGAGTTTGTGGGAGACTCGGTGATTCGATTAGTATCGGCTGAAATATTATTAGAAACCTATCCCGATGAATTGGTAGGAGAATTTGCTGCCATTCGCTCTATTTTAGTCAGCGATCGCACTTTAGCGGAGTTGGCTGACAATTATGGTTTAGATCGCTATCTTCTCATGTCCGAAAGTGTTGCTCAGGATAAAATGGGTCGGGTTTCCTGGTTAGCAGATGCGTTTGAGGCGGTATTAGGGGCATTATATCTCAGTACCAAAAACATGACCTTAATTCGTCCTTGGTTAGACCCTTTATTACTGAAAAAAGCAGCAGAAATTCGCTCCGATCCAGCCCGTCAAAATTATAAAGATGCTCTACAAGAATGGACTCAGGCTCAATATAAAATCTTACCAAACTATCGTGTCACTGAACAACATAAAGATCGGGGACATTACCACCGATTTTTTGCAGAAGTTTGGCTCAATGAGCGTAAACTAGGATCAGGATATGGTCGTTCTAAAAAAATGGCAGAACAAGCAGCGGCCAAAGATGCTTTTTTCTCTGTTGTTCATCAATCAAATTAATTTAAGGTTCAAATTTCCCTAATTCTAATTTCCATAACCTGACGACCCCATCATTATCCCCTGAGACTAAAAAGGAACCATCCCCACTAAAAGCAATACTATTAACACAATTCGTATGACCTTGAATTAATTGAGTTAATTCTCCTGAAACCAAATCCCAAATAGCAATCATCTTATCTTTTCCTCCTGAGGCCAGATAACGACTTTCTAAACTAAAAGCCACACATTGAACATAATTGGTATGACCTTGAAATCGATGAATTTCCTTACCAGACATAATGTGCCAAACTCGAACGGTTTTATCACGACTGACAGAGGCAATAAATTGACCGTCAGGGCTAAAAACCACATCTTCTACACTATACTTATGACCTTCTAATTGTTGAACCTGTTGACCGGAGGCAACTTCCCAGAGTTTAATGGTTTTATCGTTACTACAACTAGCAATTAATTGATTATCAGGACTAAAAGCAACCCCTTCAATGTCTTCTAAATGACCGTGTAAAATGCGACTGGGTTTACTCCCTTTAAAATGGTGCCAACTATTCGTGATCTCCCAGAGACAAACCGTTTTATCCCAACTCCCAGAGGCAACCCATTGACCGTTGGGACTCACCGCAACACGACTAACCCAGTTTTGATGACCCTGTAAAATGCGTCTACATTTTCCTGTGTTTATATCCCAAACTCTTAGGGTTCCATCCCAACTCCCGGAGACTAGATGTTGACTATCTGGACAAAAGGCCACACTAGAAACTGCACTTTCGTGGCCTTGGAGACAATTCACTTCCCGTTGTTCAATGATATCCCAAAGACGCACAGTCCAGTCATTGTATCCGATAGCTACCCAACGACCGTCCCCACTACAGGCAACACTATACACCCAATTGGTATGTTGATGGAGTTGCTTGGTCTCTTTTCCTGTTTCTCTGTCCCAGAGACGGATGGTGTTGTCGAGGGATGCTGAAATCAGATAACGATCATCGGGACAAAAAGCGATCGCTGGGATACTATTATGATGTCCCTGTAGTTTTTGGGTTGGTTGCCGTTGTGCAATGGACCAAATACGGATAGTTTTATCATTAATTGCCGATGCAGAGGCTAAATAATCTGCGTTTTTAGCAAAACTTAATGCTGTTACCCAGTCTTGATGTCCTTCTAAGACTTGTTGCAATTTCCCTGAAGTAACATCCCATAAACGAACGGTTTTATCCCGTCCTCCTGAAGCCAATCGTTTACTATCTGGGCTAAAAATCAAGCTTTCTACTGCCATTTGATGACCTTCTAAACATCGCCATTCTTGACCAGAAATCGCTCCCCAAATTCTGACAATTCCGATATGGCTACCAGAGGCAATCAATTGATTATCTTCACTAAAAGCAACGGCGGTTATGCGTCCCATAGAATCGGATAATTCATGACGTTTTCTTCCTGTTTGAATGTCCCAGATAATTAAGGTTTCATCTAAGCTACCTGAGAGCAATAAAGAACCATCTTTATTAAAAGCTAAATCGGTAATCTTTTTTGAATGACTTTGTAATTGTCTTAATAGTTTTCCCTGAGTTAAATCCCATAAATAAATATTTTGTTGCCAAACTAAAGCTAAGATGTTTTTATTTTCGCTGATAGCTGCACAGGAAGTGGGACAGTCAATTTCCCACTGAGCATTTTGAGTCTTAAAATCGAATAAAGATGCCCCTCCTGCTTCTAAAACTAAGACTTGATTTTGATTAATTGGAATCGCTTTTCTAATACAACCTCGTCCCAACTTCCGAGCCATTCCTTGTTGTTGTAATAATGGTAAAGTAAATTTTCCTCGTAAATTTTTAGCACTTTTTTGATGAATTCTAATCGTTTTTTCTTGCTTTTGTTTTCGTAGTTCCCACCATTGGGCTACCGTAGAACTACGTTGATTTCTTTGAATTCTTAGGGCATCAACGATTAACATATCCCAAGGATAATCTAATCCTTTCGGCTGCCAAGTATCGGTTTCTAAAACACGAGTCATGGCCGGAGGAGGTAATTTTCCTGTTAATAATTCATGCAGGATCATTCCCACTTCAAATAGATCGCTTTGAGGTCCAACCTCTCCCCCTGTCATGATTTCTGGTGCTGCATAACATTCGGTAAAAGAACGGGTCCTTTTTCGTTTAGCATCACTGGCTAAAGTGGCTGCTCCAAAATCAATTAAAATCAATTGATCATTAGGGGTTAAGATCATATTGTCTGGCTTAAGATCCAGATGATAAATTCCTGCTTCATGAATGGCAGTTAAAGCATTGACTAATTGTCCAATTAGGTGCTCTATTCTATCCGTAGATAATTTTTTTTGCGGTTGATTTTCTAGTTCTTTTAATAAGGTTTTTCCCTGTACCAAGTCCATAACAATGTAAGCAGTATCCCGTTCTTCAAATAAATCCCTTACTTTAACCACATTGGGATGATCTAACTTGGCTAATATTTGTCCTTCTTCTAAAAAACGATATAGATTTCTTTGATATACCTCTCGATGTTTTTCGGGAATAATTAATAGTTTGGTTTCAATATTTCGGGAGACGTATTCTACGGGATAAAATTCTTTAATGGCGACAGGATTCTTTAATGCGGTATGATAAGCCCGATAGGTAATGCCAAAACTGCCTTTTCCCATAGCATCCTCAAGACAGTAAGTATGCGATCGCAGTTGGGTTCCTTGGGGTAATACTTCCTGTAACAAAGATACCACTTTTGCTCCACAGTAGGGACAGAGTTCGGTGGCTTCGGGAAGATTATCAAGGTGACAGTTTAAACAGCGCATTTATTCAGTTATTTAGGGAACCTAAGTTTATCCTATCTTTATTTGGACAGCCTAAAATGATACAACCCACGAATAAGAACTCGTGGGATGGTTATTGTGAACAATCTCAATGATTTAGTTGGGGTAGTTTACCTAGTCGTGATTGCGACATTGCCGAACTAAACCGTCAAATCCTTCCCAAATTTGTTCATCTGATGCTTGAATCATACCAAACATAAACTTGGTTTTTTCCTTGATTTCTAAGGTTAATAATTCTTCTGATGGTTCAAATTTATAGGTTAAGGTGGCTGCAATGGTACCATCAGAAATCATGGGTTGGTTTTTAACTTTTAACTCAACTTTTCCTTGATTTTCTCCATGATAATCAGCCCAACCTTGTTCTGAACCATTAGAACTTGGCGGTTTTATACATTCGTTGAATTGTTTGAGATTGATATTGTCATATTTTTTCAATGATGTAGTGGATGCGGAGGAACTAAGAGTCATACCAAATAAAAAAGTAGCAGTTGTTACATAAGCCAATAAGTTATATGGCTTTAATATTGGGAAATTCATGACAATTTACTATGGAGTAAGGTTATATGTTTGTAATGATAACCACAATAGTTAAAAATAGATTCATCAACTAGAAAAATTTAAACAATGTTTAATCTTTTTTTGATGTTAAAGAAATGTAAATGAACTAGAAAATTGAAGAAATTGAAAAATTATCCCCGTATTTTCTCCTTAAACAACTAAATTATTATCTCAAGAAGCGATCGCATTACGTTGGATTTTTACTTGAACAACCTGAAAATAATCTTAAACCGTTTATTCATTTATCTATTCATTAACAATGTTTAGGACAAAACCTAAACGGCCGTGAGCGAGAGTTAGCCACGTCCTTTTAAGGCGTGGCAGTGGAGCGAACAGGGGTTTTAACCCCATGTATCTAATGGTAAAATGGTTGCTAAGTCCAGTGACACTGTGAACTAACGGTTAGGGGT
>JASJDD010000213.1 GCA_030065735.1 Crocosphaera sp.
AGTTCTATTTTACTAAAACCCCATAAAGTTTGCTCTGCTAATTCCTTATCAAACAAATTAGCAGCCCATATAGGTTGAATTGGTATAATAAAATTATGGATATCATGATCAATGATTTTGAGAGGAAATAAGTAACGTTCAATCAGTAAAATATTTTCTTTATTTAATTTATTTGTTCTAAGAGTTTCAGAGAACTTTTTACAAGAATGACTTAATTCTGGTAAAATACTCTGTAAGTGAGTTAATTTATTTGAAATATTTTTTTTGGTGTCAACTAAAGATAAATTTAATTTTAATAATTCATTTTTTGTTTTTATAAAATAATATTCTTTGATCATATTAATAATTTTCTCTTGAAGGTATTGATCAGTTATTTTAGTTAGTTGTCGTCCTTCTTGTGCTGATAAAGAAATACTTGTAAATAGCAAATGTCTTGCTACTGTTTCAGCAAGATAATGTTGACTTATTCTAATTAGAGGAATTTCTAGCTGATCTTTTTTACTTCTATTATAGACAATAAGAGCTATTGACTCATTATCTTCATCTTTAATTATTAAGCACTCATGAGTATCTTTCTTAAAAAGAAAATGTCTAAGATTTTCTAAAAAATACTGTTTTTCGTCTTCTGATCTATTATTAACTACATCATTTTTCAGTTTGTTTACTTCTTCTAGATTGATAGGGAGTTGTTTTAATGCGTGAATTCCTGCAAAAAGTCTGGACTGATAATTTATTTGTTGTTCGATATCATCAAAACGTTTTATAAAGTCATTAGGACTTATTATAATAACTTTAAAAGCTTCATAAAATTGGTCAGATAATTGTATGATATCTATATTTTTAGTCAGAATTATATTAATTCCTGAAGCAAGAGACTGTGCAATATGACGAATATAAGATTGATCGATTGATATTTTATTTAGCTGAATGAATGATTCTATTGACTTTAAGAATTTTTGATATTGCTTATCTGTATAGTTGATACGACTTAATCCTAAAAAAATATCTCTAATATATTTTCTTTTTTGATAATCATTTATCTGATTTATTTTATTTAAAATTTCATTAGTAACCCACATTTCTATGTTAGGCTCAAGCCAATCAGCTAATAAACCTTGAGAATCTTTACTTTTTTCTTCTTGAGGTTTAGATGAATGATTATGTAAATAGATTTCTTGAAATATAAAGTAATCAATAATAATAGATAACTTTGATTCAGATTTT
Organism: Crocosphaera sp.; assembly: GCA_030065735.1. Lineage (GTDB taxonomy): Bacteria > Cyanobacteriota > Cyanobacteriia > Cyanobacteriales > Microcystaceae > Crocosphaera. The sequence goes on from JASJDD010000213.1 coordinate 1,225, forward strand.
TGATCATTTATCAATGACAATAAATTAGGATGACCATAATCTAACCACCAATATGTAAGCAATTTTCCTTCTGTTTTTGCTTCTTTATCATAGACAGCACAAAAACCTAGTTTGCTCCACATATTATCGATACCATAATCACGACGACATCGCAATTCTATCCCCCTATATTGAGATGTTATACTTTTTAAATAATTTAAGAGTTGTTTCGCCAGTCCTTGTCCTCTATAATTATTTTTAATACATAGATGTATAATACTAATTCGATTATGACTCCTAACGGTTCTGTACATTAAATAACCCATAAACTCTCCCCTATCAGAAAGAGCAACTAAAATCTGTTGATTTCTTGCTTTTTCCTCAAAAGTACCCTTAGAAAAAAAGCCTAAAGTAGCTTTATTTGCATCACCAAGCTTATTGACTTCAGGTAAATATGGAGAGGTTTCGTTGATAGCTTGAATTCGTACCATAAGTTAAATATTGTTTATACAATGAACAAAAAAACTGAGTTTCCTTTCAACAAAGCAAGACGAGTCACACCAGAAGAAAATCAGAAATTTAGACAAGCTATTTCTGAACAGTTTGGGATAAAGTTTAGAGAACGAAAAATAATGAAACAACATGAAGATGACAAGAAACAATGAAAACGCTGACCATTAATTATTTATCTTCATCCTCTACAGTTTTTAATAATTCTGATAAAGTTTCAATTGATTTTTTATCAGTTTGAGGCGACCAAACTACTGCTGATGTAGAGATTAACTGCTGCAAAAGTTTCTCACTTTCTGCAATACCGATAAACCCCTCTTCTTTTGCTTTTTTAGCTTTTATACTCAACATTATATCTTCACAAAATTCCAAATAGTCATCAATAGAATCATAAAACGCTTGACACGCTTTTTCAAAGGTTTGTCCTTGAAATGTAATCACGTCTTTAATATTAAGAACACGACCAAAAAATATACCACTATCAAGATCAATTTCAATATGACCTTGATAACCCTTATAAGTCAAATTGTCTTGCATTATTGTTCTTTAAATAATCAACCTTACACAATCTATCTTACCCTTAAACCCATTCCCGTAGGGGTTTAATACCATTAAACCCACCACCATCAATACATTTAACCCCTACCCGTAGGTAATCAAACGTAATAAAAAAATGCAAAAAAATCATGACTTAAATGCAAAAAACGAATTTTAGATAAGATTTTGTTACATTAACTACAAAAATTCTCGGATTGTGGAGTTTAAATAGGTAGAACTCGACCGAATGGAGGGTTTTCCCTGTGGTGCAAAGTACCCAACCTCAAAAAAAAGTAACGTTAAACAAATTTGAAAAGATCAAGGCTGAAAAAGATGGACTCGCTATAAAAGACCAATTAGAACACTTTGCCCGCATCGGTTGGGAAGCAATGGACAAAACCGATCTTGAACATCGCTTAAAATGGGTGGGTATTTTCTACCGTCCTGTCACCCCTGGCAAGTTCATGTTACGGATGCGGATGCCCAATGGTATCTTAACCAGTGAACAAATGCGGGTACTTGGTCATATTGTACAACGATATGGGGACGATGGAAACGCCGACATCACCACCCGACAAAACTTGCAACTGAGGGGTATTCGTCTCGAAGATATTCCCGATATCTTTAACCGTCTCAAAGCGGCCAAGATGACATCCATGCAGTCGGGAATGGATAACGTCCGTAATCTTACGGGTTCTCCTATGGCTGGTTTAGATGCAGATGAACTTATCGACACCCGTGAGTTGGTCAAAAAAGTACAGGACATGATTACTAATCACGGTGAAGGCAATTATGATTTTACTAACCTGCCCCGTAAATTCAACATTGCCATTGAGGGGGGAAGAGATAACTCGGTTCATGCTGAAATTAACGATATTGCCTTCGTTCCTGCTTATAAAGACGGCGAATTAGGATTTAATGTAGTTGTTGGTGGCTTTTTCTCTGCCAAACGCTGCGAGGCTGCTATTCCCCTTAACGCTTGGGTTCCTCCGACAGAAGACGCTGTTGTGGGGTTGTGTCGTGCCATTTTAACTGTATTTCGAGATAATGGCTCAAGGGCAAATCGTCAAAAGTCCCGTCTGATGTGGTTAATTGACGAATGGGGCTTAGATAAGTTTCGTGCCGAAGTAGAAGCAGAATTAGGCTATAAATTAAGCCCAGAAGCCGAAAAAGACGAAATTGACTGGGAAAAACGAGATCATATCGGGATCTTCCCCCAAAAACAAGCAGGTTTAAACTATGTAGGAATGCACGTTCCCGTAGGTCGTTTATACGCTGAGGATATGCTAGACTTCGCAAGAATGGCAGAAGTCTATGGAAACGGAGAAATTCGCCTTACCGTTGAGCAAAATGTCATTATTCCGAATATTCCCGACGACAACTTAGAGACATTTTTAGAAGAACCGATCCTAGAAAAGTTCAGTATTACTCCAAAACCCTTACAAAGAGCGTTAGTTTCCTGTACTGGGGCGCAATTTTGTAACTTTGCTCTGGTTGAGACGAAAAACCGTGCTGTGGCTTTGGCTAAGGAACTAGATGAAGCTTTAGAACTTCCCCAAACCGTCCGCATTCACTGGACAGGGTGTCCTAACTCCTGTGGACAACCCCAAGTGGCTGATATTGGCTTAATGGGGACAAAAGTTCGCAAAGATGGCAAAACCGTCGAAGGAGTTGACCTATATATGGGAGGAAAAGTCGGTAAAGATGCTCATTTAGGCACTTGTGTCCAAAAAGGTATTGCTTGCGACGATTTGATCCCTGTTTTGTCTGATATCTTAATTGAGAATTTCGGGGCAAAACGCCGGTAATCAACCTTGTAAGGGCGAACCGCGGTTCGCCCCTACAGAAAAATTCAAAATTCACTAAACTGAGAGGAAAACAACGAAAATGCTTGGAGAAATGTGGTCACTGCGTGGAAGGTATAAAATCCTACACATGACGTGGTTTGCCTTCTTTTTATCCTTTGTGGTCTGGTTTAACCTTGCACCCTTGGCAACTCAGGTAAAAGCTGATTTTGGGCTAGAAGTTAGTCAAATTAGGACTTTAGCTATCTGTAACGTCGCTTTAACCGTTCCTGCGCGGATTATCATTGGAATGTTATTGGATCGCTACGGTCCAAGAATTACCTATACATTATTGTTGATGTATGCAGCCATTCCCTGTTTAATCTTTGCAACCGCCCAAAGCTTTACCCAGTTAGTGGTTGGACGGTTAATGTTGGGTATTGTCGGTGCCGGTTTTGTCATTGGTATTCGCATGGTTGCAGAATGGTTCCCCCCCAAAGAAATAGGACTCGCTGAAGGTATTTATGGCGGTTGGGGTAACTTTGGGTCTGCTGCTGCTGCTTTTACACTGCCCACCATCGGCGGATGGTTCGCCTTTGGCGCACTTTCCCCCGCAGGTGATCCCCTGCTCAACTGGAGACTTTGTATCGCTGGAACGGGCATTATTGCTGCGCTGTATGGGATTTTATACTACAATAACGTCCAGGATCATCCCCCAGGAAAAGTCTATCGTAAGCCCAAAAGTGCTAGAGGGATCGAAGTGACTACCAAGCGTGATTTTTGGTTCTTGATGGTCATGAATGCACCTTTATCCGGCATTCTCATGGTGTTAGCTTGGCGGTTAAAAAAGGTTGGCTTCTATGGTACTGGTACCATGTACATTGTTTGGGCTTGTTTAATTGGGTTATATCTCTTCCAAGCTTATAACTGTTGGGTGGTCAATAAAGACTTAATGACCGGTAAGAAGCAATATCCAGCTAAAGATCGGTATCGTTTCTCTCAAGTTGCCATCTTAGAATTAACTTATGTGGTCAACTTTGGGTCAGAGTTAGCAGTAGTTTCCATGCTTCCTGCGTTCTTTGAAGGAACATTCCCCTTAACCCCGGCACAAGCAGGGATGATCGCTTCGAGTTATGCGTTTATGAACTTGATGTCTCGTCCAGGTGGGGGTTTAATCTCTGATAAATTGGGTAGTCGTAAGAATACAATGGCAGTGTTAACCCTGTGTATGGGTATTGGTTATCTCATGTTAGGGAGTGTTACTAGCAGTTGGTGGCTACCTGGGGCTATTTTATTAACCATGGCTTGTTCCTTCTTTGTACAAGCAGGAGAAGGGTCAACTTTTGCTATTGTACCCCTGGTAAAACGGCGTATTACCGGTCAAGTAGCTGGTAACGTAGGGGCTTACGGAAATGTAGGCGCAGTGGCTTATTTAACTATTTTTAGCCTCCTGCCGGAATGGTTAGGAGGTGGTGCAGAACCCAGTGAAGCTATTATTGCTCAAGCTAACACCGCATTTTTCCAAATGATGGGAACTATGGCGGTTATTGTGGCCTTTTTATGCTGGTTTATCCTCAAAGAACCCGAAGGTTCCTTTGCTGAACAGCATGAAGGGGAAGAAGAACATGAGTTAAACCCTGTTCATGGGATGGAAAGCGATGCTTCCGTTGACTCTGTTGCTAGAGGGTGACAAAGCAATTTAGAATTTAGAATTTAGAATTTAGAATTGATTTTTTCTGCTCATTCTTCATTCTAAATTTCTCCCACCTCTCCTTCTCAGTTTCCCTATCAAAAATTAATCATTATTATCCAAGCTTCAAACAATATCAAGAAGCTTGGAGGAGTGTGCCTAAAAATGAGACAAATGGTTCAATGGAACCCCGAAGATGCTGAGTTTTGGAAAGCTCAAGGAATGCGTCGTGCCAACCGCAATCTTTGGTCATCAATTCCCTGTTTATTATGTGCCTTTGCGGTTTGGCTTTATTGGAGTATTATAACCGTTCAAATGAAAAACTTAGGGTTTCCTTTTGAGACAGTACAACTGTTTAATTTAAGTGCAGTGGCTGGTTTAACAGGGGCAACTTTACGCATTCCTAATTCATTTTTAATTGCCATTTCTGGGGGAAGAAATGTTATCGTATTAACAACTGCTCTACTGATTGTTCCCACCTTAGGGGCAGGAATAGCTTTGCAAAACCCGGAAACCCCTTATGGCATCTTTATTGGTTTAGCAGCTTTATCGGGCATTGGTGGGGGGAATTTTGCCTCATCAATGTCCAATATTAGTTTCTTTTTCCCCAAGAAAAATCAAGGGGCTGCATTAGGCTTAAATGCAGGATTAGGAAACTTAGGCGTTAGTGTCATGCAGGTCTTATTACCTTTTGTCATGACCTTGGCTTTATTTGGTCCTTTAAGTGGTGCAGGAATGGCTTTACCGACGGATGTAGGAGGGAAAGCAGCAGGAACTTTAATCTGGTTACAAAACTGTGGCTTAGTTTGGGTGCCAATTTTACTAATTTTAGCGATTAATGCTTGGTTCAATATGGATAACTTACCCACAGCAAGTCCTGATGTGGGGTCAAGTAGTCAAGAAACTATAGCCGCTTTAGTTAAGTCTTTTGTCCTCATTTTATGTGGGTTTTTGAGTGCAAGTATTGGCTTATATATGCTGCTCAAAGTTAACATTAATATGTGGATAGTTTTGCCTATTACCATTGCTTTGACAGTGGTAATAATGGGGATGGTACAACGTCCCTTTAATATATCTTTGACTCCTCAATTCAGGATTTTCAAGAATAAACATAACTGGATCATGACTTGGTTATATACCATGACTTTTGGTTCATTTATTGGTTATTCTGCTGCCTTTCCTTTACTTATTCGGGTCGTATTTGGAGACTTACCTGACGGTACGGCTAACCCCAATGCCATTAACCCATTTGCCTATGCTTGGCTAGGCCCTTTAGTGGGATCATTAATTCGTCCGATTGGGGGTTGGTTATCGGATAAATGGGGTGGAGCAAATGTTACCCATTGGGATACGATTGTCATGATTGGATCTGCTTTGGGTGTGGCTTATTATGTTAAACAAGCCAGTAATTCTCAAACCCCAGAAATCTATTTTGTACCATTTCTCATCCTTTTCTTGATTCTTTTCATCACAACGGGTATCGGTAATGGTTCTACATTTCGTATGATTCCTATTATTTTTGAACCGAAACAAGCTGGACCCGTCTTAGGTTGGACTTCTGCCGTTGCTGCTTATGGTGCCTTCATTATTCCTAAAGTATTCGGGGGACAAATAAAGGCAGGACATCCTGAATATGCGTTGTATGGTTTTGCTGTCTATTACCTCAGTTGTTTGATTGTTAATTGGTGGTTTTATGCCCGTAAAAATGCAGAACTTCCTTGTTAAGAGGATGGAATCGTAATACTGCTCGGCCCGCGAAAAATTGTCTGTTGAGACAAGCTTTCTTGAGCAAGGGACGGCTCACAAGGGTAGGTTTTTAAGATTCGGGTAAAGATCAGACTTGGTAGAGGGGGGCGACAGGCAGACAAGG
>JASJDD010000214.1 GCA_030065735.1 Crocosphaera sp.
GATTCATGCTTACTCAAATAAGTCTTTAATTCGTCTAGTTTTTGTTGGTTTCTAGTTTTGATTTGGGTTGATAAATAATTCATAGCTTGAGCATTTTCCCCTCGCCTTGATGCGATCCCTCCCGTCTCTTTGCTAGGTTTTCGCTGCGGTGCAGCCGCACTCGCTCCCGCGAGACCGCGTCTTAGTTTTTTCGCGATCGCTTGTTGGTAGTAGATAAGTTCTCTATCCAGCAACGGAAAATTTACAGGTGGAATTTTAGCAAGTAAAAGACGTTTTTGTTTAGGGGAAAGTTTGTCAATTTTTTGATAATTATTTTTCATTTATATAAGAGTTCTAGAACTTAGAAATCATCAGGGTTTTGCAGACTGATGAAAGAGGGATAGTTGTATTGGCGTTGCGTTAAGCAACGCCATTTTCTGGAGATCTCTTGATGATTATGATTCTGCTAAGAGTTGATTTAATAGAGCATCAGTTTCTTCTTCTGAAAGATCATCGAGTTGGTTTAATATTTGTTGAGTATTATTGATATCTTTATGTCCATTGGACTCAACCTTGTTGGCTTCTTGGGCTAAATATTGGGCTAAGGTTTTAATATCAGGATAATCCCAGGCTAAAGTAGGAGACAAACTCAACCCTAACCAGTCTTCTAAGTCACCCACTAACATCATGACAGTCACAGAATTCATATCATAATTCAAAAACGACTGATTAATGTCAATTTCTGTTTTTTCTAAATCTAACTGTTCAGCAGTCCAATTAATCAACCAGGTTTCAATGGTAGCTTCGGTAGGATTAGAAGTAAGAGATGGGCTCATCATAAAATTAACTCCCTTTGTGATTAGTGTGTGAAAAAATTTGTCAGTCAAGAAGACAGTTAACTAATGTTAGAAAAATTGGTTTTTTTTTGCAATAACTTAGTTAAAAGTTTCCGTTTTTCCTCTGGAGAAAGGTTACTCATATCTGGGGATTTATGAGCCTGTTTGGGCTGAGATTCTCGCTTTAAAAGGGATTCTAACTCAATTTCTTCCCCCGATGCTCTTTGTTCAATATCCCCAATGGATGAGAAATAGCCGGCAACTTTGTCTCTGGTTGCTTGAGAACTTAACATCACTGACTCAATGGCTTGTCCCCCTAATGCTTGGGTTAAACTGGCTTCAAATTGCTGTTTTGTCCATTCAATCGGACTATATTCGGCTGTATCTTGGCTTTGTTGTATCGTAGCCAATAATACGCCATACATCGCTGCTTCTCCAATAAGGTAATGCGCCCAAGATAAAGCAGCCGAACGATTGCCAAAAGTATCGAGGTTGGCTAAACAGCGATCGCTAACTTCTTGAGCCGTATCTCGTAATTTTTGAGAAATATCACCTGCATTCAAGGTATTTTTCAGATAATCGTGTAGCTTTTCCGACTGCATAACACTTTTACCTAAATAAGCCCTTAAATTTTCGTTAGGACCTTCACCAATGGTTAATAAACGCACATCTCGGTAAATTTGAGGGACAAAATTATTTTCCATGTAGCCCCGTCCCCCTAACAGTTGCATACAGTCATCAGCCCCGCGATAAGCACCCTCAGAGGCGATAATTTTGGCAACCATAGCAATTTCTGGGGGTAGAGTTTGTCCTGCATCTAATTGCTGAGTTAGGCGTTTTAATAGAGTTTCAACTAAGGTTATAACCTGGGTTAATTGGCTAAATTTAGCTAAACTTATGGGATTATCCAATAAAAGTCCTGTAGCTATCGGACGGCGACTGGCATAGCGTAACATTAATTGGGCGCAACGTTTCATTGCCCCTAAACTAACGGCTGCCGTACAAATTCGTCCCATAAATAAGGCATCATCAGCTACTTCCATCCCTTTGCCGATTTCACCAAGAAGATGCCTAGAATTAACAGAAACGTCGTCAAAATAGATGCTATTTTGCACAATTCCTCGCACTCCCATGGTTAAAGCTTCAGGACCTACTCTTACCCCTGGGCTATTGGTACGAACTGCAAAGCCTGTAATGCCTCGTAATTTGTTGTTTTTATCGACTAAACGAACAAAAGTGCTAATCACACCTGCCCATCCTGAAGCATTCCAGCGTTTAACTCCTTTTAAGGTCCAATTTTTCTGTCCACTGGGAGTTGCTACAGTGGAAATGCCTCCTAAACTTGAGCCTGCCCCTGGTTCAGAAAGTCCATAAGAAGCTAATTCCCGTCCTATGGCCAATAAGGGTAATAACTCTTCCTGTAAGCTCTGAGTCCCATAATGTTGAATAGGACGAATACCGTTGGTATTATTCAAGAAAACAATGGTGGCTAAGCTAGTATCAATGGCTGCAAGTTGTTCTAACACTCGCAGAAAATCTCGGTATTTTAAGCCTAAGCCACCATATTTCTCCGAAATTTGCATTCCCAGAATTCCCTGATTACCAAAATCAAGAATAATATAGGGGGGAACGGAACGACGTTCATCCATTAAACGGGAATTAATTCGCTTTTCGGCGTAATCTCTTAGCCAATGAATCAGGTTATCAGCCCGTTTTTGGCTTGTTGCAGCTTCAGTGGTTTGGTTGGATGAAACCGTAGGGCTTGAGGTATTTTTTCTGTTAGAAATAGGGTTATTGCTCATTTGTTGTTTATTTTGACTATTAGCTGTCCAACTTGCTACGATGTCTAGGGTTTCATTGACAAAATTGGCTTTACATCTGGTGCGCTGAATTTTGCCACTAGCCGTTTTGGGGATACTCCCCCGTTTCAGTAGTAATATGGTGTAAACATCTAATTCATGTTGTTCAAAGATGACTTGACGAATTTTATTGAAGATTTCGCCTTCATTCAAGTTATCTTTATACCCTCGTTCAATTTCTTGGACAATTACCAACTTTTCTTCCCCTTCTATTTCCAAGGAGAAGGCTGCCCCATTTTCAGTCCGTAATGCTTCATGGGATACTTGTACTGTCCATTCGAGATCCTGGGGATAATGGTTAGTTCCTCGAATAATAATCACATCTTTGATACGACCACTAATATAGAGGTTATCTTGATAAATAAAGCCTAAATCCCCTGTCCGCAGAAAAGGTCCTTCTCCTGTGTCTTTAATGTAAGCTTGGAAGGTTTCCTCTGTGTCTGCTTCACGCTGCCAATAACCTTGAGCGACGCTAGGATCTTTTACCCAAACTTCTCCCACTTCATCAGCAGCACAGAGGTTTAAGGTATCCGTGTTGACAATTTTTACTTCTTGAATAAGTTTTCCGCAACTGGTAACTGTCCTGACTAACCCTTGATAACTATCGTTGGCTGCTACAACTTTGCGTTTTTCTAATTCTGAGGCAACAAAGGGAGTGGTTATAAAAGCTTCGTTATAAGGGGTAAAGGAGACGGTAAGGGTAGACTCAGCTAATCCATAAGCGGGACACAAGGCGTGAGCAGAAAAACCAGCCGAGGCGAAATATTGAGCAAAACGGTTGACAACCTCTGGGTTGATGGGTTCCCCTCCATTTCCTGCCGCTTTCCAACTGCTGAGGTTCAACTGCTCCCGTTGTTTTTCGCTAATACGTTGCACACATTGATCATAGGCAAAGTTGGGGGCTTGACTATGGGTAGCTTGATAGCGAGAAATGGCTTCTAACCAGCGCAAGGGACGTTTGAGAAAGGCGGCAGGGGACATCATATAACAGGGAGTCCCGTTATATAAAGGAGTCAATAATCCTTCTACTAAGCCATAATCATGAAAATAGGGAATCCAAGTAACGGTAACGCTTTCAGGAGTGTAGCCACAGGATTGTTGTAATTTATGACAAAGGTAGATGACGTTGTAATGGCTGATCATCACCCCTTTGGGTGTAGAAGTGGAGCCAGAGGTATACTGAAGATAGGCTAAGGTATCTCCATTAATATCGGGTTTTTGCCACTCTTGACTTAATTCATTGTTAATAACTTCTGTATCTAACCATTTGATGGGTTGAAGTTCGGGAACTTGTTGACGGGCTTGATCGACGATAGAAATAATCTTGCCATTACAGAGGACTAGAGAAGTTTGAGAATCTTTGCCGATCGCCTGTAATCTAGGTAAGGTTCGTTTGAGGCGACTGGCTTCGGGTGGGGGTGCGGGAATGGCAATCACCCCTGCATATAAACAGCCAAAAAAAGCGCATAATAGTTCTAATCCAGCCGGATAGAGGAGTAAGGCTCGTTCTCCATAACTATCTAACGATTGGAGATGGGCAGCGATCTCCCTTGCCCGTTCATCTAGTTGGCTATAGGTTAACTGTTGCGCTTCGGTTTTCCCATCTTCGAGAAACGTATAGGCAATTTTATCAGGCTGTTGGGTGGCTCTGTGATGAATTAAGTCAATGAGGTTGGTCTGGTTTAACATGGGCGGTTTTGGGCAAATTTTGCCAAGAAGAACTGATGATCTATTTTTCATTCCTTCGACACCAAGGATACTAGAACAAGAAACCTTCTATTTAGGATTAACTCGTTTTCCTAAGGAAGCATCGAAAGTATTTCTGAAAACTTCATCCGTAATACGAGCATCTGGCTTCATCAACAACTTTCGTACTGTTTCGGCATGAGGCATTAACCCTTGAGCAATAGTAAAAGGAGGATCTTCTTGGTAGATTTCGTATCTGTGTGTCGGCAAATGAAAGCGAGTTGCACAAGCAATGGTGGCATCGCTAAGATTATTGACAGCGTGCCACCACCAAGATGGATTAATGAGAATATCCCCTGGTTTTAGGGTTGTTCTATACACGGGGATAAACTTATAAAGAGGAAAATTCTCTGCTTGTTGGGATGCAGTTTTGTTGTGATCAATGGGACTGTATCCGTAAGAGCTAGTCTCATGCAAAAAACCATCCATGAAAAAGCCAAATTTGGGATGAACGAAAAACCACTCTTTTTCTCCACATATATTGAAAAATATGTTAAAAATAGCTGCACAATGGAAGTTGGTTCCTGTGCCTGAACCACCAATAAAAAGCTGTGTCCCAATATGTCGCCCTGAACCGAGTTCAGATAAGAAGCGAGATAACTCCAGTTGCTCTTCAAGAATAGGATGCTCATTGAAGATATTAGCCATATTGTGAACGTAGTTTCGCCTTGGTCGCTTTTCCACAATATCCTTAAGAACATCGGCTAGTTTACCAGGGATATCTTTTTGGTCTTCTGTAGCGATTTGGCAGGGAAAATCGCCATAGTTGTCTAGAAAAAATTGGGGACTCCAAGTATGATAGGCTTCAGTATCCCTGGCTGCCCCTTCAAATACCACTGGTACTGGATTTTTGAGCAGTTCATCAAGCTCTTGCTGATTGAATATTTCAGGGGCTACTCGTGGAATCTCACGAATACCACCTGTTTGATTACTGCTTTGACAGAATTCCTCAATTTGCTTGGTAAGTTCTTCTTTTACTTCATTAAGGTATCCTCGCATCGGAGCGAAGGTAAAGGGGTAAACTGCTGTCAGAGATTTACAAAGAGTTAGAAAATGGCTGGCAGCCGTGGACACAATATCTAACTCTGGACCCTCTTGATTCAGTTTTTGGGATATTTCTTTGAGTTGACTAAATTTAATATCAGTGGCGGTCATGATTTTGGGCTTTCCTCTTAATTAACTATTTTACTTACTGTCAAAGGTTTCTCTTTATAGAAATTGAAAAACGCTGGTTTTTATCTGTGAAAGTATCACAAAAATGAATGGGTGTCAATCATAGTATTTTTTATTTTTCTAGTAATTAGAATATCAAAAAAAACTAAAAAATAGTACACAAAATTGATTCCAGAAATCTGAACCAAACAAAAGTCTTTTCTAGGAATCAAAAAATACATTTGTTTGTGTTAAGAGACTTTGTTTACTATAGTTACTTGCATGGCATCTGAGGGCGCAATCACAGTTCCATGACGCATAGGTCTAACCTCTTCAAGATTGGTATTTTCTAAGTCCCAATGAGATAGAATGGTTCCTAAGACCACTCTTAATTCCAATTGTGCTAAAGCCGAGCCGAGACATAAACGATTACCTCCTCCAAAGGGCATATATTCATAGGGTGCATACTGATGATTAAGGAAACGTTCGGGTTGAAATAGATGGGGATTGGAATATAAATCTTCTCTTTGATGTAATAGATAGATACAGGGAATTAAGGTAGTTCCCGTCTCAAAATGATAACCCATAATATCTACAGATTGAGTTAGTTTGCGACCAGAGGGAGCAGCTAAAACAGGGCAAATGCGTAAGGCTTCCTGATAAGTGGCTGTTAAATAAGGTAATTTAGTTAAAGCTAATGCTTCAAAGTCCGTTCCTAATGAGCGCACTTCTTGTACTAAAGTGGATTTAACTGAGGGATTTTCATGAATCCAGTATAATGCCCAGGTCAAGGCCACTGCTGTGGGAGCAACTCCAGCAATGAGTAGTGTAAACAGATGATCCTCAATTTCTGCATCACTTAGCAAGTTTCCTTCCTCATCTTCTGCACAGATGAGCATAGTTAATAAGTCTGTCGATTGATTTTCTGTTTCTCTTCTGGTCTTAATTTCTGCTCGTATTAGTTGACAGAGTTGACTTCTGCGCTGTTCTAATCGTCTCCAAGGACTCCAGGAACCAAAATCTTTGCTGATTGCCAGTTTAAATAACTGTCTTAAGACTTGACTGAGAGGATTGGATATAGAACCAAAGATAATTTTTAGAATAACACGCAAGGAAATTTCATGAATTAGGGGACGGATCACAATAGTTTGTCCCATTCCCCAATCTTGAGTTATCTCTTCTACAATTTGTTTAATGTCTTCTCCGTATTGTTTGACCCTTTCTTTGTGAAATGAGGGCATTAGTAAGCGACGCTTGCGTTTATGAGGCTGATGATCGGATAAAAATAAAGCTTCGTCTCCCATGAGTGAACGATAGGTTTGATTATATTGATGACACTCATAAGCATGGGAAGGCAGACTCAATAGTTGTTTGATTGCTTCTGGATGACTTAAAAAAACAGTTAATCCCAGAGAACCTAATTCTACAGTAAAGTTGTCTCCATATTGTTTGGCGCAACTGTCTAAAAAGTCTAGAGGGTGTTTCATCCACTCCTTACTTTGTAGTGTGGGAGAAGTTGAAGGTCCGGGAGGACGAGTTGAGGGTAATGGCATATTCAGAGATGAAATTCGAGGTCAACTTCTAAATTCATTACAACATGAAATCCATTCTATGATGTAAACGTTGATGTAAACGTTGATGTAAACGTGAATGCCGCTAAGTTATCCGGCGATCGCTACCTCTCCCAGAGTGATGAAAGAGGGATACATTAAGTATGTTTCTTATCTAAAAATCTCTATAATTATGCTAATTATTTAGGGAATCGATTTTATCCTCTCGACTACCATCCATCCAGAGTCTTAAAGCCTTGTTTCGGATGAATTATACGGTTCTAATGGCATCATCAAGAGCATTTTGCTGGCTTTGTTTGAGTACAGCCTTGAACACACCCCAACTAAATCACAGATTATAGTTGGGGATTCATTGGCACCCAGAAGTTTTTAGACTTCTAAGTGTCCCTAAGCAAACTGGTGTCCGCAGCGTATTTGTAGAACTTTGGCTAACAAATACCT
>JASJDD010000010.1 GCA_030065735.1 Crocosphaera sp.
GATATTCTGGCATTAATTTGGTCAGAAAGACAAGATTGGTATTTTGGGGTAGATATGGGGATTTATTATGATCCCTATCAACCAGCGATCGTTCCTGATGGGTTTTTAAGTGTGGGGGTTCCTCGCATTGAAGTAAATTAGCAGCATTTTCTGGATTGATTTCTATCCAAATATCAATATCTTTCGTATAACGAGGATGTCCATGAACTGCTACAGCATAACCACCAAACACAAGATAGTTAACCTCATTATCGTTGAGAAATTGTATAAACTCTTTGAAGTCTTGGCTGAACATTTCGATATTTCCATTGATGATAATCTTGACGAATTTTTTCTAAGGTTTCTAGACGTTTTTGATAAGATTGAGTTCGCCAATAAGCAAAATCATTTTTTTGTTCTTTAAGTTGGATTTTTTTATAAATTATTTCCATTTTATCTCCGATGAATTGGCTTTATCATTACATTATACTTAATAGTTAACTGACTTCTAAGACCCTATGTACTCTAAACTTATAACCTGTTATATAAACCACAATATTGTTGTCACAGTTAGCTGTTTCTGGGACTGTATTTTAAAGTTTGGTGGTGAACATTTGTATTGTTTTTTTGTCAATGATTAACGAACCCGATGACCAATATCACCACGATAGTATTGACCAGGAAAATTAATCGCTTTCATGCAACTATAAACCGTCTCAATAGCTGCATTAAAATCTTTACCCACAGACGTAACCCCTAACACTCGTCCCCCGTCCGTTAAAAGGCGAGGGCTTTCTAACTTTGTTCCTGCATGAAACACTGTTGATCCTAGCTTTTCTGCCTCTGTTATCCCTGTAATAACCTTTCCCTTCTCATAACTTCCAGGATAACCCTCAGACGCAGCCACTACGCACACAGCACTACCGTCATACCATTGTAACGGGGGTAACTCTGCTAAACGACCTTCAACACAAGCCATCAACAACTCATCTAATGGTGTTTCTAATAAAGGTAACACTGCTTGAGTTTCAGGATCACCAAAGCGACAGTTATATTCTAGGACTTTAGGATCACCTTCCGGTGTCACCATTAACCCTGCATAGAGTACCCCACAATAATTAATCCCTTGTTGACGCAACGCTGACACAGTGGGTTCTAAAATCTCTGTTTGCACCCTTTCTAATAACTCAGGAGTGGCAATAGGTGCTGGTGCATAGGCCCCCATTCCCCCCGTATTGGGTCCGGTGTCCCCTTGTCCAATACGTTTATGATCTTGTGCTGGTAATAGAGTCCGTACCGTTTTACCATCGGTGAGGGCTAAAATAGACACCTCTTGCCCTTGTAAACATTCTTCAACGACAATTAGAGAAAAACCGGTTTCCATCAACTCATCCACTGCACTTTGTGCTTCTTCCACAGTTTGAGCGACGATAACCCCTTTCCCTGCTGCTAAGTTATCCGCTTTGATTACAATGGGCGCACCTTGTTGGGTAATATAAGCTTTAGCTGCGTTTGCATCGGTAAAGGTTTCCCCTTTGGCGATCGCAATACCGGCATCCGCCATCAACTTTTTTGCCCAAGACTTACTCGACTCAATTTGCGCCCCGACTTTAGTTGGGCCAAATACCTTAATATTATAGCGTTGAAGATAGTCTGTAATGCCGTTAGCCAAGGGAACTTCTGGCCCAACTACCACAAGATCAATACTGTGTTCCTTCACAAACTCAGCAATATTAGCAAAGTCATCCACTGCATATGGGAGATTTTCACATCTTTCTAATAAAGCGGTTCCTCCATTGCCAGGAGTACAAAAACACTGTTCTACTTGAGGAGATTGAAGTAGTTTCCAAGTCAGGGCGTGTTCTCGCCCTCCATTTCCAACAACTAAGACTTTCACGCTTTAATAATAGATAAATAAACCCATAGACATCATAAGTCTGTGAGTATTACCATTCCAACTATTTAATTATTAATTAATTATTGTTAAATAATGTTTCACATTTATACGGCTCAATCATTAGGACAGAAATGGGTTAAAACTTATCAAGAATTTTCACCCATTTTTGCTTGTATTTTAGGCTTTACTAATACGGGTTTAATTCCTGGTATTTCAGCAGCAGGGGCAACGCCAGAAGCAAGAAAATATACGGCGATCGCCGATGCAGAATTTTTAATTAATGGCGTACAATCTTCTTACCACTATCCTTTACCTCCTTTGACGCAAGGGGTTTCTCCTGTGTTTATTACTCGCGCTGTGGTCGAAACTTGCGACATTCCTATTTATTTATTTAATGCTGGTTTACCCATATTTCCTACTGTTCCTTTTATTGATTTAGGAGGGCAACCAGCTAACTGTTTAACCACAGGAAAAGCCTTACCATTACCATTAGTTTATAATCTATTTCAACAAGGATTAAATTGGGGAGAAAAATTAGCTAATCATTCTAAAAAAAAGTATTTAATTCTCAGTGAATGTGTCGTAGGTGGAACAACAACCGCCTTAGCTATTTTAACAGGATTAGGCATTAATGCCAGAGGCAAAGTCAATAGTAGCCATCCTAGTTGTAATCATGAACAAAAAGAATTAGTAGTAAAAGAAGGTTTCAAAAATGCTGGTTGTTCTTTGAATTCTAAACCGATTAATCCTTTTGAATTAGTAGCTGCTGTCGGTGATCCTATGCAAATTGTCGTAGCAGCAATGGCGATTACTGCTAGTCTAAAAACAGGGGTAATGTTAGCTGGTGGAACCCAAATGTTAGCCGTTTATGCTTTAATTAAAGCGATTATTAATACATCCGAATATCACGCTAATTTAGATAATATTATTGTAGGGACGACGCGCTGGGTTGCAGAAGATTCAACAGGGGATACTGTCGGGTTAGCTAAGTGTATTGGGACAGTTCCTTTAATAGCAACTCAACTAAATTTTTCTTATTCTTCCTATGAACAATTAAAAATATATGAACAAGGGTATGTTAAAGAAGGTGTGGGTGCCGGAGGATCTGCGATCGCTGCTTCTTTATCTTTTGCTTGGACTCAAGAAAAGTTATTAAATAGTATTGAAAATCTTATTAATAATTATCACCGAAACTATTATGATCGAGATCAGCTATAATCGTAATTAGAGACTGTTTATAAATAGAATCTTAAGACTGTAGGGTGGGCAAGTTAAAGACTTATCTAAACTAACTTCATCCTTGGAAACCTTGCCCACCCTACAAAATTCGTTGTTATTATTTCTTTAGGAACAGTCTCTTAGTTATCAGTACACAAGTTATCAATGAACTTTCGGTTAATTTATTAAAAAAAGCCTACTTTTAAGAAAAAGAAATTAAAAAAGTTATACAATCTTTATATAATTGTTGTCAGGTTATTTCTTTTGATTTAATCCTTCTTGAATCTGCGTGCAATTTGCGATCACAATATCAATTCTCATTTTGGGATAGCTTAATTCTAGCAAGTGCTTTGTCTGTTAATGTAGAAATTCTTTACTCTGAAGATATGCAAGATGGATTAATTATTATGAATAAACTAACAATTATTAACCCTTTTAAAAGATAATCTTACGCATTTTATTTTAGGAAAAATTACGGAGTTTTTCATATATTAATTAGATACTAGCTATAGTGACGATTCAAAATTTTTTTTATTATTTCAAAAACTTCTTTAAATGCAGTAAAATCAAAATCATTAAAACCTTCTTCTTTATCGTAGATATAGGTTGCAAAGTCATCTTTCGGCAATGCTACATTATTACTTTCTGAATCAAAAACTTTATCATCTATGATTTTGAGTTGATTAGATTTGAATTTATTTATTTCAGTAGTATTTAATTGAGGATTAGATAAATGTTTACCACTTTTTGAGTGAAATTCGTCGCTTAGAAAGAGTCTTCTATTGTTCTTGTCTGTGCGTTTAATTTCTGAATCTTGATAATAATGTTCAATACAAATCTCTTTAACATCTTGACGGTGTTTAGGGATAGGTATAGCAAATGAATAAACACCTTGCCGTTGATATCTATTTTGTAATCTTAGTTTTGATAAATTAACTGAAAATCCATTATCTTTAATAATTGTTATCAATTCGTCTGCAAGAACGAAGGTTTCAGAATCCTTAGAAAAATAAGCAAGACGATGAGGAAATTTGAATCGAGAAGTTGAAAAGGTGATATCGTCTGCATATCTAGTATAAATACACCGATATCTCTTTGCCAATTTTTGAAGCTGAGAATCTAATCTGGCGCAAATCATGTTTGATATGATTGGTGAGGTGGGTGCGCCTTGTGGTAATTGATTATTATAACAACAAATTTGTGCTAATATAGTAGCAACTTCTTGAGTACAATTATAAGGTTTTGCGATAAAAAGTCCTCGGACTCTTCCAAAGTTAATAGATGGAAAAAAATCTTGAAGATCAAGATTTAAAATGTATCTTTGTTTGAGATGTATATTGGCATTAGTAATAATACTTTTTCCAATAGCAAAACCATGTACTGATGGTTTTACTTTATATACACTACTCAAAACTTGGTTAAGTTTGTGTTGAAGAATTTTTAAAGATGTTTGAGGGGTAGTAATTAATCTGTATCCACCTGACTTTTTGGGTATTTTGAAGGTAGTATATGCTTTATCAATAGGGTATATATACAAATGATAGCGTAATTGATAGTCACTAACCTGGAGTAATCTAGCAACATCCTGGCGTGTTTTTAATTGCTCGAAGTGTCTTTTTAATTCTTCTTGCGGTAAATCTAAAGAAGTTGTCCCCATATCTGTTAGTAGAAACAAAATAGCTAGATACTTTGCAGTGTATTCTAACTTATTGCCCAACCCATAGTTGTCCCATGGTGAGCCAAAGAGTAACGGCATTTATCGTGCCCATTGGAAACTAACCTCCGCAGTATCGACAGAGGGAATCAATAAGCTACAAGTATCTAGCTTTCTCAACTATAGATCATCAGTTCAGAAATTACAAATTTTTTCTCAGCGCAATAGTCGATATTGTAGGGTACATTAACCTCAGTCTAAAGAGGTTGAAGGATTGATCATGAGGTAAAATAAAGATAAGAAGTCAAGTCAATATAACCATGATAAATAATCAAGCAGAAATCCAAATAAAAGTTCCCCTAGATGTTGCTAAAACTTACTGGAATGCAACGGAAGAAGAACGTATAAAAATAGAGGCAAAAATCGCCTTTTATCTTAAATCATCCACTTTATCGAGACAAGAATTACTAAATCAATTATATAAAACAATAGATACCATTGGACAAAAAGCACAAGAGAGAGGACTAACTCCTGAAATTTTAGAATCTCTTTTGAATGAAGATGAATAGACGATTTGTTTTTGATACAAATATTATTATCAGTTCTGTTTTATCCACCAAAAGTAAACCTAATGCTGCTTTGAAAAAAGCTCAAAAATCAGGAATTATCATTTTTGCCCACCCTACGTTGAAAGATTATGGAATCACCGATTAAACAAATACGCTTATCTCAAACGGCAAAAGAGCAGCTAATTAAACTGAAAAGATACACAAAAATAGAACAGTGGAATATCTTGTGTCGATGGGGATTTTGTCGTTCCTTAGCTGAACCGAGTATTCCTTCTCCTGTCCCCATTATCCTCGATAGTAATGTAGAAATGACCTGGAGAGTGTTCGGGGGCGAAATGGCAGATTTATTATTAATTGCCTTAAAACAACGCTGTAATAAAGATGGTTTGGGAACAAATAAAGAGATTTTGATCACTCAATTTAAACTTCATTTACATCGAGGAATTGGTTATTTAGCAGGAGATATCAAGATCAAAAAAATTGAAAATTTAATAGAACTAACTGTTAATGAAAAGCAAGAACTTGTATGAATAATTTATACGATGAAGATTACAATCTTTGGTCAGATAAACAAATTGCCGCCTTAAAAAATCGAGATATTGAGGCACTCGATTGGGATAATTTAGCTGCCAATCTAGACTATCCTAAAGGATGTGAGGTTAAATTCCCAGACACCTGTCCCTTTACCTTTGAGCAAATCCTCGAAGAAGGATGGTATCCTAACTAAAATTTTCATATAACTTATTAGCCCAAAATCTGCTATAATGGCCATTTTGGAGTATATTGTGTATTAGGAGAAAATAGCTTATATGTCTCGTTATAGAGGACCTCGCTTGAGAGTGGTGCGACGACTAGGAGAACTGCCAGGGTTAAGTAGAAAAACCCCCCGTCGGGCTTATCCCCCAGGTCAACATGGTCAAGGCCGTCGCAAACGGTCAGAATATGCCATTCGACTCGAAGAAAAGCAAAAATTATTGTATAACTACGGTGTTACCGAAAAGCAGTTAGTTCGTTATATGAAAAAAGCCCGTCGCGCCACTGGTTCTACGGGACAGAAATTATTAGAACTGTTAGAAATGCGCTTAGATAACACAGTGTTCCGTTTAGGAATGGCAGGAACCATTCCAGGGGCCCGTCAACTGGTTAATCATGGTCATGTCATGGTCAATGGGCGCATCGTCAATATTGCTAGTTATCAATGTCGTCCTGGGGATGTCATTTCTGTGAGAAATAAAGACAACTCTCGCCGTTTGGTAGAAACCAATATGCAGTATCCAGGGTTGGCTAACCTTCCTGATCATTTAGAATTTGATAAAAATACCTTAATCGGTAAAGTCAATGATGTTGTTAAACGGGAATGGGTAGCATTGCAAATTAACGAACTACTGGTGGTTGAATATTATTCTCGGAAAGTATAGACGATATGGGACAACTATGATGGTTGTCCTCTTTTGCTTATAAATTTATATTGCTTTTTACTTAAATTTAAAAAGAATTATTAAAATACAATAACAATCGTTTCAGATTAAGAAATGCCCTTTAAAATCACTCTACAATTAAGGTTAGCTTTATAGCCTAATTTCAACAAGACTCTTGACAAAAGCTTTAATTTGTGATCAAGCAATCATTAAATTAAGTAAGGGCTATCTTATGCTAATTTTTTACTCTTTTATGGGTTAGGAAGGTCAATGATGATACAAAGTTCCCTAAACATCCCGAACGGTATTATAACGGAAATTAGTCAGGATTGTCTAGTTTTTCTCAATGCTATTCAAAAACAAGGGGTTCTTTTTGTCCTCAAAGAACCTGAGTTAGAAATTATACAAGTGAGTGATAATACAGAGCAATTTTTTAGAGTTTCTGCTAGTGAATTATTAAATCAAAATATTGCTAAACTATTGCGTCCATCAGAAATAGATATTATTCGTGATCGTCTACATCGGGATAATTTAGAGTGGTATAATCCTCTCAAATTATTACTCTATTTTGACGAAAAATCTGAAGTTTTTGAAGGATCTTTAAGACGACAACCAGAAGGATTAATCTTAGAATTAGAAGTCGCTGGCTATCCCTATCAAACCTCTCATTTATCATTTTATCATTTGTTTAGGTCTTGTTATGGAAGAATTAAACAAGGCAAAAATTTAACAGAATTAGGACAAAAAATAGCCCATGAAATTCGCTATATTACAGGATTTGACCGCGTAATGGTTTATCGGTTTAAAGAAGATAATAGTGGAGTCGTTATTGCCGAAGAAAAAACCCCTAGCCTCAATTCTTTTTTAGACTTACACTTTCCTGCAACGGATATTCCCCCTATAGCAAGAGAACTTTATCATCATAATTTATTACAACTCATTTCCAATGTAAATGCTGAACCAGTTGCTCTTATTCCTAATATTAATCCCCGAACAAATCAACCCTTAAACTTAAGTTTATCCTCCCTACGAAGCTTCTCTCCTTGTCATGTCGAATACTTGAAAAACATGGGGGTTTCTGCTTCGATGTCCTTGGGATTAATTAAAGATAATAAACTTTGGGGTATTATTGCTTGTCATCACTATTCCCCTAAATATATTAGTTATGAAGTTCGTAAAACATGTGAATTTCTAGCAGAGTCAGTTATCGATCATTTATTAACGGCTCAAAAAACAGAAAGTTGGCAGCAGCAAGACATCATTAAACAGCTACAAATTTATCTCAAAACGCCTGTCAGAGATGAAACAAATCTCTTAAGCAGATTAGTGCATCAAGAAGAACAAAGTTTACTTAACTTAGTTAATGCAACGGGGGCAGCTTTATGTTATGGGGATAGTATTAACTTAGTCGGAAAAACGCCTCATAAATCGACAATACGAGATTTAATTATTTGGTTAGAAAGCCATCATGACCAAGGAATTTTTGTAACCAATACCCTAAGCAAAGTTTATCCTCAAGGGAAAACTCTTAAAACAGAAGCCAGTGGACTTTTAGCCATTTCTATTGTTCTCAATAATATCTCTTATCATATTCTTTGGTTTCGCCCCGAAGTTGTACAAACCGTCGAATGGGCAGGTGATCCTAACCAAAGTTTATCGATTGGAGATGATGGAAAAATTAAACTATCACCTCGTCAGTCCTTTGAACTTTGGAAAGAAACAGTCAAAACGACAGCGATACCTTGGCAAAGTTTTGAACAAGAAGCAGCCGAAAAATTAAGGGATGCTTTATTATTAGCAGCTTTGGAATTTTCCCATACAGCGATGGAAAAAGCAGCCCAAAAAGCAGACACTGCTAACCGTGCCAAAAGTGAATTTTTAGCCAATATGAGTCATGAATTACGCACCCCTTTAAATGCTATTTTAGGGTTTGCTCAAGTGATGCGTCGTTCTCAAATATTAGATAGAGAACATCAAGAAAATTTGAGCATTATTACTCGGAGTGGAGAACATTTATTAAACTTAATCAACCAGGTTTTAGACTTATCAAAGATTGAAGCGGGACGCATCATCTTTAACCAAACAGAGTTTGATTTTTATCGTCTTTTGGATGACTTAGACGATATGTTTCAGTTTAAAGCAGAAGAAAAAAAGTTACAATTATTACTGGAGCGATCGCCGGATGTTCCCCAATATATTCGCACGGATCAAGTTAAATTAAGACAAGTATTTATTAACTTACTCAATAATGCGTTAAAATTCACCGAAGAAGGAGGGGTTTCGGTACGGGTTCGCGGGGAAACATTGAACTTTGTTGACAGGGATAAAACCACAGAAATAGATAGTTCAAACAGAATAATTGTGGTGGAAATTGAAGACACCGGCCACGGTATTTCTGAAGAGGAATTAGACCATTTATTTGAACCGTTTGTTCAGAGTCAAAGTGGAAAAGATCACCAAGAAGGAACTGGTTTAGGGTTGCCCATTAGCCGAAAATTTGTACAATTAATGGGAGGAGAATTAACCGTTAATAGTGAATTAGAACGGGGAACAATTTTCCGCTTTCATATTCATGCTCAAGAAATTGAACCCACAAAAATAGAGACGCAAAGCCGACAAAAACGGCACGTCATTGGTTTAGCACCAAATCAACCGAAATACCGCATTTTAGTGGTAGATGATCGTTGGAGTAATCGGGAATTAGTGATTAAATTACTGACACCATTAGGCTTTGAAGTAAGACCAGCCAATAATGGAGAAGATGCTATAAAAGTATGGGAAGAATGGGAACCCCATCTCATTTGGATGGACATGAGAATGCCTGTTATGGATGGATATGAGGCAACTAAGCGGATTAAAGCTACAATGAAAGGTCAAGCAACAGCTATTATTGCTTTGACTGCTAGTGTATTTGAAGAAGAGAAAGCTGTGGTCTTATCTGCTGGGTGTGATGGCTTCATTCGTAAACCGTTTAAAGAGTCCGAAATATTTAATGCTATGGAGAAACAGATTGGTGTTCAATTTCTCTATGAAAGCGATGAAAAACCAGCAAAAGAAACCCCAGAAATTGATGTAGAAAAAGCGATTAATGCTCAAACTATTGCAAATTTATCTGACGCTTGGCTCAGAGATTTAAAACAGGCTATCATTAATATAGATTCAGTTAGTATTGATAGTTTACTGGCACAAATCAAAGAAAATTATCCCGATCTCGCCCATGCTATTTATCATTTAACGGAGAATTTTGAATATGAAAAATTGTTAAGTTTACTTGAATAAATTAACGTTGTTTGTAGGAGCAATTAATAAATTACTTCTACAACTATTTCTGACTAAAGCTTAAGTAAAATCTCTATTTCTAATTACCAAAAAAATGAATGAAGCTAATAAAAATAACAACTCAAAAGGTAACATTGTTGTCGTTGATGACTCCCCCATCAATTTGCGATTAATTGTTGATATGTTTAAAACAAAAGGGTATGAAGTACGGCCTGTTCCCAGTGGAAAATTAGCCTTAACTGCCATTCAAAATTTTCCTCCAGACTTAATTTTATTAGATATCATGATGCCAGAAATGGATGGATATGAAGTCTGTAAACAATTAAAAGCTGATTCCAGAACTAAAGATATTCCTATCATTTTTGTTAGTGCATTAGATGCAGTTTTAGACAAAGTGAAAGCCTTTGAAATGGGAGGAGTCGATTATGTCAGTAAACCCATTCAAGAAAAAGAACTGTTTGCGAGAGTAGAAACTCATTTACAAATTCGCCGACTTCAGCAAAATTTAGAAGAAAAAAATAATAAATTAGCTAAAGCTTTTCAACAGTTAAAACAGGCACAAAGTCAATTAGTTCAGTCAGAAAAAATGGCAGCATTAGGACAGTTGGTTGCTGGTATTTCCCACGAAATTAATACTCCATTGGGTGCCATTCGTTCCTCGGTAGAAAATTTAGCAGACTTCTTAGGAAAAGATATTGAACCCCAGTTAAACTTTTGGCAAACCATTGATTCTAAACAGCAACCTTACTTCTTAGAATTATTAAGATATTCTCCCTTTCAAGGGTTATCCAGTCGGGAGAAAAGACAGTTAAAACGAAAGTTAAGAAACAGCTTAGAAACTGCCAATATTGAACAAAGCGATCGCATTGCTGATACGTTAGTAGATTTAGGTATTTCAGAACAAGAATTATCATCTGTTTTACCTCTATTTAAACAACCAGACGGCTTAAATATTCTCGATAAAGCTTATCAATTTTTCACCCTCAGAAAAAGCACTCAAACCATTCAAACAGCCACAGAAAGGGCAGCCAAAATTGTCTTTGCTTTAAAATCATACGCCCGTTATGATTTTGGTACAGAAAAGATGGAAGGGGACTTAATTCATGGGATTGAAACGATCTTAACTTTATACCATAATCAAATCAAAAAAGGAGTTGAAGTGATTAAAAATTATCAAGAAATACCTCCTATTCTTTGCTATCCCGATGAATTAACCCAAGTATGGACAAATTTGATTCATAATGCCTTACAAGCCATGAATTATGAAGGAACATTACAGATTGATGTTGAGCCAAAGAATGATATAATTGATGTGAAAATTACTGATAGTGGACAAGGGATTCCTAGTAATGTTTTACCCAGAATTTTTGAGCCATTTTTTACCACAAAAATTGCAGGAGAAGGCAGTGGTTTAGGGTTAGATATTGTCAAACGAATTATCGAAAAACACGACGGACAAATCAGCGTTGATTCTCTGCCAGGACAAACAACTTTTACCGTATCTATTCCGATGATAACCCAAGAAAATACTGATAGTAATTCTCAAATTAAACAATTACAAATCTCCCAATAATTAACAATTAGGAGTTATTAATTATGGCTAAACCAGTAATTTTATGTGTTGATGATGAGAAAGTTATTTTAGATAGTCTCAAAATTCAACTTAAAAAAGAATTCCAAGATAGTTACCTTTATGAAGCAGCAGAAAGTGCCGATGAAGCCTTAGAAATTATTGAAGAATTACAAGAAGATGATATTACCATTTTAGTCATTGTATCGGATTGGTTAATGCCAGGAATGAAAGGAGATGAATTCTTAATCGAAGTTCATAAACGCTTTCCAAAAATCATCAAAATTATGTTAACCGGTCAAGCAGATGAAAAATCAGTAGAAGAAGCAAAAAAATATGCAAATTTACACAGTTGTTTACATAAACCTTGGAATAATGAAGAGTTAATCGAGAATATAAAATCTGGTTTATCTCATAGATAATTAGCTATAATTAGATAAGATATTTCTATTGTTACCTATGTCTCCTGATCTCAACGAAGTGATAAAAATTGATGACGATAAACCCATTATCATTTGTATTGATGATGAAATGACTGTCTTAGATAGTTTAAAAATTGAACTTAAAAAAGCCTTGGGTGATGAGTATATTATCGAAACCGCAGAAGGGGGAGAAGATGCTTTAGAATTAATGGAAGATTTAATTGCAGATGGCTGTCAAGTAGCCCTAGTTTTATCTGATTATATCATGCCAGATATCAAAGGAGATGAAGTTTTAAAACGTATTCATGAAATGTCTCCTAATACCCTGAAAATAATGTTAACGGGTCATGCAAATTTAGAAGCAGTCAGTAATGCTATAAAACACGCCAGACTTTATCGTTATGTTCCTAAACCTTGGCAGTCAGAAGACTTAAAATTAACCGTTGTGGAAGCCTTACATAGTTATTTACAAGATCAAAAATTAGTTGAACAAAGAGTACAATTAAAAAAACTGAATCAAAAGTTAGAAAAATTAATTTATGATCAATCTAAAATCATTGCTGAACGAACCGCTGAACTCGAACAGGCCAATGCTAAACTGAAACAAGTCAATCAAGAATTAGAACAATTAGCCATTTTAGACCCCTTATTAGAAATTGCCAACCGTCGCCGTTTTGATGAATATTTACAACAGGAATGGGAGAGATTATGTCGAGAAAGACGTTATTTATCGTTAATTTTAGCTGATGTGGATTATTTCAAACAATACAACGATGAATATCAACATCAAGCTGGGGATCATTGTTTAATTGCTATTGCTAAAACTATAGAAAGAAGCTTAAGAAGACCGGCTGATTTAGTTTCCCGTTATGGAGGAGAAGAATTAGTTATTGTTTTACCCAATACTACCCCAGAAGGTGCAGTAAAAGTTGCCGAAAAAATACAAGAAGAAATTGCTTTATTAAAAATACCTCATCTTCGCTCAAAAGTGAGTGATTATGTGACAATTAGTATGGGGATAGGCAGCATGATTCCCATCAAGGGTTGTTCTCCTTTAATGTTAGTTAATATTGCTGATAAATGTCTCTACAAAGCCAAAGATAAGGGACGAAATTGTTTTTTCTTAGACGTGATTTAGGTGTTAGTTAATTAATAATCATTAATTTTTCTTTAACCATCTATAAGCGATCAAACTGATAAAATAACCCATCATAATACTAATAATAATAGTAACACTTGTTCCTAACCATAAACTGGTTAAAGATGGGTTTTGTTGTGTCGGTTCAAGGTATTGGGAAATCGTTTTTGTCAAGGGTTCAGTTAATAGTTGTCCTACGGCGATCGCAGTTCCGATTCCTGTGAAAATTTGACCGAGTTGTGCTTCTCTTTGGGTGTACATTCACTAATTAAACGTCGCAACTTAACAGATTAATGTCGCAAAATAAATAAGCTATAAACCTTATCTACAGGCATTTTAGCAAGTTTTATTAGCCGTATCCGATCATCGTTGAATTTAACACATAATCTGTCGCAACTAAGATTTTTAATATTTTATATGTCGTTTATTTAGAGACTTGATCGAATTTCTAGTTTAAACTTCTTCATACATTAATTGTCGTTTCTTGGAAACAGAGTCTATACTGTGTATAGTTCGCTGGTTTGGTTCTGTGCTGATTCATGTCTCCTTCTGTTTCTATTCCAGATGATAATCCTCACTCCCATCGACTTCCTTCCGATGAGATGATTACTGATGAAGTCAAGGCGAAAATGGACATTATCCAGAGTCTCATTGAACCTTGCGATCGCATTACTTATCGTCAACGCAAAGAACAAGCAGCCAAGAAATTAGGCGTGACGATTCGTAGCGTAGAACGACTACTCAAAAAATACCGTGAGCAAGGATTAATAGCACTGGTAAATACCCGTTCAGATAAAGGAAAAACGCGTATTGATAATGAATGGAAAGAATTTATTCTTAACACTTATAAAGAGGGAAACAAAGGCAGTAAACGGATAACCCGACATCAAGTGTTTCTCAAAGTAAAAGGGAGAGCCAAACAACTTGGATTAAAAACAGAAGAATTTCCTAGCCATCAGACTGTTTATCGAATTTTAGACAAATTTATCGAAGAAAATGAACTAAAGAAAAAAGCCAGAAGTCCAGGATATTCAGGTTCTCGCTTAACTCATATCACCCGTGATGGACGAGAATTAGAAGTAGAAGGGAGTAATGATGTTTGGCAATGTGACCATACTCGTCTAGATATCAGATTAGTCGATGAATTCGGTGTTTTGAGCCGTCCTTGGTTAACCATTATTATTGATTCCTATTCTCGTTGTGTGATGGGCTTTTTTTTAGGATTTTATGCCCCTAGTTCCCATGTCGATGCCTTAGCGTTACGTCACGCCATTTTACCCAAATCCTACAGTTCAGACTATCAGTTAAAAAATGAGTGGAATACTTATGGAATTCCGACTTACTACTATACTGATGGGGGTAAAGATTTCAGATCAATTCATGTTACTGAACAAGTAGCTGTTTCCTTGGGGTTTAACTGTTTTTTGAGAAGTCGACCTTCTGATGGGGGAATTGTCGAACGTTTCTTCAAAACCCTCAATAATAGCGTCTTATGTGAATTGCCTGGATATACAGGTTCAAATGTGCAGGAAAGACCGAAAAATGTTGATAAATATGCTTGTTTAACCCTAAAAGACTTAGAAAAAATTTTGGTTAAATACATTGTTGATGAGCATAATCAAAAGCCTGATGCTCGCATGAAAAATCAGAGTCGCATCGCCCGTTGGGAAGCAGGATTACCAACAGAACCCTATCTTTATGATGAACGAGAACTGGATATTGCATTGATGAAAGAAGCCAAAAGAACGCTTCAAAAATCGGGAACGTTGCAATTTGAGAATTTAACCTATCGTTCTTCCTTATTGAGAGGTCGTGAAGGGGAAAGAGTTTCCATTCGCTATGACCCTGATGATATTACTACCATTCTCGTTTATGAGTATTTAGATGATGGGACAGAAGCCTTTTTAGATTATGCTCATGCTCAAAATTTAGAAACTGAAAAACTGTCCTACCGAGAACTCAAAGCGATTAATAAAAAACTCAATCAAGAGGAAGAAGCGATTAACAATGATAAGGTTTTAGATGCCATGATGGAGCGCATGGAAATGACTGAGAAGTTAGTCAAGAAAAATCGCCAACAACGTCAGCAAAATGCTCACGAAAAGGTAAATTCTCGTCCATCAGTTACTGAAAAACTCTCTATTCCTGAACCCGATGAAGATAACTCGAATGAGGAGTTAGAAGATCAACCTTTACCGACTTATAAGATTCAGTATATGGATGATTTATTTGAAGATGATTAGGAGTAAATGATGACTGATTTTTCGGTAATTGACAAGTTAGCAGCAGAATTTGGTGGCTTTGCTACACCTAGTCCTGAAATTCAAGCAGAGATTCAACGGTTGAGTCGTCAGCCTTATTTAGAATATGAACAGGTGAAAAAGTGTCATGGCTGGCTTTATGAATTGGTACTCTCTCGAATGACGGGTTTATTAGTAGGAGATTCTCGATCAGGCAAGACAGTGACTTGTAAATCTTTTGCTAAAAGATACAATAAAATAAAAACAGGAAATAAAAAAAGAATTAAACCCATTGTTTATATTCAATGCCCCCAAAATTGCGGGGCAAGAGAGTTTTTTACCAAGATTTTAAAAGCTTTAAATAAACCCAAAAATGGCAATGTTTCTGATTTACGAGAGCGAACGTTAGATGGGTTACAAATTCATGAATGTGAGATGTTAATCATTGATGAAGCCAATCATCTCAAACAGGAAACATTTGCCGAGGTAAGGCACGTTTATGATGAAGAAGAGTTAAATATGGCCGTGTTGCTGGTGGGAACAAGACACCGCTTAGAAGCCGTTGTTAAGCGAGATGAACAGGTACTTAATCGTTTTATGGAACAATATGAATTAGATCGTTTAGATGATAAGGAATTTAAGCAACTCATTAAGATTTGGGAGCAAAATATCCTATGCTTACCTGAAGCGTCTAATTTAGATACTGGGGACAATTTAAAGCTACTCAAGAAAACAACTCGTAAGTTAATTGGTCGTTTAGATATGATTTTGCGGAAGTCTGCGATTCGTGCGTTACGAGAAGGACAACAAAGTATCTCACCAGAGATTTTACAACAGGTGATTAGCTCAATTAAATGGTCTGAGGGTAGAAGAAGAAATGGATAAAGAATATTGGTTAACAAAGGTTGAACCCTATAAAGGGGAGAGTATTAGCCATTTTTTAGGCAGATTTCGTCGTGCGAAGGGCAATCGTTTTTCGGCAGCGAGTGGGTTGGGACAGGTAGCAGGATTAGGGGCAATTTTGGTAAGGTGGGAGAAGTTGTATTTTAATCCCTTTCCCAGTGATCAGGAGTTAGAAGCTCTCGCTCAGGTGGTAATGCTCGATGTGGAAGATTTAAGACAAATGTTGCCTCAAAAGGGAATGATAACGCAACCTAAACCGATTATGTTGTGTGCAGCCTGTTATGGAGAAAAACCTTATCATCGGATGGCATGGCAGGATAAGCATAAGAGAGGATGTGAGGTTCACGGTTTAGAGTTATTATCGAGGTGTATTAACTGTAAAACCCTGTTTCCGATTCCTTCAAAGTGGGACGAGGGAAAGTGTCCGCATTGTAGTTTACCTTTTACTAAGATGGCAAAACATCAGAAGCCAGTATAAATAATGATTAAGTGTGTTATTTATTCTAATTACTTTATTTTATAAATTTAAGCCCTTCAATGTTAGGATTACATTAAAGGGCTTTTTCCTTCTCTCAAAATTGCTTTAGCGAGGACTTAATATAGTGCGTTCAAGGTAGCGATTCGGATCACAATAGGTTTGACAAGAATGAATACAGATATGGTTATCTATTGAATAAAAGTTAGCGCACCGCTTTGCGGATCTATTTGAGATCGCACATCTCACACTTTCTTTCATTCAAGGCTAACTGTTCAATAACACGAGAAAGATTAGGTTTGATATTGATGAAAGAAAACAAGTCGAGTAAAAAACTAGCGATCATCAGATAATGGACTAATTTTTGCAAAGGAGTCATGATTTAGTTTTCAATGAAATTTATACTGTCATAATCGCTAAAAATTTCCGTAATATCGAGATTTTTAAGGCAGATAGCTAAAGTCCCTTAACTGCCTTTTCAATTCGAGTTAAACTAAAGAAAAGTCATCAAAAAAGAATTTAGGTTATGGCGCAACGGCGCAAACGAGGGGTTAAAGCTACTAAAACTGGATTAGAAAATTTAAACGAGGTTTTGACCAATTTAGGTGACGGCAAACGGTTAACCAATCAAGCGATCGCAGATAAAATTCAAGAAAAGTGTAATACTTATATTGATCCCAGTCGTATTGCTGCTTTTCGTCGTGGGGAAAGAATTAGCCGTGAAAATGCACAAGCAATCTGTCAAACTTTAGATATTGACTATAAAGAAATTCTTGATCTTGATGAGGGGAAGAATAATCAACCTAGCAAGACAGAAATTAACTGGCATGAAGTTTGTCGCCAAAAAACGGAGAAATTACGCACAGGAGCCACAGAAGAGGGGTTTGAGCTTGATATTTTCGTCCCTTTGGGGTTAATAGAACGGAAACAGCAGCAACGTCGTCCGCTTCATCAAGAAATGGAGAGAGATCAAGTTTATGAGGTGGAAGAAAAAGCAGAAATAACCCGTCGCTTTGAACATGAAGAATTTTTGAACTATATCGGGTTAGGAAACAGTCAGGGAGAGAACGATAAACATATTGCGATTATTGGGGAACCTGGAGCCGGAAAAACCACTTTATTGCAGAATTTAGCCCAAATTATTAGTGATCAACAAAAAGGTTTAGCGATATGTGTCTCCTTGGGTGCATTATCTAAAGAGCGATCGCTGATTAATTATCTAGAGGAGAAATGGTTACAAGATGGGTTAGCAGTGGGAGAGGTAAAAGAGTCGTTTAAGGCTGAATTTCGTCAATTATTTGCTAAAAGACAAGTTTGGTTAATTTTAGATGGTTTAGATGAGCGATCCGCCGATTCTCCCGTAGAAGCGTTAACCTGGATAGAACATGAGGTGCGATCGGGTTATTTGCAGAAAGCGCGGGTGGTGGTGTCTTGTCGGGTAAATGTTTGGGATGCCAATATTACCCCATTACGGGAGTTTGTCACCTATAAAACCTTAGATTTTGCCGAGCCTCAGCGCGATCGCTTTATTGAGCAATGGTTCGGGAAAAAGGGGAATAGTGGGTTAGGGGAACAGTTAATTGCTTGTTTACAGGAAACCGGACGGGAACGGATTCGGGAGTTAGTAAGAAATCCCTTAAGGTTGGTGTTATTGTGTCAAATTTGGTCATTAGGAGAAGGAGAGTTACCAGAAACCAAAGCGCAGTTTTATCAGCGTTATTTACCTTATTTTTACGAGTGGAAACGGGAGATCCGAGATTTAACCCGAAAATGGTCGTTACAAAATGAGTTACATCAAGGGTTAGGAAAATTAGCGATCGCCAGTTTAGAAAGTGAGTCTCGCTATCGGTTAGGGGAAAGTTTTGCGATCGAGCATATAGGGGAGAAGTTATTTAAGTTAGCGGTCGATTTTGGCTGGTTAAATATTGTAGATCGGGATAAAGCAACGGATGAGGCGGTTTATGCCTTTTTTCATCCGACTTTTCAGGAGTTTTTTGCAGCTTGTGGGGTGGAAGATTGGGATTTCTTTTTACCCCGTAATCATTGCGATCGTCCTGTGGAGGGGAAGGTTTATCGTATTTTTGAGGGGAAATGGAAAGAGGTGATTTTGTTATGGTTGGGTAGGAGAGATGTTAAAGATGAGGAAAAAGAGGCTTTTATTAAAAGTTTAGTTGAGTTTAAGGGAGGTTGTTGGGATGTTTATTATGCTCTTTCTTATTATTTGGCAGCAGCAGGAATTAATGAGTTTAAAACCTGTTCTCTAGGAGATGAAATTGTTAATAATATTATCAAATGGGGATTCGGTTATCTTGATTCAGAAACCGAAAAATGGACAACTTATATTGATCACATTGAAAAATCTGCTAAAGCAATGTTAACCGAAACCGATCCTGAAAGAGCAAGCATAGCTTTGATAGACTCACTTAGTTCTATCCATTTTAAATGGTTTAAATGGGCAGCAGCAAGGAGTTTAGAGAAAATTGGAAAAGGTAATGAAACAGCCATCTTAGCTTTAAGCGAACTCATCAATTCCTCCAATAATAAATATACTCTTAGGAGGATAGCAGAGATTTTAGGCAAAATTGACCCTGGTAATGAAACAGCCATCTCAACTTTAAGCCGACTCATCCATTCCTCCAATGATGAAGGTACTCTTAGGGAGGTAGCAGGGATTTTAGGCAAAATTGACCCTGGTAATGAAACAGCCATCTCAACTTTAAGCCGACTCATCCATTCCTCCAATGATGAAGGTACTCTTTGGGGTTTAGTAACGACTTTAGGTCAAATTGGACAGGGAAATGAAACAGCTATCTTAGCTTTAATTCATCTGCTCGATTCCCCAAATGGTTTATCAAATCGTCAGATTACGCAAGACTCTGCAGCAAAGAATTTAGAGAAAATTGGACAGGGAAATGAAACAGCTATCTTAGCTTTAAGCAATCTGCTTTGTTTCTCTAATGATAAATATACTATTTGGACAGCAGCAGAGAGTTTAGGGAAAATTGGACGGGGGAATGAAACAGCTATCCTAGCTTTAAGCAACCTGCTTTGTTCCTCCAATGATGAACAGACTCTTTGGATAGCAGCAGAGAGTTTAGGGAAAATTGACCCTGGTAATCAAACAGCAATCTCAGCTTTAATCGACCTGCTCAATTCCTCAAAATATATAAATCATTATCTCATGACGGCAAAGAGTTTAGGGGAAATTGACCCTGGTAATCAAACAGCAATCTCAGCTTTAATTAAGCTGATCAGCTTCTCAAATCATGGTGATTTTTGGAAAGCAGCAGACAGTTTAGAGAAAATTGGACAAGGTAATGAAATAGCAATCTCAGCTTTAAGCGATCTACTCCTTTCTTCCAATGATTACAATACTCTTATGAGTATGAGAAGAGTAGAGATTTTAGGCAAAATTGACCCTGGTAATCAAACAGCAATCTCAACTTTAAGCAACCTTATCTGTTTCTCAAAAGATGAATTTACTATTCGTAACGCAGCAGAAAGTTTAGGAGAAATTGGACAAGGTAATGAAACAGCAATCTCAGCTTTAAGTGACCTTATTCATTCCTCCAATGATGAAGATACTCTTAGAACTGCGGCAGGAAATTTAGGAGAAATTGGACAAGGTAATGAAACAGCAATCTCAGCTTTAAGAGACCTTATTCATTCCTCCAATGATGAATTTACTATTGAGAATGCAGCAAGAAATTTAGAGAAAATTGACCCTGGTAATGAAACAGCAATCTCAGCTTTAAGAGACCTTATTCATTCCTCCAATGATAGTCAGATTCTTTGGAACGCAGCAAGCACTTTAGGAGAAATAAGACAAGGGAATAAAACGGCAATTTTAGCTTTAATCGACCTTATCCATTCATTCAATGATGAAAATACTATTGAAAGGGCAGCAGAAAGTTTAGAGAAAATTATGCAAAAAGAACAAATGCCAAGGATATTAACTGAACTGAAAGATGATCTTTCTGATAAAAATTGGCAAAATAATCGCACTTTATATGAAACGATACATCAATTACTCTGGAAATGCGCCCAAACCCTTTCTTATCCCGAATTTTACCAAGCATGGCACGCTCCCACCAACGCAGAAACCACTCCCATCGGTGACACTCCCACTACTCAACAGTTTAACCTGCAATCTCTCTGCGATCGCCTTCCTCCCCACTTTCTATACTTAAACACCCCATCACTCAACCCTTATACCCTCCCCGAACTCACCCAAGAACTCTGTAACCTAATTCACCAAAAACTCAACCATTACCCCATCCCCGAAGCCAACAACCTCCCCCAACTGAAACGCCATCTACTCCCCCTCATCGCCGAAAATCCCCAGTTAACCCTCATTTTCGCCAATGCAGACCCCAGTGACACCCTTTTGCACCTCTGCCAACAACTCAACCCTACCATACCCATTGTGTGGATTACTGACATCCCTCTCCCCAACCTACAAACCTTTTCCCCTCAACAACCCAACCTCATCCAAGCCATCGTAAACTGGAAAAATCGGTAAACTTTGCAGAACTGTTAGCACAAATGTAGGATAGATTAGAAAAAAATTGAAAACCAATTATCTTCCTACTTTTATTAACAATATTTAAGGTTTAAAAAATAGATCCCTTTTACTTAGCTAAAAATACCAAGCGTTTTAGTTCTTTGATTTGTTCATGTAAGTCTAATTGATCATTAAAACTAAAGACTTTATATCGAGTATGCCACTCAAAATTATCTCGTTGAATTACATCTTTCTGTTGTTGTTCAGGATTATCATGGACTGAGCCATCGCAAAAAATAGCTAGTTTTCGTTGTTCATAGACAAAATCGGGTTTACATTCAGCATCAGGAAAATAAACTTGAGCGTGATCAGGAAGGGGAAGACCATGAGATTTAATGGCTTCTAAAACGATCGCTTCGTAATTGGAATTAGAATCGGTTTGTTGTAGAAGTCGTTGGTAAGTTTCATCTCGATTATTGTCTTGTACAGTATTCAATTGACTCTCAGTAAGCTGTTCAAGAAAGTCTTTGATTAAATGTCGATTAAGATAAGGATGGTCAAATTGATTTTGATAGGATAGCAAGCATTCATAACAAGCTTGAGTGCAACTATGTTTATCTTGCTTAAAGTGACAAATATCAAGAGCTTCTTGAGCTAAAAAAGAAAAAGCTTGCGGATTATCAAGAATTTGAGATAAAACCCCGGCTCCTCCCTCGGAAGCTTCCCAGAAAAGAAGATGTTTTCCATCTCCCAATCTTTCAGAGGCTAATTCTTCTGCTTCTAGCTTGTAGTAGCCTTGAATCGCTCTTAGGAGTGCATACTGCAACGTAATCAAAAATTCTTGGGTTTGATGTTCAGGCAGTTGTTGCGGTTCAATAACCAAAATATTAGAGGTATCGGCCACCATGAGATTAACTCCTGGTTGGAGTGTTTCAGAAACATTATTTTGATTAGAATCACTCCATTCTCCCGTTTGGGTATCTAATTTAAAGCCCTGTTCTTGATTGCGAAGTAAACCGCGATTAATACGTCTAATTTGAGCAGTTTCGCCGTAGCAGATTTTCAAAAGTTCTGTTCCATCAGCAGCCGTAACCAGAGCTTCCCGACGCTTATGAGAGTCGTATTGAAAATGAGTGGTTAGATGATAGCCATATTTGAGCCGTTCTTCTTCATCACAAGTGATGCGTTCCCGTCGTCGGGTAATCATCGTATCGAGAGGGAGAACATAGTGAAGACGATCGCTTAATTTAGCTCCACAATTAGAACAGGTGTCTCGTACTGCTTCTTGAACACCAGCATGGAAATAACCACAATTAGAACAGGTAGTGACTTTTTCGTATTCAATACCTTTTGGGGAAACTCTGGTTTTGGTGATCTGAAATTTACTTCCTTCGTAATAAATAACATTTCTCGGAGCTAATTCCCTGATGGCAACAATGCGAGGACGAGAAATAAATTCTCCTTTATCCCCTGCTGGAATAAAACCACGAACAGGAAGGCGAGGGAAGTTAAAGCCTGGTAAAAAGCCTTCGCTGGCAAAATAGCGGTAAGGATAAAATTCAAACTCACTTTGAGAACGTCCCTTACTTCCTTGTCCCACTAATAAATCTCGTTGGCGTTTGGCATCACTTTCTAACGCTTCTGCTGTCTTCTTGTCCTCATCAGTAATAATCCCTTTCGCTGCTTTATCTATAGTGGCACGGGCTTCATCTAATTGACGGTTCGCCTCTCGATATAATCTACGCCAGCGATCGCAAGCTAAATTAAAAGCATAAAGTGCATTATCCAGGGTTTCTTTGATCCAATCGGTACTATACCAACTGGTACGATTAAGATCCGTTTGACAAAAGATATCACTAAGAATAACTTGGGCATCGTTCAGGCATTTTGTGAATGTTTCAGGGCTAAGAGTCAAATTTTGCCTAATTTCGTCTTTGAGAGGATACTTATCTTTATCTAAATCAAGAATTTGATTCATGGAATTTCCTAAATCAACCCCTGTATAAGACAGCCAAAGGGAATAAAGGTGAGATTGAACTAAATCAGGGTTGCCTAATTCTAGTTTCGGTGGCACAACCACCCCTGATACCATTTGAGCTTGTCGTCGATAAAAGTATTGGTCATGGCCACTACCATAAGCAGCATAGGTAATAACTAGGGCTTCTTGTCCCCCTCGTCCAGCCCGTCCACTCCGTTGTGCATAGTTGGCTGGAGAAGGAGGAACGTTTCGTAAGTGAACCACACTTAAATCAGAGATATCGATCCCCAATTCCATTGTTGGAGAGCAAAATAAAGCTGCTAAGTCACCCTTTCTAAACTTATCTTCTCGTACTTGACGATATTTATTAGGGACTTGCCCTGTATGTTCACGTCCTTCCATTTTTTGGATTGTCTGCCCCTGTTCCTCATAAAACTGTTGAAAAAATGAGTTGACCTCTTGAGTGGCGAGATCACTCCCTTGTAGTCGTTTATTATTGGTGGGATCAATGTCAATTTGACTAACTTTTTGGGCTTTCCAGACCATTGCATCAATGCGTAGCTGGAATTCATTTTCTTCACAGGTCAAATAGCCACAATCACAAAGAACTTTGACTAACGATTCAATTAAGCTGTTATATTCGTCTTCTGTCAGAGAATAACCCCAAATGACATCAGAGCGTAAATAGCGTGCTACTTTGCTTCGGGGTGTTAACTTAACCGTTCGTCCTCTTGATTGAGGGTTATTAGTATAAGTTGCTTTGGGAGCAGGAGGAAGATACTCATACTCATCAAATTTCCAAGTATCGTTTAAGGTTTGAGAGATTTCTCGTTGTATTTCTTTGATACGGTTGGGTTGAAGTAAAGCTGCATCAATGGCTAAGTTCTTTCTTAGCTGATCTAAAATAACGGTCACAGCTTGCCAACGTTGTTGAAAAGTTGCTTGTGCAAGAATCGGATGGAAGTGTTTTTGCCAAGGACTCTGCGCTTGACACATTTCTTCTAATTCAGAATATTCAATGCTGAGTAAGCCACATTGTTCTAAATTGGGTTGAACAATTCGCCATCCCCGTTTTAAATCCTCATAGAGACGATATTCAATTAAATGCTCAAATGCTCTTTCATTCTTTGTTTTCCCAAATCCAAAATCCGAGGCTTGTTTAGCATAAGCTTCTTGAGATAAACCCATTTCTTGAACAACAGTAGCGGCCAGTTGTGCATGGGTTAAGGTTCCTTTTTGTTGCAAAGCTTTATTTAAACTGGCTCTTAAGAAAGAAGTTTGCACGAAATCATTAAAATGACCTGCTTGTAAGGAAGCGTCTTGACGATTATCGGTAAAACTGAGGATTTTCGCGGCTGTGGCCTTAATATGGGGGTTGAGTTTGAGACGGTTAACGGTTGATAAGCAAAGTAAGGTAGTGGCGGTACTGCGTCCCTCACTGCTGAGACGGGATAATTTACGGTATTCAGTGGTTTTCCTATCGTAAACCACACCACAGTTAAGGCAAGTCAAGAAGGGTTTAGGAATAAACCAACAGCGAACCGGTTGGATAGGATCGTTTTTGCTAACGACCCCTGTGGGAATCATCCCATTGGGATAAACATACAATTCTTGGGGAATAAATTTAGCGAATTCTTTCTTGATTTTCCGTCCACTTTTATTGTGGCGAAACCAATTATCAGGTAAACGATCTTCGTCATCAATGTCCCATAAATCGGTTTCATCTAGGGTTAAATAGCCTTCGGTAATGTCTTCATTATCTTCGTTGATGGCTGTGGGTAATAATGGGGTAATTTGATGTTTCTCAGCATCATGCCGTACAACATAATAATCTTGTCCACATTCCCGACAGAAAACAAGGGGAAATAGTAAGCGATCTTGAGTTGTTTTATACTGTCCTTCTAAGGTTAATTTTCTGTGTTCATGGGGTTGCAGGGTTGCGTAAACGCTGCCCCCTTGAGAGATAAATTGATGTAAACGGAAGGGTAGTCCTTTTGTTGTTTTGTCCTTACTTTTTTGGGCAGTCAGTTGACTACTCCAGAGCAACATCCCCCGTAAAATGTCTAAACAGTTTTGAAAGTCATGATTAGTTAGTTCGGCCAGTTGACTGGCCCCATCTTTCAGTGAAATGGGAGTTCGACGTTTCAGATATCCCTCTTCTTCTTCTAAACCAAAGGTCATCTCTATCCAAGCACTCAAAGGATGCTCTTTAAAGGCTGTTTCGGTTCGTTCTGTTTCTGGGGGTAGTCCTTGTTCTAAACACTGTTGCAGTTCGGAAACGGTGGGATAAGGTCGGGAAATTGCCTTTTCTAAGGTTTCATCAATCACTTGCTCTGATTTAATTTCTACCCCAAAGAGTTTACTGGCAACTTCAGCGACAGTTTGTTGACGGTTAGCGCGAGTGCCTTCAGTGGACATGGTAGCGGAGGTTCCAATGCACAGTAAAGGTTTACCGCAGCGTTGTTTGAGTTTGCGAATGACTAAGGCGACATCAGCCCCCTGACGACCTCGATAGGTGTGTAATTCGTCTAAAATCAAGAATTTTAGGTCAGGAGAGGCTACCAGTTTATCTTCATGGACACGGGTAAGCATCAACTCTAACATGACATAGTTGGTCAGAAGAATATGGGGTGGGTTATTTTGTATATCGGTCTTATCGGATAAGCTTTCTTGTCCTGTGTATTTGGCAACTCTAATGGGACTACTCGGAACATTCTCCAGAAATTTCTTGAATTCTTCTTCTTGGGAGTTAATTAGGGCATTCATAGGATAGACTAAAATGGCTCTAACTCCCTTGAGATGGGGATTTTTCAGTAAATCATTAATGATGGGGACAACATAGGTTAAACTTTTTCCTGATCCTGTTCCTGTTGTCACCACATAGGGTAAATTTTGTTGTGCGAGTTGAAAGGCTTTTTCTTGATGGTCGAAAAAGTGGAAGTTCGGAAAATAACTATCGCAGTCTGGATGCAGAATATTGCGTTGAATCAGTTGGCTAACGGTAGCACTCCGTTTATAGGGTGGGTTGAGTTGGACGAGGGGATCTTTCCAGAGTTTTTCTTTGTCTAATTCTTCTTTAACAAAGGTTTTGAGGCGAGGATCTTTTATTTTCAGGAAACTTTCGATATAGTTGCGATAATCGTTAATAACTTCGTTTCTCAGGGTAAATATATCAAATTTTGGCGGTTCGTCTGGTTCGTTATCAAGCGTTTCTAGTACCTCAGTCGGAACAACTTGCACCCCATTCCGTTGATTAACGTAGTTAATTAACTGATGAGCGAGAGATTCCCTCACCGTTGGCTCATCAAAGACTTTTTGGGCTAATTCGACAAAATCCCATTCTTCGGGAATCCCTGAAAAGAGAGCTTCTAGTTCCTCGTTAGTGAGACTGTCTACTCCTGTGGTGTCCAGTTTTTGGGGGTACATTTCCATCCCAATGAGGGTACTGGTAGAGGCGATCGCACTTTGTCCTTTAGCGAGGAGGTCTTTGAGCTTCATGGGTGGTTTAAGGCTAAGTCGTTGCTCTTAAAATGCCCATTTTTTCCAGAATAGTTCGCAGTTACAATAGAATGAAGTTTCTTAATGATGGATAACAATTTCTGAATCAGAAGATAATTTGGCCAAGTCTTGACGTAAACCTTGTCCGATATAAAATTTTAATAAGGCTTCTAAAGACATATCTTGATTATCAGCTATAGTTTTAAGAGATTCTAGGGTATCTTTAGGAATTGAGATTGATACGTTTTCTGAAGGACGAGGTTTGATGTTAAGGGTAATTTCTTCGTTAGGATTGTTCATATAATTTTTTCTCTTGACGAGTAGCTGGACGAGCAGAAATAATTCGATTTCGTTGACTTTTTTCGACAAAAACAACAAGTAAAAGACGATAAGTTAAAGAATAGCCAAGAATAAAATCTCTACTTTCATTATTAGCTGTGGCATC
The DNA here is from genome assembly GCA_030065735.1 of Crocosphaera sp. Taxonomy (GTDB): domain Bacteria; phylum Cyanobacteriota; class Cyanobacteriia; order Cyanobacteriales; family Microcystaceae; genus Crocosphaera. Next base: position 27,188 of record JASJDD010000010.1, read on the forward strand.
TCCTGTTTGATAAAATGGGTCGAAAAATGCTTCGGCTGCTTCTTCAAATGTTACTCCATGTTTTTCAATATTAATTTGAGCTTTGTTAGAATCCCATTCAAATTCTACTCCTTGTAAGCGATAGACGACATCCATATATTACATTTTACCGTGATTTTAGTATTCTGCTTATTTTAATATCCCATCATATCCCAAGCAGCTAAAACTAATCTTTGGGTACGATATTCGCCGTATTTCTTCATCTCATTATTCTTGAGGACTCGGAAGGTTTCGGAGGGAAAGTCTTCGCCATAAACATCAGCAGGATCTAAAATATAGCGTAGTTCATCACGGGTTAAACCGTAAAGTTTGGCGAATTTAGCATCAAGTTCTGCTCTTAATATAGCCCGTCTATCTTCATCCCAAATAAACGGTTCTCCACTGTATCCCATATCCTCGGCAAAGGGTTTCATGTCATAAGCAGTGTAAGTCAATTCTAAGACTCGACTGCTGATAAATTCGATGTCTTCTTCTGTGTACCAGTCTGGGGGAATGATAGGAAGTTGTTTAACAATGAAGAAATTTAAAGCATTAGTTCCTAGTTTTTGTCTAGCAATAAAATCAAATACTAAACTATTCAAGTTTGCCATAAAAATTGCAATTAATTTACTATCTTTTTCAGGCAATAATAGAGGTGACATATTACTACAAGCAGAAATAGGCAATATACTAAATATAACTGTTCGTTCATTAACAACATTTGTTATGCTTCTAAAACCTAATAAGTATTTTTTATTCCATCTTGTATTTAGTTTATTTTCCACCTCAAATTTATCAACCCAATGACGGGGATTTACGGTAAAATTAGGATCTTGTAATTCTTTAATTGTTGGTGTAGGAATTCCTTTAAAATTAACTTGATCGCTATCTAACATTTCCTGCATATAAGTTCCATAACGATGATTATAAAGAGAAAACATTTTTGCTTCATACAAAGGTAATAATTCTTCTCCTGTTTCATTTTTAAATAAATGACTATCATTACTCATGTCAAACATACGCATAAATGAAATACCCCAAGGATTACTTTTTGTCGCTTCATTTTCTAATACAGGAACACGCTGATAGATTTTTTTTGTAATTTCAGCATCAGGATTAGATCGAAAAATAGGACAAGTCAAGGTATTCGGATTGATTAATTTGATATCATCTTCACTTAAGTTAAAATATCGCTCAGATTGGTTAAGATCCGAAATTTGATGACAATGATAAGTAAAAGTAGCACTTGTTTGTTTAACTTTATCTCCTATTAATGTCAGTAGACAAAAAGCAAATCTATCACCAACATCTGGAAAAATGAAAGCCCAATTTGTAAAACCAAATAAACTAACTAATGATTGTTTAACTATTAAATCAGCAAAAAAGTCTTTAGTTGTATCATTACTAGCTATTCCTGAAGGAACAACAACTCCAACTCTTCCTTTAGCATTAATTAAAGTTCTAACCGTTTCAGCAAACACAGCATAAGTATTAATATCTCCTTTGCTGGTTAATAAAAATCGTGCTGACTCTCGAATAAATTTACCCTGTGCATCAGCATCATGTTTTGCTTCTTCAAACTCCTGTAAAAGTTTGGGATTTGTTTGTGCTAATTGTTTAATTAACTTAGTTCTCGCTGCTTTATTTTTAGCAGTAGCAATAGCTTCATCTTTAGAGGCAAAAAATTCCTTTTCTTGTAACTTAATTCGTTCCCAAGGAGGATTACCCAATACACAACTAAATCCCCTATTGTCAAACACTTCAGGAAATTCTAAACACCAATGAAAAAAGCGTTTTTCTTGCGCTAATTGATTAGCTGCTTTAACTACTGAAGTTGTGGTTTTGTTGCCTTCTAATAGTCGATGTAATGCTTCAGTTGTGGGAAGTAACTGTAAATTGTTTTCTGTTAATGGCATAAAAAAGGCTGCCGTCCATAAATTACAAGCGGAATAATCACGCCACCATCCCTCATTTTCCTCACTATGACGACTCAAATACCGTTCCTTTTTCAACTTAACATCATCGGTATTATTTTCAGAAATCTTACCTAATTCTTGCCAATCTTGAGCATACTTTTCTAAGGCAATTTCTAAACTATCAAACAAAGATAATTGATGATTATTAAGATTTTTAATTTCCTGTTTATTCCGCTTTTTCAGAGCCGTTGCCCATTTTCTTTCATCTCCTGTCACCGCTTTAAATGCACCATCAGGAATCCCTTCTTTTAACACAGAAATATCCAACACACCCACCAAAGAATTACCGCATTTAATACGATGATCCAAGAAATTCAAAGGATACCCTTTACAAAAACCTTCAATCCATAAAGCCACTTTACACAGATCCACACTCAAAGGATTATAATCTACCCCATAGATACAATGCTGAATAACATCCCGTACCGCTTGACTCAAGGGTTCAGGAGATGGGTGAACCTCTCCTGTACGAATTCGGGCTAATTCCTTACCAATACGCCTTGCTGCTGCTAATAAAAAGTGTCCACTACCACAAGCAGGGTCACAAACTGTCAGAGATAATAAAGCTTCCTCTTTCTCGGCTATAGTTTCCTTTCCTTGTAACCTCTCTGCAATGACAGGTTCTAACGCAGACTTGATTAACTGTCCTACTAACTCAGGAGGCGTATAATAAGAGCCAGTGGTTTTGCGATCGCTTCCCGTCACCAGTTTAAAAGCATAAATTCCCTCATAAGTTACGATTTTGGGGGTAAAATCAAGCAAACTTTCATAAACACTGCCTAATTCTTCCACATCTAAAGCAGCATAATTCACTCGTCGTAACTGCCCTCGATTCTCGTAGAGAGAAAGATGACGAATGGCTAAGAGTAAGTCATGATTATCAATAGCATAACTATCCAATGTTTCTAGGGATTTTGAGCCAAATAAGTCCCCATTGAGAGGCGATAACCCCAATAATTGACCGCGCCAACTTTCATCAAATAAACTAAACGTTACCCGTAACCCTTGCCAAATATCTTGAAATCCTTCTCGACGATAGCTTTTACGTTCCGCTAACGCCCTTAAACGATTAATACTGTAATATTCCGTGTAAATTCTTGCTTTATCAATATCTTCCCCGTCTAACAATAAATTACGAGATTCAGCCACCATTAAAAATAATAAGCGGTAAATCATCAGTAATAATTGACGATAATAGTCCTGTTCCGATAATTCCCCTCGCATTACCGCTTCTCGTAACCCTTCATTTTGGGGATGCTGTAAAAACCCACTTCCCAATAACTTTAACGCTTCTTCAACTCCATCCCGTAAGCGATCGCGTACCCGTCCCCCTTGTTGCAATGCCTCTTGATGGTAGAATTCCAAGAGACAACTATCTACATCGTCAATGTTTTCAGGCAAACGAGTACGATGAAACAGACGATAAAATAAGCCAAATTCCGCAAAATTTTCGTTATTAAAGATTTGTTCGAGGTCAAACTCCACAAAGGTTAAACGAGTCATCAAAGAACAATCTCGTAATAACCGCCACTGTAACCCATTGGTAACAATGCCCCATAAATGCTCTGTGCGGTTAAGATATTCTTGTAATAACCCATGGGCCGAAAGTCTGGGACGACCGGACGGGGATCGTTCTTCTAAAGATAACTTACAGCCAATGACGTGCAACGGAGGAGAGGGGTTAATATCCTCAGAAGACGCTATTTTCTCAGCCCGATGGGAAATAGCAAAGGTTTGATTATCAATGACTTCTGCTTTATCTTGTAAAATCGGTTCATAACCTAATAGTTTGAGTAAAGGAACTGCCCAATATTCCCGTGTTTCGCTGGTTCCTGTCCCTTGTTTCCCTACTCGTTCCAAGCGACGTTGAAAAATACGCCATTGATCCTTAGCTTCACCCCAAGCAAAGGCAATTTCGTCCTCTAATTTAGTGGATTTTTCCAGCCCAAAATGGACATTACTTTGACCTTTAATATCTCCCGAAGCGAGTTCAGTAGTGAGATCAGAAGCGAGAAGATTTCCAGCAATACGGATAGCAGTAGCAGTGTTCATGACAATAAAAAAAGATTCAGGGGGTGAATAGGAAGTAGGGAGTGTGAGCATCTTGCTCACTGAATAAGAGGTAAATTGTTATTCAGGTAGGAGAATATAAAGACCCAAAATATCCATTGGTAACTGAGGTTCAACCTTACGGAAAGTCCCTTCCTTGGTGAACTTTCTGACACGACGATGAGAAGTTAATAAATCCTTAGCCCGTTCTTTGGCGATCGCCTCTAAACTAGGCATCAAATCATCTAAGCGGTTCAGGACTTTTTCGACCCATCGTTCCTTATCTTCGTAGTCCACATCACCAGTAGGAACGGTATTATCGAGTAAATTGAGGGTGTCCCCTTGGGATAACCATTGAGGCGCATTAGGAGTTCCAGTAAACCCTCTAACTAAGCATTCCTCAGCTAATAAAGGTTGTGTGTTCTTTCCGCCCAATAAATAGCGCAACCGCAATGAAAGAATGATGGTGGGTTTAGCGACAGCATCAGTTACCGTAACCCCACAACGAGAGGCGATAGGATCTTGCCCTTCTAACGCTTCCTCAAACAAATAACGGGCTAAACCTTCGACTAAAGGATGGTTTCGTCCCACATACTCAACTCCTTCAGGAACAGGGGTTGTAAAGGCAATTTTGCGGGGCTGGTTGCCAATAATGGGTTGTAAGCAGGGAGGAATCGTTTTTAATTCCCATCCTTGTTTCTTTTTAATCAGGGACGTTCCCAATTGATCACAAGCATTTTTGACAAATCGCTCTACATCCGCCTCATTGCCCAGAATTTCATCCGCTTCCGTTAATTCTTGTTGCACTTCTTCTGGTTTAATGGAACGTTGAGCAAAGCGAGTACGATTTTGTTTTTCCCGTTCCACTGCTTTATCCCAGTGATGATGAACTTCTTTGAGGGAGGCATCTTCTTCGAGGTCTTCAAATAGGCTTAATTGACGGGCTGTGACTGTATCAGAATGTTCAAATAGGGATTGGAAGACCGCTTCTTGTACGGTGGTGCTATCCATTGGTAACGGAACAGTGATTCCCAGACTGCGGTGAATTGTCACAGCTTTTCTGAGCAATACTTGTAAAATTGCCCCATCAACGGGATTATCTTGACCATAAAGGAGAATACACTTGACTTCAGGATTAGCTTGTCCATAACGGTCAATTCTTCCCTCACGTTGTTCTAAGCGATTAGGGTTGAAGGGTAAATCAACGTGGCAACAAGCATTAAAATGTTCTTGAAGGTTAATCCCCTCACTGAGACAGTCTGTGGCCACTAAAACCCGTTGAGAATAGGATTTTAATTCGTCTAAACGGATTTCCCGTTCATCCTCAGATAACTCTCCAGTGATAGCAATAATGCGAACTTGACTATTTCGCTTCTTCTCTAAAACTTCTTGCAACGCTTGAGCATAATAATTAGCAGTGGCGATATAACGACACCAAAGAATGGGGTTATAACCCTCTTCTAACAACTCTTTGACTAATTTAATGGTCTGTTGCAGTTTTTTATCTTTTTTTCCTGTTAATTGTTCAGCAACCTTAACAAAAGCTCTCAATTTCCGTTTTTCCCAGTCTTGATAGGCTTTTGTTCCCTCTTCAACCACTGCGGTTGGAACAATATCGACAGATTTTTCCTCTTCCGTTGCATCACAGACATAAGGAGACGCTAAATGATCGTAACTCACCCCTAATTCTTCACTTAACTCACTGGTTAATTCCTTCGCATCAGCATCTTTTTTAACTTGTCTTGATAAAGTGGCGATCGCTGCTGCTGGAGAAGACATTACACAACGAATGATAGCTAACGCTGACCAATATCTGCCCCGTTTTTGGGCATGAGTTAAACTATCATCAACAGATTGAACTAACCCTCTGGCAAAATCATAAACATCATCCAATAAATCTCGGTATTCTTTTGATAACTGGTAGGGATATTCTAATGCCTCACGTTTCGGAAAGGGTGTTTCTTCGTCCATCCAATTCTGGACATCAGCCCTTCTGCGTTGGATAAAATGCTTCGCTAATTCAGTGCGTTGTTCTTCACTGAGGGCATCCAATTGTAAGTTACTAAAATCAGGATGTAAAAAGCCCAAAATGGAGAGAAAAGAGGCTTCAATTCCACTATGAGGGGTTGCAGTTAATAATATTAAATGTTGCTTAGGATTTTCTGCTAGTTTACTTACTAATTGGTGTCTTTGTTGGGTTTTTCCTTCCTTTCTATTGGCCGCCGTATGAACTTCATCTACAATCACTAAATCAGGACAATGGGTCAAAAAACTAGCACGACGACGCTCTGATTTAGCATAATCAAGACTGACAATAATATGGCGATAATAACTGAAGATATGGCGATCGCTTGACGGTAATTCTCTCTCTAATTTAGCCACCGTTCCAGAGCGAATGACTACCGCATCAATATTAAACTTCTGCTTTAATTCTCGCTGCCATTGATCGCATAATTGGGGAGGACATAAAACCCCTATGCGTCTAATTTCTCCCCTATCAAGTAACTCACGGGCAATTAAAGCTGTTTCTATCGTCTTACCGATACCTACGTCATCTGAGATTAATAGGCGAATCACCTCTTGTTTTAACGCCATCAATAACGGAACTAATTGATAGGGACGAGGCCGCACCGATAAACGACCTAAACAACGAAATGGCCCTGCCCCACTGCGAAGACTTAAACGGGCTGCGTCGAGAAGTAGTCGCCCTGCTTCATGATTGCGTAAATGAGTCCCTTGAGGATGGGGAAAGGTTGCTGGTTGTATGTTTTCGCCCAAGATTGTGTAAATTCCACAAACTTGTTCTTCACTTCCTGATAAGGGACGTAAGCGAATGACCTCTTCCTGCCCGGCTGGTAAAACAACCCACTGCCGATTTCGACATGAAACAATAGAGCCTGGGGTTGGTGGGGAAGTAACTACAGAGAGAGGAAGAACCTTATTTTGATTAGAAACGACAGCAATCATAAGAGGAAATACCAGATAAGTACGCTTCATCGAGCTATACTCAGGGTTCCCTCTTAGCTATTTCTACGATCTGCGTAAATGTCGGTATTTTTTCCTGTCGCCTTTTTGAACGATTCAGTAACGTCTCTTAATCAAATCAATACCACTCGTCCTATCTAATTGCCTGAAATGTCGTCAGGCGTAACAGTGTTATTTTACTGGGTTTTCTCTGGATTATTGGGCGGTGATGGAATCTTCCCCTCTGATTCAGCTTCTTCTACGCATCTTTCTACTAAATAAGCAGCCAGATTGGCTACCGGACGACCTTGATCATCAGCCCATCGCTCCAATGCTTTATACACTTTATCTGGCAACGTTAAATAAACCCGTTTACTCACAACACCTCATTGGAAATTTCTCCCCCATATCCTATAACGCTTTAATCACTCTTGTTGATAAATCGTTACATTTTTCTGTCGATTTGTTGCTAATTAGTGGCTGATTAAATGCTAAAATGCAGAAAATCATCATTTTCTTATAGTCCCATGAAGCTGAAAACGATTGAATGTCGTCTCTACGCTCCATCAGACACCCTTCGTTATCTTTGGTTATTGATGGAGCAGAAAAATACTCCCCTCATTAACGAAATTATCAACCACCTCAGTGAGCATTCTGACTTTGATAAATGGTTTAAAGCCAAGCAAATTCCCAAATCAGCCATTAAGTCGATTTGTAATGACCTGAAAAGTCAAGATATCTATCAAAATCAACCAGGGCGATTCTACACCTCTGCCGTTGCTCTGATTCACTATATGTTTAAGTCATGGTTTGCTATCCAGAGACAGCTTCAAAGACGACTAGAAGGGAAACAACGATGGTTCAATTTATTTAAAAGCGATCAAGAATTAGAACAAGATTGTGGACAATCTCTAGATATTATTATTAACAAAGCCGAAGCAATTTTAAAATCGATAGATTCAAAGGAGATTAAATCTTCTCAAAAACCTAAAAAGACTAAAAAACGTAATAAAAAGAGGAAATCATCATCAGAAGAAGCTATCACCCTATTTGATCGCCTCTTTAAAACTTATAATGAAGCCACTGATTCCCTAGAACGTTGTGCTTTGACTTATTTACTCAAAAATAATGGTGAAATTCCTGATGAAGATGAAGACTTAGAAAAATTTGCCCTGAGGAAACGTAAAAAAGAAATTGAAATCGAACGACTCCAACAACAACTAGAAAACCGCATCCCATTAGGGCGAGATTTAACAGGAGAATTGTGGCAGGAGATGTTGATTACTGTTAACGAAAGTATCCCCAAAGACGAAAATGAAGCCTCTGCATGGCAAGCCAAATTACTGAAAAAATCTCATAATATCCCCTATCCTGTTGCCTATGAAAGCAATACCGACTTTACTTGGTCAAAAGATAGCCGAGGACATCTTCTTGTTACCTTTAACGGATTGGTAGAGTCACTAAAAAAACTTCAACTTAACCCAGAATTTGAAATTAGATGCGATCGCCGTCATTTGCCTTGGTTTCAACGTTTTTGGGAAGATCAAGAAATCAAATCATCTAACAACAATAAGCACTCTAGCGCATTATTTGTCTTGCGTTCTGCTCGACTACTTTGGCGTGAAGAACAGGGAAAAGGAGATCCTTGGAATATTCATACACTTTATCTACAATGCTCAGTGGAAACGCAATTATGGACGGAAGCAGGAACAAAACAAGTTCAAACAGAAAAAATGGCTGATCTTAAGTCCAATAGGCTACGAATGAAGCCAGAATTGACTTTCCCTTTCTTTTTTCGTTCCCAGTCACTTTCTACTTACTTGAATCTCTGGAAAATTATTACCAGTTACCGTATTCTCAAATTTCTCGAAAAAGGAGATTTTATAAAAGCACAAAAAGATTTTCAAGATTCTATTAAACGGACAGAATCTTGCCTAAAAAATCTGCAAAGTTCCTACTCACGCTCTCAAAAGTCTCTTTACCAAGGAAATCCAGAGATTATTGTCGGAGTCGCAATGGGTTTATCCCAACCTGCCACTCTAGCAGTGGTTAATGTAGTAACACAGGAAGTCCTAACCTATCGTAGCCTTAAACAATTATTAGGCAAAAACTACAACCTTTTCAATCGTCAACGCCAACAAAAACAGAAACTCTCCCATCAACGTCATAAAGCCCAAAAAAAAGACGCTCCTAACCAGTATGGAGACTCAGAATTAGGGCAATATGTAGATCGCTTAATCGCTAAAGCTATTGTTGAAGTTGCCAAAGAATATCAAGCTCATAGCATTGCTGTTCCTAAAATACGACAGATACGAGAAATTACTCAATCTGAAGTTCAAGCACGGGCAGAACGCAAAATTCAAGGTTATAAAAAGGGACAAAAGAAGTATGCTCAACAGTATCGAGAGAATATCCATCAATGGAGCTATAGTCGCTTAATCGAGTCAATTCATCAAGCATCTGCTAAATTTAGTATCACAGTTGAAATTGCCTCTCAATCCTATCAGGAAAGTTTTCGAGAACAAGCTAAAAATTTGGCGATCGCTGCTTATCTCACTCGTTTTGAAAAAATTGGGTAAATATTTAACTTTTCTGTGGCTAATTTGCACCTTGAAAATTTCATACAAAGTTACTATTATTTTATCAATAGCGTCGCAGTCCATGCTTTATAAGCCTCTGCACTGTGAAAAAAATGGGTTAGTTTAACTATCGAGAGATAGTTCTTCTTTCTGGCCCTGATAACTACTCGCTCTTGATGCTGCCGCCTGAAAGCCTCTTTTTGGGTGGGAAATCCCTAAATCTAGTTGGTTGTACTTCTATGATAAAGGTTAGGTACGCTCCCAGCAATAAAGAGTAAAACTGAGGAAGAGGAAAATCCGAAGTTTAGTCCTAGTTTCTAGGATGCGGACGACCGCAGAAGTGGTTACTGAAGCACCTCCTTCATCGGAGGAATCCTTCTCACTTTTTTGACGGCTCAAAGCGGGGTCGAAATCTCCAGAGTCCCGTCAGTATTCTCAAATCCTTGTCAGCTCTAATTTTGAGTGTCTTAATTTGTGTTTTAGTTGATGTTTGGACATCAATTCAACCTATTTTTTAGTAGACCCGTCAGAATTGATTATGAAACCTATCTATAAAAAGGATTTGAGACAGGTGGAGTTTCATCAACCCTCCTGACCTGGGATGGGTTGAAAGAAAGCCCCACTGTCTAAAATCCAGTTCTGCACGTGTTTCATCAACCCTCCTGACCTGGGATGGGTTGAAAGAAGGGGTGTCCTCCCTAGCGGAACACCCCCTTTTGGGTTTCATCAACCCTCCTGACCTGGGATGGGTTGGATTCATAATCATGTTCAAACATCAAGAAGGATTGAAAGGCGCACTTCGTTCGGGTTCATAGACTTATAAAAATATTTGATCCCAAAATAGCGACACTTAATGTGTGAACAGTCTAAAATATATATAGCGACGCTAAAGTGTTAAACAACGACAATAATGTATAAACAGCGACGTTTAATTTGTGAACAGCGACGTTTAATTTGTGAATGTACAACAAAACAATCGGGATGACTGGATTCGAACCAGCGGCCCCTTCGTCCCGAACGAAGTGCGCTACCAAGCTGCGCTACATCCCGCGAAAAATAGCATATTAATTCTAACACTGTTTAGAAGTCATTGAGACTCCTGACATTGCCCACCTCTATATTAGGGCAAGTACGCTTGATTAAGCCCGCTAAAACCTTTCCGGGTCCCACTTCTAAGACATGAGTCATATCCTCTTGAGGCAACGCTAACATAATATCCCGCCAACGAACAGATCCCGTCATCTGCTCGATTAAACGCTCTTTTAACTTCGTTGCTGAGGTATTGGGGGTAGGGTCAACATTGGACAGTACAGGCACCTTAGCATCAGAAAAATCAGCCTCTTCTAATAATTGTTTAAATTTTGCTGCTGCTTCGGCCATCATAGGAGAATGAAATGCGCCTGATACCTTAAGGGGAATAGCACGCTTACTCTTAACTTGAGAACAGAGTTGATCCACCGCTTCAGGAGTCCCAGAAATGACTACCTGTTGCTCACTGTTATCATTCGCCAAAACCACATCAGGGATAGCTGCGATCGCTTCTTCTAACTGAGAACGCTCAAACTTCATTAAAGCCACCATTTTACCCCCAGCAGCCTCACTCATCAACTCGGACCGGCGTTTAACCAGTGTTAACCCTGTGGCAAAATCGAATACTTCGGCTGCATATAAAGCGGAATATTCTCCTAAACTATGACCGGCAACTAAATCGACCTTTTGACCTTTATCTTTTAATAAGTCGATTAAAATACTTTCCACCACATACAAACAAGGTTGGGTGTACAAAGTCTTAGCTAACTCTGTTTCATCCCCTTGACATTTATCCAACACTGACCAACTCAAGATGTCTTTTGCCTGTTCAAAGCGATCTTTTCCAATGAGGGTTGTTGCTAAATCTACTCCCATCCCCACTGCTTGTGATCCTTGTCCTGGAAATAGCCATGCTGTTTTCATAATTAATAACCTATTGAGTTAACTTTGTAATGGTTGTTGATCATCTAAATACCCCAACGGAAAATGGCTGCACCCCAGCTTAAACCGGCTCCAAACCCTGAAGTTGCCACAACATCCCCTGATTTGATTTTTCCTTGTCTAACGGCTTCATCAAGGGCAAGGGGAATAGATGCTGCGGAGGTATTACCATACTCATCTAAATTAGTAATCACTTTGTGAGAAGGAATTTTCAGACGTTTGGCCACTGCATCGATAATTCTTTGATTGGCTTGATGTAGAATTAACCAGTCAATATCATCGGTGGTTAATTGGGCCTTAAATAGTGCCTTTTCGATCACTTCTGGCACTTTTTCTACGGCAAAACGATAAACATCCCGTCCTTTCATGGTAATTGGCTTATAAGTGCCTTGATTGATAGTTAAACCGTCTTTTAACTGTTTTTCTATGCCATGATAGCCAATATTGAGAGCATCGTGTTGTTGGCCATCACTGTACATGGCAAAGCCTAACAAATTATCATGATCTGTGATTCCTTGACAGACGACGGCCCCGGCACCATCCCCAAAGAGAACGCAGGTGGTACGATCTGACCAATCAACCCAACGGGAAAGGATATCAGCCCCAATGACTAAGACCGTTTCATAGACCCCTGTACGAATAAATTGGCTGGCGGTGATTAATCCAAAAACAAAACCGGAACAAGCTGCGGTTAAATCAAAGGCGACTGCGTTATTCGCTTCTAACAGATGTTGTACTTTAGCTGCACTACCAAAGAGATCATCGGCTGTGGAGGTAGCTAAAATAATCAAATCGATGTCCCCAGGGGCCAGTCTGGCCATAGCGATCGCTTCTTGGGCTGCTTGGGTACAGAGTTCGCTTAAGGATGAGTCTGTTGTGGCTAAATGTCGCTTCTGGATACCTGTTCTGGTACGAATCCACTCATCCGATGTTTCTACCAAATGACTTAAATTATCATTGGTCATCACTTGCGTCGGTGTTGCAGAACCACAACCGATGATGCTTACGCCCATTGCTTTCAATAACTTTTCCCCCTAATTTTTTAATATTCGTAAGTGATCCATCAGAGTTGAATCTTAATCTGGATTGCTAATCCTAGACAAATAAAGAGAGAATAACTTATCAATTACCAGTCTCATGGGACTTGATTAATAAGCTTCCATCTCCTTATTCTCCTATGATTTCTCCACAGAGGTTTCTACACTATCAGGGATGAGTTCTTTCCCGGAGGCTTTAATCCGTTCTAAGACTTGATGATCGATTGCTCCTTTTGCCAAACGGATGGCATTAAAAATGGATGGAGCATAAGAGCTACCATGACTAATAATACAAATACCAGCCACGCCTAATAATAAGGCCCCTCCGTGTTCAGCGTGATCGATCCGTTGTTTGAGTTTTTTCAGGTTAGGTTTGAGGATGGATGTACCTAAAGCCCCACGCCAACCTTGGGGAAGTTCTTCTCGCATAATTTGTAAGACAATTTCTCCAACTGCTTCAGCAAATTTCAAGAGAACATTTCCCACAAAACCATCACAAACAATGACATCAAAGCGACCTGAAAGCACATCTCGGCCTTCGGCATTACCGATAAAAGGGATTGTTTTGTTATTTTCTAATAATTGATAGGTCGCCAGGGCTAAATCGTTGCCTTTGCTAGATTCTTCCCCAATATTGAGCAGTCCCACTTTAGGCTGGGTTACTCCCATCACATATTGGCTGTAAATGGTTCCCATCAGGGCAAATTGTTCTAAATATTTGGGGCGACAATCGACGTTAGCTCCCACGTCTAAAATAATCACCGATTTCCCTGCTAAAAGGGTGGGAAATAGGGTGCCAATAGCGGGACGATCAATGCCTTTGAGACGACCTAATCTCAAAGTGGCTGCCCCCATAGCCGCCCCAGAGTGACCGGCCGATACTACCGCATCTGCGCGATTTTTCTTCACTAAATCCATAGACACATTAATGGAGGCTTTGGGTTTGCGTCGAAGTTCGCTAATGCCTTCGTGCATCTCGATCGCCCCGTCTGCGTCTACAATTTCTATATTGGGGGACGGGTGATGATGTTGGAGGGATGCTTCGATTGAAGGGCGATCACCCACCAATAAAATATCCACATCTAACTCTTCAGAAGCCCGAATCGCCCCTGCGACGATCTCTTTGGGGGCATGATCTCCCCCCATAGCGTCCACTGCTATTCTTGCGCGATTTCCTGCCATTGCTCAAAACGATAGAAGCCACCAAGATTTTAACAGAAGCTTTGAACAATTTTGACATCAATCCCTAGCAACTTCCCTAATCACATTCATAATGATTATGGATTAATTCGATTAAGGTCGGGGTTAATTGCATAGATGCAATTAGAGAAAGATGAATGTAATTAAGATCATCATTTTAAGATAAAATAAGACTTGTAAGATAACCTTTTAAAATATGAATTTTTTAACTAATCTTTTTTCTGCGGACAAATCAACCCAAAAAATAGCCAAAAAAACAGAACAAATTGGACTACCTAGAATGAAAAAAGGTCGTCGAGGAATACAGATAAAATCCCCTGAAGAAGTTGCTATTATGCGCCAATCTTCTTTAATTGTCGCCACGGTTCTCAAAGAAATCAAAGAGATAGTGAAACCAGGAATGACCACAGGAGATTTAGATAATTATGCAGAACAAAGAATCAGAGAAATGGGAGCAAAACCCAGTTTTAAAGGTTATTATGGGTTTCCTGGATCGATTTGTGCCAGTATTAACCATGAGGTGGTTCATGGTATTCCTAATGTTAAAAGAAGAATTCGCCGAGGAGATGTTTTAAAAGTAGATACGGGAGCCTATTATCGAGGATATCATGGAGATTCTTGTATTACCATTGAGGTCGATCAAGTCTCCTCAAAAACCTCTCGTTTAATTCGCGCAGCAGAAGAAGCTTTATATGCAGGAATTAGTCAGGTAAAAGCAGGGAATCATCTATTAGATATTGCAGGAGCCATTGAAGATGTTGTTAAAAAATATGGTTATTCTGTAGTGGAAGATTATACCGGTCATGGGGTGGGACAAAACTTACATGAAGAACCCCCAGTGTTTAATTACCGTACCAAAGAAATTCCCAATATTAAGCTCAAACAAGGCATGACTTTAGCCATTGAACCTATTGTCAATCAGGGGTCAAAATACACCAAAACTTTGCGCGATCGCTGGACAGTGGTGACAGTTGATAATCGTTTATCGGCCCAGTTTGAACATACAGTATTAGTAACAGCAACAGGCTACGAAATTCTAACAGATAGAACCCATATTAATTGATAGGAGACAGGTAAAACTTAATAACCAAAAATCTATCATTTTTCGGCATTCCCTACCTCTAAAATCAGTGTGACGGCTGTTCTATCGATTAAAATTAAAATAGAGGACAATATTTTCAAGGATAATTCGACAGGATATATGGACTACAAAGATTACTATGCCACATTGGGCGTAAATAAAAACGCCAGCGCAGACGAGATAAAAAAAGCCTTCCGCAAATTAGCGGTCAAATATCATCCTGACAGAAACCCTGAT
>JASJDD010000215.1 GCA_030065735.1 Crocosphaera sp.
TCAAAAATCAATCAGGAGGACTAGAAACTAAGAAATGAGGACGCTACGCGGTCTATTTATTTGTCGGTCATTCATCCCTAAGTTATAGAACGTTAGGGAATTCTGACCGACATTTGGTTAAAGGTTATTTTTAATTTTAATTTTAGATTTAGCTAATTTACTGGCTTATATCATTAATATTAAGTTGACTTGAATGTTTGTGAGGAAATAATCTTGTTTAGATACATTTTTATAGAGGAAAAAGAATTTGATCAGCTTTTAGAAAAAGTTTTTAAAAAAATAAGAGATGAAAAAAATCCAGAAAATCTCCCCAAACAGAATCAAGATTTTACCCTTGAATGTGCTGAATATGTTCAAAGTTTAATAATGAAAGAATTGACTTTGATTAATTCTCGGATGAGTTGGTTATTAATTTCAGAGACTTTTCTTATTGCTGCTTATGCAACTTTAATCAATGATTTTGAACCTCAATATTACACAGTAATTAATGTATTCTTAGTTATGCTACCCGTAGGAGGTAGTTTGTTAAGTCTTTTGAGTTTAATGGCTATTTTATCTGCTGATGCTGTAGCAACATATTTAGGATGTAGAGAAGGACACATTATGAAAAGTGTTAACCGTATTTATAAGAAGAAAATATCTCGTGTATCAAGTTACAAGTTTCGCCAGAAAAAAATTAGATGGACTTTATGGGTTGGAAGTATACCAAATTTTATGATTCCACTAAGTATTAGTCTGTTTTGGTTTATTTTGTCTTGCTGGATACCTGTATGTAGAAAAAAACCTACTGACAATAGACAAAACCTAGAAGATCAGTTTTTATGTTTTCATGATCAATGGGATGATAACTTTTCTCCATTGAAAGTCGCTGCAATAGTTGTATGTGTAATTATTTTAATTGCTTCTCTCGTTTTCTCTTTATGGTACCGTCATGAAAGTTATAAAATTAGAAAGAAGTTTGAGGAAAACAATATAGTATGACAAAAAATAGTTAGTAAATATAGACTTTGGTGAAAGAGAACGGGAAACAAGGACAAAAAAATATTCTAACCTTAATTCGTACTACTATAGGAATCAAAATAAGTAAAACGATTTACTATTAACTATCTTCTAATAAAGACAAAACAACTTTAGGATTCAACTTATCTTTAAACCAGACAACTTTTGCTGGCGTATCATTAAAATTAACCCCTGCTTTATCCAAGTTCAATCGTTCAGAAATCGCTAAAATAATGTTATCATTATCAGCATTTTGCACTTGATAAAACTTCTTTCTTAAATACTCAGGTCGCCAATAACCCACAATTTCTAATAAATAATCTCTCCCATCAGGATGCACTAACCTAAAGTCAGGAATCATTACACTTCCAGGAATAGGAATTAAGTCAACTTCTCGCTCTAATTTCCAGTCTGTTTTTAATTTTTCCCATCGCTTTGCAAAGGATTCTTCTAACATACTATCATAGGTTTTTCCCCTAGAATAATGAGTCACCAAACCACAGTGATCATCTAAATTAAAGTAACTGGTTTTGATTCCTCCTGTATAAGAATCTTTGGTTTGTAACTTGGTTTTTAGACTCCATTTACTCACATGAAGTAAAGCAGGAATCATCTTGGCTAAAGATAAACCGTAACGGGTACTAGGTTTAAATAAACTGGTTGGCCCATCAATGGTAATGGTAAAACCAGTGTCAGCATCCCCCTCAATATATGCCATTAATTGAAACAATTTTAAATAACGAAATAAGAGTTTATATTCCCCTGGATCGTTACGATGGGCATTAATTACAATATAATTAGAACGGTAAAAAATTCCCTGAATTTGTGATAAATTATAACGATGAATTAACGTTTCTGGTTCCGGTGGTTCAAAATTCGTTAAGATTCTATTTTCTTGTAAATCAGCATATAACCCCCTTTCAATTTCATTGGGTAATACTTCTCTTTGTAATTCTTCTGTTAATAAACTAGCTATTTTCTCCAGTAATTTAGGTCTATTTCGGGGAATCGGTAAAGATTCAGCAGCACAACTAAAGACTTTTTGTCTTAATTCTCTGGGTTCTAGGGGACTAACAATTTCAAAGGTAGAAAAATGATTTTTTAATAAGTGAGATAACCCTCTTTTTACCCGATAATTAGGGTTATCTCCTTCTAATTCTGATAACTTTTCAGTTAACTGTTTTTGAGGTTCATTGACACAGTTTAAAAAACAATCAATTTGTTCGGCAGCTAGATTAATGGTGCTATCATTTAAAGGTAAACGTTTGGGGACAATAGTATCCCCACTATAACGATACATTAATAACTCTGAAGGTAACATAATAAATTCTACCTGATTAGTTCTATAAAATTAACTGATGACTGGTTACTGTTCACTGTTCACTGTTCACTGATAAACTGATGACTATTCCTTCTCAACCCCAACCTTTAACCATTCCCCCTCGTTTACTCTTAGGACCGGGTCCGTCTAATGCTAACCCTCGTATTTTAGCAGCCATGAGTCTTCCTGCCATTGGACACCTTGACCCCTTTTATCTAGAAATGATGGACCAGATCCAAGATTTATTGCGATATGTATGGCAAACTGAGAATAAGTTAACCATCTCTGTCAGTGGAACAGGAAGCGCAGGAATGGAGGCCAGTTTGGCCAATGTGGTTGAACCTGGAGATGTAGTATTGATAGGGGTTATGGGTTATTTTGGCCATCGTTTAGTGGATATGGCCACCCGTTATGGTGCAGATGTTAGAAAAATAAGCAAACCTTGGGGTGAAAATTTTAGTTTAGCAGAATTAAAAGCAGCATTAGAAACCCATAAACCTGCTATTTTAGCATTAGTTAATGCTGAAACTTCTACAGGGGTAAGACAACCCTTAGAAGGGGTAGGAGAGTTGTGTCGACAACATACTTGTTTATTGTTAGTTGATGCTGTCACCAGTTTAGGAGGAGTTCCTTTTTATGCTGATCAATGGGGTGTGGATTTAGCCTATAGTTGTAGTCAGAAAGGGTTAGGTTGTCCCCCCGGACTTTCTCCCTTTACTATGAGTGATCGCGCTTGGGAAAAGTTGCAAAAACGCACCACTCCTGTATCTAATTGGTATTTAGATATGAACCTCTTAAATCAATATTGGGGAGAACCAAGAAAATACCATCATACTGCTCCTTGTAACCTGAATTATGGCTTAAGGGAATCCTTAGCTTTAATGGTAGAAGAAGGGTTAGAAAATTGTTGGCAGCGACATCAACAAAACGCAGAATTATTATGGGAAGGGTTAGAAAAATTAGGGTTAGTTTGTCACGTAGAAAAAGCGTTCCGTTTACCTACTTTAACCACCGTTCGTATTCCTGAAGGGGTTAACGGTAAAGAGGTTTCTAGCTATCTTTTGAAAGAGTATAATATCGAAATTGGAGGCGGTTTAGGGGAATTAGCCGGTAAGGTTTGGCGTATCGGTTTAATGGGTTATAATTCTCGCCCCGAAAATGTTTTATTATTGTTAGAAGCTCTAAGAAAAGTTCTTTAATCCCCCTTCGGATGAGCCAGCAAGGTTTATTTTTTGATAACAGTTTATGTCCTGCCTAATGTTGGAAAATTTATGTCAAATAAAACCTTCATACCTAAACTAACTGATGATGGATCGTATACCTTCTTTTCTGATGAGTTTGAAGAGTTATTTCATTCTCATTCAGGGGCAAAACAAGAAGCACAATATAAGTTTATTGAACCTTGTAAAATAAAAGAAAAAACAACTATTAAAGATACTATAAAAATTCTTGATATTTGTTACGGATTAGGGTATAATACAGCCGTTGCTTTAGAAAATGTTTGGTTAATTAATCCTGATATAAAAATAGAATTATTTGCCCTAGAAAATGACATAAATGTATCGTTAGAAGCGATAAATTCTAATCTATTAGATAATTTTTCTGATTGTGTTATTGATAATTTAAACAGTTTAGCGAATCATCATAAAGTTGAAAATAATTGTTTGAAAGCTAAACTATTACTAGGAGATGCAAGACAAACCATAAAAACAGTTATCAATCAAAACTTTCAAGCAGATGCTATTTTTTTAGATCCCTTTTCCCCACCAAAATGTCCCCAACTATGGACAGTGGAATTTATACAATTAGTGTCTCAATGTTTAGGAAAAGATGGATATTTAGCCACTTATTCTTGTGCAGCTTCCGTGAGAACTGCCCTACAATTAGCAGGGTTAAACATAGGAGCAACTCGCAGTGTAGGAAGGCGATCACCTGGGACCATTGCTAACCGAAATGGTAACAATTTACCCCTACTATCTCAACAAGAGAAAGAACATCTACAAACCCGTGCAGCTATTCCTTATCGAGATGCTAACTTAACAGATACAGCCGAAAAAATTAAGCAAAGAAGAGAAAAAGAACAAAGCCAAAGTGATTTAGAAGCGAGTAGTCAATGGAAAAAAAGATGGATAATTAAAAGTAGTTAGTATCCAAATCCCCAATCTAATAAGTGTATATAATTACGCCTTAGCTTGACGGGGGAGTGTCAATAATCTAATTCCAGTCCTGTACCTCTTCCCCAGAAGACTTCTTATAAACCTTTCCCTTTTCATGAAGTTGACGAGTTTTCTCAAATAATTCTGCTTCGGTTAATTGCCATTGTTCTAAAATTAAATCTAAATCTTGGATTAATTGTCTGGCCCCAGGAAAATTACAATAACGAATACGAAGTCTCGCTAATTCTGCTAAATTATGGTCACTAGGGTCAGCCAATAATAACTCGTTAACGAGTAGGCGATCGCGTTTTTCTTGGGGATGCTTTTGATCTTGAGCCATATCTCATACTTCGTCCTTCAGAATGGGTTTAACGGGGTAGATTTAATGATTGGTAAAATGCGGGGGAAATTTCCCACAGATTAACGACTCTATCAAAGCCACCAGAGGCTAAATATTGTCCATCAGGACTAAACGCTACTACATTAACCCAATCCGTATGATCTTGAAGATGACGCAATAATCGGCCAGTTTCCACATTCCACAATCTGACCCCATCAATACTCGCACTGGCCAACACTTTACCATTAGGACTCAGAGCAATGGATTGAATCTTTCCCTTATGGCCTATCCAAGTATCCAATAAATCACCCGTAGCCAAATCCCAAACTTTAAGGGTGCGATCATGACTAGCGGTAATCAACCGTTTTTGATCAGGGGTAATGGCTAAACCAGAAATGGGTTGAGAATGTGCCATAAATTCTGAGATAATCGTTCTATCCCTTAAATTCCAGAATCTTACGATTCCTTGATTATCTCCACTAGCGACTAAAAACCCATTGGGGTGTATAGCCAAAGCATACGCCGGTGTGCCAAAATCTTCCAGTTGATAAAGAAAACGAGCCGGTTCTAAAGTCCATACCCGAATACCATCTAAAGATCCTGTAACGAGAAGTTGACTATCAGGAGTAACTTCCAAATCTAAAACATAGCTGTAGTTATCAAAAAAAGTTACTTTACTATCTGCATCAGGCCAAACCCAGAAATGAAGATCCGCATCTTCTCCGCTACTGATTAGGGTTTTGCCATTAGGGGAAACGACTAGAGTTAAAATTGCAGAACTTTGAGCGCGTAGGGTATCAACCTCATCCCCATGTTTGATCGACCAGAATTTCAAAAAAGGTTCATTGGTTCCTCCACCACTAATGACGGTTTTTCCATTGGGACTAAACGCTAAAGAACGAATGGGAGTGGTATGACCCGCTAAACGGTGTTTTAAGCGTAGACCTAAGTTTACCGATGGAACTCTCTGCTCAGACAAGGCTTCTCGTTGTTGACGAATTAACTGAGCATGGCTAGGAAGTACCCACCCTTGACCCAAAAGAACTAAAGTCATTAGGATGAGTGTCAATGGTGTGCTTCCTTGTTTCCGTCTGTCCTGATACTTCATCGTACAATAGGGGATGGTTGGCTTGAATTTTTCAGGCCTATTGTATCTAGTTTGCCAGTTTTTTGCTTAACGACGGGATTTATCATGGGTTAATAAAGGTAACGGCATAGTCGAAGAACTCGGGGGAAGATAGCGTCTGGGTTTATCTTCTGTGATGATTGCTTGAGCTTTGTGTACTTGCAACCAGCGTAAAATAATGGCAAGGGAGACAATAAACAATCCGAATGAGAATAATGACCAGCGTTGACCCACCCCTCCCATCACCGCATCGACTGCTCCGGCCACTAGAATAAAACTAGAAATGGGTTCTTTGCGGTACAAGGTTCTCATAACACGAGGCAATAAAATGTTCATGGTAATTGTATCTATAGGATATCTCATCTAATTTCAGCTTATCTTAATTGCTACAAAATAGACTGTCAAAATTACGGAGATTAGATTAATTTTTACGATATCTTACTTAGGGTAAGTTTCCGAATTTCATTGAATCTTTATGAAAAAGGTAAAGAATTAACTGAGAGTTAGACCCGCATTTTTCACAAAATCTGCCCTCGCCAACAACAAAAGGCTTACAGCAGTTGGGTTTGATCAGTGCGATCGCGGATTTCCCCAAATTTAATAATGTTTCTAACTGTTGTTTAGTGCCTTGCTTGTTAATAATAGAACAGCAATATTTTGTTTAAATTTATGTTTAGACATTTGACTGATTCGATTAATCTAATTTCATGTTGGCAAAATGTTTTATTAATATTTGGTGGATGAAAATGTAACCTCTACCTAATTTATACATAAACATACGTTTAGTTGCATCAGAACTTAAGATTACCAATTGACAGTTAAGACACATCATAAGTTCTGATTTTACAGTTAAGATAGTAAATGTGGGATATATCAGAAGTTTAGAGAAGAAAATTAATGTCAACAGTAACCGACAACGATCTCAAACGACTAGAAGACTTGATCAATAACCGTTTTGATCGCTTAGAAGAAGGACAGAAAGCTTTAGAAAGGAGGCAAACAGCTTTAGAAGAGGGACAAAAAGCTTTAGAGAAAGGTCAAATAGAGATTAAAGAAAGATTAGCGGTGATTGAAACTCGTCAAGAAGACTGGAAACCCTCCATTGATAAAATATCAGATTTAGCGGAAAAAGTAGGAGAATTAAAGAACTGGAGACAGATAGTAATTATAACTATTACAGCAGGTATTAGTGGTTTTATTGGTTGGGTAATTCGAGGAGGAACCCTGAAACCTTAATTAAAACTAATGTTTTTTCTATTTACTAATTCCAGGCAAATTCGGACAGGTTTTCTGACAGGATTCATTAGGGAAATTAAGTATCAACTAGATCAATATCTTTCACTGCGCCCATTAAACTTGAATAGTATGGGTTAGGTTCATAATAATCAATGCCAATCAGTAAAGCATAAACCTGAGATTCAGAACTAACGGTATTCACCATCATTGGATAAGCACAAAAAGGCTGAAAAAGAAAGATTATGACATTATTGTAGGGTAGGCAATGCCCACCCTACAAGGTAGTGCATACTGACATCTTGCACCTTCAAACTCAATCCTAATTTTGTCTGAGGCAGGAGTGGAAAGGCAGTAGGCAGGAGGTTTAATATATAGCAGAAGAGTAAAATTATCGATAATAAGGCATTTAAAAGTTAAATAATC
>JASJDD010000011.1 GCA_030065735.1 Crocosphaera sp.
GGCTTTACCCCGCGTTCCGCCGGTCAAAAGTTGTGTTTTTCAGCTACCCTGTTCATTTTGCTATTCCAAGCTTTAAGAGGAACATCGAGGTTGGCGCAATCCTTCAAGGATTGGTGGTGTCTAGGTTTTGTACAACGGGGAGTTCGCCCACCACGGCTACTCTCTCTTATACCGCTTATTTGTATTATATCAAAATTATTGCCCGCAAGAAGCTAATTCTAAATCATGAGTAGTGATACGATTCTAGTTAAAAATCAAAGAACCTGAATTTTTTTAGGAAAGAATATGCTAGAAAACCCTGCTCAATTGGGGTCATTCCCATTTACATCAGCCGTTTATGCGCCATCTGGATTAAACTATGGGAATAACCCAATTTGGAACGAATATACATTATTTGAAAGTCCAACAGCCAATTTTGAGTCAAGAAGGATTAATTTATTAGGGATTGCTGAAACGGGACAAGATGAAAACGGAATAAAATATCCTTGGCCTTTTGGAGAAACTGATATACCTATCAATGGAATTATCCGAATTCCTATTGGTGATGGGCCTTTTCCTCTAGCATTGTTTGCTCACGGAAATCATGGTGCTCAAGAGAACTCAACACCAGGTTATCTTTACCTTTGTGAATTATTGGCATCTTACGGAATTATTGCAGCTACAATTGATGTCAATTTTCTAAATGGAGGGAATAGAGGAGAAAATGATGGTAGAGCTATTGTTCACTTAGAGCATATTAAACAATTTCAATTATGGAACAGTGAGATTGGACATCCACTAAATAGTAAAGTAGATATGTCAAAGATAATGATCGTAGGACATTCTCGTGGAGGAGAAGCGGTTGGTCATGCCAGTTATTTTAACACTCTTACTGAAATTCAATTTGATGAGGACACACGGCCTTTTAGACTAGATGGTTCAGAAGGGTTAGGTCCTTATAATTTTAATATTGAAGGGGTAATTGCCATAGCTCCTACAGATGGACAATATATACCTTTATCCGGAGCAACGAAAGTTCAAAATAATTATTTAATATTACACGGAAGTCGTGACGCAGATGTTTGGCCTTTTGACGGATACAAAACATACGATAGATCCCATACTGTTGACTTAAATAATCCCACTAAAATAGCACAAGGATTTAAGTCTTTGCTATGGATTTACAAAGCTAACCATAACTTTTTTAACAGCATTTGGCAACAAGAATCTAGAGATACACTGACTCGTCAAGAACAAGAAGAAATCGCCAAAGTTTATATTTCTGCAATGGCACAAGTTGTTTTGTTAGGAAAAACGGAATATTTAGGGTTACTTAAAAATTATAATCTAGCTATCGAGTCAAATTGGTTGCCTGAGTCAATTCAGCTAGTGTCTCAGTTTCAGTCACCTGAAAGACTATTTGTTCAACACTTTGAGGAAATAGGACCCGACATTGTTGTCTCTCAACCTGTTCAGGGAAACATAGAAAATTCTAATACAATCCTTGAAAAATTATCTTTAGACAAAATAGATGAAATACAATTAAATGGTCAGACAACCTTTTTAGGACAAGAAACACAAGGATTAAAACTTGAATGGGATGAAGATAATGGTTTCTATGCTGTTAACATCAATCCCAATACAGTAGATATTACCAACATGAGTGTTTTATCGTTTAGAGTTGCACAATCAGCGACTTCTAAGAATACAGTCAATGTTGATCAGGATTTCAGTTTGAGTATTAGGGATAGATCATCAACTATTTCTTTTGTAGTTAGTTCCATTAACACCATACCCTATCCAGATATTTTTGCCAATGTTTTAAAGAGAACAATTATGCAAACCTTTCGTATTTCTCTAAATGATTTACAAAACCAAGGACTTAACATCAATGATATTATTCGCATTGAGTTATCCTTTAATCGTACTTCATCTGGGACTCTCTATCTGGATGAATTACAATTTGCTACCTAAACTATCTGATTACTTTACTTTTACAAGAGAAAATGTCATGTTTGAATTCATTTATCCTCAAGTCACCTCTGTCGAAGTGATTGCTACACAACCGAAAATAGTTGATATGAGAAACATTTCTTATATTCAAGAAAGAGATAATTCTAATTACCCTGAGATCGTTTACATGATTAAAATTTATATGGATAATCAACCATCTATTTCTGATTTGGGGTTTGATATATACTTGAATGATTATCGTATTCAAAAATATGGTAGATTTCCGAGAGGCATATATATAAAGATATGGAATCCTAATTTTTTATCTGAATATGGAGGGGCAGAAGTCCGATTTACGAGAGATGGCAATAGTTTTCATGATTCTGGACAGAATCTTCCCGATACACCATCTAATTTAGCCCCTAGTTTCTCCCTGTTTTCTACTGAATCAGTTGAAGATATGCAAGAACTGCCAACACAAGAAGAAGTGCTGGAAAACTAAACTTCGATCAATACTGCGTGGGTTTTGCCACACCTCCCACACACCTCCCACACTCCCCAAACTCCCCAAACCTCCTACACTCACCATTTCTAGAATGTTTTGCATCAAAACCTACGTACTATTGACCCGTCCCCTGCTCCCCCTGCTTGTCTCAACAGACAATTTTTCGCGGGCCGAGCAGTATTGGGTGGGGTCATTCACGCGATTAATCCTTATCCTTTAAAAAAATTTTGGTTGATGACGAATCAAATTGAGGAACTCTTCACGGGTTTTCTGTTCTTCATCAAATTGACCGATCATAGCACTGGTAACTGTCCAAGAGCCAGGTTTTTGAACCCCACGCATTACCATACACATATGACTTGCTTCCATTACCACCGCAACACCACGGGGTTCTAGAATTTCTTGGATGGCCTCAGCAATCTGACGAGTAAGACGTTCTTGTACCTGTAAACGACGGGAGTACATCTCAACGATGCGAGCTAATTTACTCAACCCAACCACTTTCTGGTTAGGAATGTAAGCAACATGAGCTTGTCCCATGAAGGGTAACATATGATGTTCACAGAGACTAAAGAAGTTGATATCTCGGACTAAGACCATTTCATTATGTCCCTCATCAAAAATGGCTCCATTGACCAACTCTTCTAGGGACTGATTATAGCCTTGAGTCAGAAATTTCATGGCCTCTGCAACCCGTTTCGGGGTTTTGAGCAACCCTTCACGTTCGGGATCTTCTCCCACTGCTTCTAACATGGTGTAGACCGCTTCTTTCATTTTCTCGATGCTTTCATCAGAAGTTGGATGAATTTTCGCCTCTTGTCCATTGTGGGTGTTGCGATCCGGTCTACTGGTTACTACCCGTTCAACTATATCGGGGTTAAGCAGGTTAGAACCATTAGACTGACGAAGGTTGGAGCCGTTGGAGGAAGCTATTGTCATAGTAATAAAAAACGCTGATCTTGAGATTAAAGGGTTCCAGCACTCGGTAAAATGGTCAAATCTTCAATGACGGCTTCGGCTGGTAATAAGGCCGCTTGAAGGATGGTTTGCGCCACCAGATCAGGAGTTAGCATGGCACTACGATCAAAGTCAGCTTGTACGGTGTCTGTGTCCCAAATTGAGGTATTAACAGCACCCGGAGAAATTGCCACCACACGAATGCCATGACTCCGTTCTTCGGCCGCTAATACTTTAGAAAAAGACAACAAAGCTGCTTTGCTCACAGAATACGCTCCCCATCCTGGAAAGGCTTGAGTGGCTGCAATGGAAGCAACATTAATGATGGTTCCTTTTTCACGCTCTCGCATCTGGGGTAATACCCCTTGTACACATTGAAAAACGCTGGTTAAGTTCAAATTAATAACCTGTTGCCAGTCTGCTAAGGAAGTCTCCCTGAGCAAATTGGTGTAGCCCATTCCTGCGTTATTGACTATAATGTCGATGTTGCCAAAGTCAGCCACAATGTCTTCAATGGTCGCTGGTATCTTGGTTAACTCACTTAAGTCCATAACATAGGGCTTAGCCTTTACTCCTTGTTGGGCGCAAGCTTGAGCCACCGTTTCTAGGGCATCTAGGGAACGGCTCACCAAAGCTACATTGATCCCTGCTTTAGCAAAGGCTAGAGCGGTTGCTTTGCCTATCCCACTGCTTGCTCCAGTAATGATGGCGTTTAGTTGACTTGAAGAAGAATCCATGATATAATCTATTTTCTATATTCAAATCTCAACACTTTGGAGAGCGTCGTAGATGATTGGCAAGGATTTGATGTCAGGTTTTAGGAACTGACACAAGGGAATTATCCCACAGTTTCATCAGAAAATTTCTGATTTTTCTGGAGAGGAGTTCCTTTGGGCAAAGCCAGAGTAACATCTAGGATGACTTTAATCTTTTGTTACAAAAGTTTACCAATCCAAGTATAACATCTCCTGGTCAATTCTTAACGGGGGATCTTGAAAATCAATGATTTTGTTGATGATCCCCGATAGCTGCCTATGAATGGACGGCCGGCGTTGATTCTGAATCGATAAAAACTCCGATTTGGCGAAATTTTGCGTAACGCAGGGTTTTGCGTTCTTCTGGGGTCAAATTGGACAGTTCTTCCAAATGATTGATTAGATTGTCTTTGAGAATCCCTGCTGCTTGTAAGGGGTTGGTGTGGGCTGCTCCTGATGGTTCTGGAATAATGGTATCAATGATCCCCAGTTCTTTGAGGTCGTTAGCGGTAATTTTCAGAGCGACAGCAGCTTGAGGGGACTTTTTAGCATCTTTCCAGAGAATGGCTGCACAAGCTTCTGGGGTTGCTACGGTGTAAACTGCGTGTTCAAGCATCAGCAGTTTATCTCCTACGCCGATCCCTAAAGCCCCGCCTGAACCCCCTTCTCCGATAACCGTACAAATAATCGGGACATCAAAACTAAACATTTGACGGAGGTTAAAAGCGATCGCTTCTCCTTGGCCGAGTTTTTCTGCTTCCACACCGGCCCAAGCACCTGGCGTATCAATAAAAGTCAAAATAGGCATAGAAAACTGGTTAGCGTGTTCCATTAAGCGAATGGCTTTGCGATAGCCTCCTGGTGCCGGCATTCCGAAGTTTCTGGCCACATTATCCTTAGTATCGCGTCCTTTTTGATGACCGAGAATGACGACAGGGCGGCCTCCCAGACGAGCTACCCCTCCCACTAAGGCTGGATCATCGTAACCCCCGCGATCGCCATGTAACTCAAACCATTCATCGGCAATGGATTGAATATAATCTAAGGTACTGGGGCGACGAGGATGACGAGCCAATTGTAGACGTTGAGACGGGGTGAGACTGCTAAAAATTTCTTGCCTGAGATTTTGCGCTCGACTTTCCAACTGAGCGATTTGTTCAGAAACATCAACATTATTTTCCTCAGCCAATTGCCGAATTTGCTCAATGCGAGCTTCTAATTCCCATAATGGTTTCTCGAAGTCTAATAAAAAGGTTCGGCGTTCGTTTTTGCTCATCAGGTTCTATTAAAATGTTAATTATTTTAAGATGAATGAAGAGTAAAGAATGAAGAAACAATTAAATTCTACATTCTACAGTCTACATTCTACATTTGTCTCAACGCAAAACGTTAAGAATTACAATAGAGGCGGTTAGCTAAAGATGGATCAAGAACAAAGGGATTATTATTCTCTTGTTGGCTGGCAATTCCTTGAGAACGTTCTATTTCAGCAGTATCCACTGGATCGTTTCTATTCCAATCACAAAGGGTATCTTGTTGCTGCTCAAAGAAATCGTCTTCGGCTTGGTCACGGTAAATGGTGTAAAAGTAGAACATAGCTCTGGCAATATTTCCTTTCACTGCTTCTCGAGGTTCAAATGCGCCGTTAATCTGCTCGCTATAAGCATCAATATTGGTGCTAGGAATGGTATTTTCTTCTCGGTTATCGATTAACCAGCGTTCAGTACGACTATCCTCAATTTCTGCAAACGGAAAATTACCCCGAAGACTATTTATCCTAACTTGAGAGGGAAAAAGATGATGTATGTCACTTTTGGCAACTCCTGTTGCGCCTCGACTTTGGGGCCAAGAATGTTCAGCATTAATCCCTTGACCATTTTGATAAGCGTCAGAGCGAGGAGTAGAGGAATTAGGGTTCACTCGAACGGTAAAATCGGAATAAATACCGCGAAGTACCCCATTATCATTGTCGAGTTCCTTATACATAAAATCTCGCGCCCTATCATACCCTAAACTGGTTGTCACACGATATTCTGCGGCTAAGCGTGAGCGTAACGCTTCTCCACTCAATTCTGGGAAAATGGTTTGGGAAGGGATAGATTCTGGAGTTGCGCTTACTTCAGGTAACGTAAATTGAGCCAGTACCACGTCATGATCGCTCAAAACGAGATTACTGGGTTGATTGACATTAACATGAACAATATCAAACTGATTGTTAGCTGTGTTGCGTAAATTCTCACTGACTAAAATATAATCGAGTTGCTGAAGATTATTTCTAAACTCGTGGGTATAGCGATCGCTTTGGGGGAGTAAATCAGACAAATTGCTTAATCCAGCAGATTCGAGTGCAGTAATGGGTTGGGAATCATTAACATCATTGAGATCCCCGGCCACAATCACATTAGCATTCGTATCCTCAGTCAATAGTTGTTGAACAAAATTGCCCACAACCTTAGCTTGATCCAGCCGTTTATCATCATTATCACCGAGTTGAGAA
Organism: Crocosphaera sp.; assembly: GCA_030065735.1. GTDB lineage: Bacteria > Cyanobacteriota > Cyanobacteriia > Cyanobacteriales > Microcystaceae > Crocosphaera. Next base: position 6,647 of record JASJDD010000011.1, read on the forward strand.
ACAAAATGATTACCGATAATAAACAAAGGATTTTGATTAAATTCAAATTCAGCGACAATCGGCTTGCGACTATTATCAAAAGCAGCATTATTCGGTTCAATGCGCCCAGGATTCACGGATAATGTCGGTCCATCTAAAACAGTTACTGCATCGGTTGCTGTTCCTGCGGTTCCTGGGGTTAAGGCTACTCTAGAGGGTTGATATAAGTAACCGACGCGAATATTTCCCCCAGGTTGGCCTCCGTCTTGGTCGTCGTTTGGAGCAATATCAAAGGCGATATAATTAGGGCCGTTGGCTATTTCAATGGCATCGATGAGATCATTATAGGTTGCAGTAGCATCGGTAACACTTGAATTAGTGGGGCCATCGTTATCCTGTATTTCAACGAGGACGATAAGATCAGGAGATTGTAAATTATTGACAATTAGTTGTCCGAGGCCAATCAAGCGATCGCTATCTCCTGGGTCTAAATTTTCTACATTCATAGCTGCTACGGTGATTTGGTTTTCTGTGGATAGTAAATTCGTCACCTCGCGAGTATCTACGGTTTCTCCTGAAGAAGAGACAACACGACTGATATATCTCTCGACAACCCAGTTTTGCGCCCCAGACGGCAACTCAATCTCGATCCACCGTCGATCATTGGCTGTAGCGATTACCTCTGCAATGGTACCACTAGGGGCCCTTCCCACTAAGCTAGGAGCAGGACTATCATGGAGAGGAACCCCTAAAGAGGAGGTCGCTTGGAGTTCGACGCGATCGCCAGGGGATACATTAATGGCCCAAGTTGGCTTCGCTACCAGTAAAACACACAATAATGTGCTTAACAAAATACGAGCAATTTTCTGAATCATGATGATCAGCTTATTTTTGTTGAATTGAGTCCTTAGCTGAATTAACGAAGTCAGAAGTTCCTCACTACTACCATGCGCTATCGCACAGAAGTCAGAAGTTCCTCACTACTACCATGCGCTATCGCACAGAAGTTGTTTTTGCAGGAGAGGATTTGTGCCTCGCTCCAAAAACTTTTCGCTTTTAAAAGCCAGGTTTTAGACCCTATTATCTCGATAAATCTCTTACGCGCATTACCGCTAAACTTGATGATACCACATTTCTACTCCGCCTAAAGACGGGCAAACTACGTCCCACGAGTGAACTACCCGATGCTCTGTTTGCAGTATCCTGTAAGTGTATTACACAATAGTAATGAAGTCTTTAAGAAGAAAAAGTCATCAATGCCGAAGTGTGATACTCGTGACATTACCTTGTACAATGGAATGCAAGTCTTAAGAAAATATAAAAAAGTTTGTAACATGGCTGCTAATGTATTAGGTCCCCAAAGTCTTCAGTTATTATTATCCATACTTTTGCCGAGAGGTTGTCGTTTATCGGTGGTATCCGACAACACTTATCGCATCAACTGTCCTGATTATGAAATTGCCCATACTGTCTGGGAAAATCGTCTTAATTGCATTTATCCCCTTTTAGGTGCAGGAGAGGTTCTTGAGGTAGTTGCTTCTGATTACTATGCAAGAAGTTACCCTAAACCTTCTTAGAAGAATAGTCTATTTTAGAAATTAATGTTAACTTTTAAAGAAGTTGAGAATTACCTTTAATTCTTGCCTTCTATTTTTTTATATTAAAACTTTTTGAGATAATTAACTATGAAATTAGATAAAAATCTTGTGAAACAATGGGCTAATTTATTCGCTATTTTAGCTGCTTTTTTTACCAATGTATTAGCCAATATTGCCCCTATTAATGATTTAACCATTGGAGAAATTTCTAATACTTTTTTTGGCGATGTTTTAATTACCCCTGCGAGTTATGCTTTTGCCATTTGGGGATTAATTTATTTAGGATTAATTAGTTTAGGAATTTATCAAGCTTTACCTAATAATAGAAATGATCCCTATTTGCAAAAAACGGGTTACTATTTAGTAATGAGCAGTGTAGCTCAAATTGTTTGGGTTTTTCTCTTTTTGTCCCGTTTCTTTGTCCTTTCTACTCTAGCAATGGTAGCTATTTTAATTCCTTTAATTTTACTGTATTTAGAATTAAATATATCTTTAAAATCTCTACCTAAGCAAGATAAATGGTTAGTTAATTTTCCTATTAGTGTTTATTTTGGTTGGATTACAGTAGCTACTATTGTTAACGTTGCTTTGGCTTTATCTTGGATAAAATGGAATGGTTTTGGTTTGTCTGATATGGTTTGGACAATTATCATGATTACTATTGCAGCAATTATTGGTATTTTAATCAGAATTAAACGACAAGATAAAGTTTATTCTGGTGTCTTTATTTGGGCTTTAGTTGCTATCACAATCCGTCATTTAGATAGGTTACCTATTGCTGTAACTTCAGGTATGTCTGCTGTAATTTTAGTAGTTTTAATGATGATAAATGTAACGAAAAAAGACATTTGAAAGAAGTTAGAAGTCAGAAGTCAGAAGTTCCTTAACGAAGTTCCGGCACTATCGCACAGAAGTGTAATTTATAGTTGAGGAATCTAACCATCAACTGAAATTAAGCGGATGTTTTATTAGATTTGGTCTGCATTCATCCTCATCTAAAATGCTAGTTTTTTTGAAAGAATTTATGGATGAGGACTTCTGCTGACATTTTGTTAAAGTCAATAATTGAATTAATTATGATTTTCTGGTAATCCGGGTATTCTCCTTAAATCATACATCATTTTTCTTTCATACCAATCTAAAACTTCTATAGGTACTTTGTCTTCAATATCACAAGTGTCTTTAACCATTTTTTCGTTCAGGTATTTTTCTAGAGTAGTTTGTTTTCCATTTTCTGTTACTGGTAATCCATAAAGGTTATTATTTAAGTCTGCTATTACAGTTTTTAAATGGTCTTCTAAATTTACTGTTTTTGTCTCTTTTGTAACTTTATCTCCATCTTTTGTAATTATCTTTATTTCTGTAGTTATCTCTTTTTTAGACTTAGATGAGTTTTCTGGTTTTCTATGTTTTTCAATTAGTTTTTCAAAGACACCAGTATGACTTAACTCATCAATATATTTGTTGAATTTGTCATTAAAATCATCTGGAAGTTGACTTTTGAATATACTATTTCGGTTTTGATAAAAATTTTCTAAGTCATCATCCTTTAATAATTTTATTGTACTGATACTAAGAAACTGTGATAGTCGATAATAGCATAATGGTTTTAAAATTTCTTCTTGAGGATTGTCTTCTTTGAAATCATTTAAGTTGGTTGATTTATCGTCATCTATTGTTTTCAATGTTGAAGAAAATAAAGGTTTTCCGTCTTCTAAGATGATTTGTTGAGTTTCTGTCTTCGGTGTTTCTTGGGGTTTTTCTTCCATTTTTAAATTCAAAATTCCATCTACCTCATAATATTCTAGTTCTCGTAATATTGTAGGTTCAAGTATTGATCCAAGGAAAGATGACACTCGAAAATGGGTTTTAGCTTCTTTTAACTTATTCATTAATGTATATGATGGTTTTTTAGAACCATTTGTTACTTGTTGAAAGTAAGATAATTCATACATTCCATAAACAAATGCTAAGTCTCTTCTCGCTTCTAAATATTCCATAAATAAACCATCAGCTTGATTCTTTTCCTTCTTGAGAAAACTCAAAATCTCTGTTTGTGTTTCAGTAGTATCTTGGATGTTATAAAAGTTCCTATCAACAATGTACCAATCAATATCTTTCATTTCCTCATATTCTTTAGCTTTTTCACCCAAAAAAATTGATAAATCATTATTCATATATTGACATTTTTGGCTTTCATTGCTAGTAATTATTTCTGGTTCTTGTAGATTTATTAACCCTCTTAATATTCCCATAGAAGCATGGTCTAAGTTGTAATTTTTTTGTTCCTTACAATTTTTATCATCAGGTATACTACCAAGTATTTGTGAAAAATCATTGATAATATTTTTTCTATAAATCGAAGCTGATTTCTCTAAGAAAAATTTAGCATCTCTCATTCTTCTTCGATTAATGAATTCTTTTTGTTGTAGTAATGTATCTGCATCTTTATCTCCTAAAGTTGCAGAATAATCAAGATTATCATCTGCAGAACTCAACCCATAAGATTTTAAGATTAAAACTTTAGCAAGGTTGGTTAAATACTTCATATAAAAAACTCCTTCTTTATTATCTTCACTGTTGATAGCTGATATATAATATTCTTGTGCTTTATCTAAGTCTAATTGTTTATAATAAGCATAACCTAATTTAAACAAGGCTAATGGATTTTGTTGTTCAGTAAAGGATAAAGACAAGTAATTTTGTATTTGTTGGAAAGGAAAACATAAATTAACCCAAGAATTAAACCAAGAATAATCTAAATTGCTAGGTGAGTTGAGATATATTAAAGCTTTTTTGTACTGTGTTTCTGCTTTGATATATTGAGTCTGTTCTAAAGCAATATCTCCTTCTTTTAAAGCTTCTTTACCCACATCAGGTAGATGAAGAATGAAACCCCAAATAACTAAACTCAAAAGTCCCAAAGAAACAAGTGCCATCATTTCATCATGCCATTTTTCTAGTCCATTACCAAATAAGGCCAACAAACGAAGAAATATTTGCTTTCCTTGTGATAAAAAAGTCCCACTAATTAGAGATACAACTAAACCTGATGCTAATAAAGGTAATAGTTCTAATCCTCCAAAGTCAAATAATTGGATAATACTCCAACTACGAAGTAGGATGAGAACAATTGCAAAAATACAAAATAATGTTATAATTTGAGTGGTTAAATCTAACTCTTTTCGTAGAGGCCTAAGATTTTTCCACCAATTATTTTCATAAGAAATATTAGCAGATACGGTATCACAATATTTTTGGATATTTTTATGTTTTGAAGAGGTGGATAATTTTTTAAAGATAGGAAAAGTCTTAAAATATAGAATAGATGCTATTACTATTGCGCTCACTATTTTAATAAACAAGGGTATTCCTGCATATATACTTATCATTAAAGTTGCTGGTAGCCATGAGAATAAGATTGATATTAGTGTTATGATTACTAAACGCTTATTTTTTAATAGACTGAATAGACTTATCAGACAAGTAAAAAAAGAATTATTTCTTGTAATTCATCAAAATAAATATCTAATTTTTTTATTTTCTCAATCTCTATAGGAACTGGATATAACTGAGATGATAATATCTCCTCAATTTCATCTCTTGCTTTGAGAATTTGAAAATAGTTATGGGAGAAAATAACTTCAATTTCTTCCTTATTTTGATATTTAATTTCTTCTTTTATATCTTCTTTCGTTTGCTCTATTTTTGAATTAGTAAATAGATTTTTGTCCTTTATTATATATTGATTTTGATTGCTTGAGATTATATCTAAACTATGCAATTCTATTAAAAAATCATACAAAAGCTTTTCTATTTTTCTGTGATATTTTGAAGAAGAAAAATAAACATTATTTAAAACCAAAATTGTTTTAAACATAGATAAGGCATATTTTTCAATAGCACAGTTCAAGTCCATTTTTTTATTTTCTTGATTTTTTGTAAAAGTAATGCCGATAATTGCACAGAAAAAAGCCTAGGAAAAGTTTAGACTTTTCCTAAACTTTTTTAGTTCATTTATTCGTTTAATAAAGCCTCAACAAATTCGTAACTAGAAAAAGGTCTTAAATCTTCAATTCCTTCTCCAACTCCAATAAAACGAATGGGTAAATCTAATTGTTGGGCAACGGCTAAAGCAACTCCCCCTTTTGCAGTTCCATCTAATTTTGTTAATACCACTCCACTTAAGTTGGCTGCTTCGGAGAAAACTTGCGCTTGACGTAATCCATTTTGTCCTAATGTTGCATCTAAAACTAACAAGGATTCCACTTGCGCTTTATCCGCTTTTTTATCAATTATGCGCCGAATTTTTGCTAATTCTGCCATCAAATTCTTTTTATTTTGTAGCCTTCCAGCCGTATCTACTAATAATAAATCAGCTTGACGGGCTTGGGCTGCGGAAATACCATCAAATACCACTGCCGCCGGGTCTGTATTTTGACCAGGGTTAGCAATCACAGGGGTGTTGGTTCTTTCTCCCCAAACCTTGACTTGTTCAACCGCAGCAGCCCTAAACGTATCCGCAGCAGCAATGATGCAATTATAGCCAGATTGTTGGGCTAAATGGGCTAATTTACCGATAGTGGTGGTTTTTCCGGCACCATTCACCCCTGTTAATAACCATATATTCAAAATCCCTTTTTCTGGGGCAAAACCGGGATTAACCACTTTTTGCAAAGGACGGTCTAACATTTCCCGTAGAATGCTTTTGAGGTATTCTAGTGCCTGTTCTGGGGGCAACGCCTCTTCTAAAAGTTGATTTTGTAACGTAGAAATAATGTGGTCCGTCGCTTCGATACCGGTATCTGCTTGTAATAAGAGGGCTTCGATTTCCATGACGGCATCTTCATTGAGGGGCCCTTGACCAACAATGGATTTGAGTTGGTTGACTAAACCGCGACGGCTTTTTCCTAACCCTTGACGCAGCCGTTTTAACCAATTAATTTCTTCTTCTGAAATATCATCTGGGGCCCTTCCTTGAGCCGCTAAGACTTTAGCTGACCAGACAAATTCTTCATCGAAGGTTAAGGAACTTGTTTCTTCGACGGTTGCCGTTTCCAGGGCTGTTTCTTTGAGGGCCTCTAAGCGGTCGGATTTTTCCATCCACGCTGGGACGGTTTCTGGTTTAGTCTCTGTGGACGGTTCAGAAACTTCTTTGGTTTCGGTTTCAATCTCAGGGGTAAGGTCCTCTTGTGTCGTTTCTGGAGGGGTTTCTGTAGATGGCTGTGAAGTGGTTGAGGTTTGACGCTGTTGAATGTTTTTATAAGCGGTTTTTGCCCAACTTAAATAATCTTCTTGGGCGGTTTCTTGGCTAGGAGTCTCTGTTTCAGGGGTGGTGACTTTTTCGGTGGTTTCTGAAGCGGGTTCAGCGTCTGTTTTATTAATTTTACGGCGAAACCAATTAAACATAGGAATACAAATTAGTGCTATTTAGAACATTTTAACAAAATTGTCGAAAGAAGTCCCCTTATTAGTTCTATTTTGCATTCCGTAAGAGGGTCTATTTTTTAGTTTTTGGTGATCATATTTCTTATCGAAAATAATTGGTTCTAAAACCCCGCCTTTGAAGGCGAATAGTTTTTGAAGCGGACCATAAATCTCTGTCTCAAAAACAACTTCTGTGCGATAAGTACCTGGACAAAAATAAACGTTACAGTTGAGAAGAGGCAGGAGGCAGGGGGCAGGAGGCAGGAGTAGGGTTACAGCTATGTTTACAAATGTTTACACAGTTGGCTGTATTTATGTCCGACTACTTAGCGCATGGTAGTAGTGAGGAACTTCTGACTTCGTTAACCCCTTAAGCGCAACTAACTTTACTTGGCTTCCATCCAGTTTTTTCCTGCATGAATTTCTACTACTAAAGGAACCGTTAAGGTAACTGCGTTTTCCATCGTTTTTTTAATTTTACTTTCTAAGTCTTCCCATTCTTTTGCTGGTATTTCAAATACTAATTCATCATGAACTTGTAGTAATAAATTAGCTTGATAATTGTTTAAAATTGCTTGTATTTTAACCATTGCAATTTTAATAATATCTGCGCTTGATCCCTGTATGGGTGCGTTAGCTGCAGCCCTTAATAACTGAGAATCATTATAGTTTATGTTTAATTTATTTAGATCAATTGTGTGAGGAGAATGACCCCGAAAACGATATAAATTATCATCAAAAAAGTTAAAATAACGTCTTCTTCCTAAAATTGTGGTAACATATCCGTTGGCGATCGCTTGTTTTTTCATATTCTCTAAATACTCAAATACTTTGGCATACCGTTGACGATATTTATTGATAAATTCTTTTCCTTCTGCTGCGCTAACTCCTGCTTCTCTAGAAAACCGTTGGGCCCCCATTCCATAAATAACACCAAAGTTAATGGTTTTACCTAAATTTCGTTCTTGGGGGGTAATTTTTTCTTTATCAAATAATAGTTTTGCTGTGACAGTATGGACATCTTCAGCATTTTTGTAAGCGTTTAATAAGACGGGTTCTTGACTTAAATGGGCTAATATTCTGAGTTCAATTTGAGAATAATCTGCGGAAACCAATAACCAGTCTTGTTGTGGTATAAATGCTTGTCTTATTTGACGAGAAAATTCAGTTCTAATGGGAATATTTTGTAAGTTAGGGTTAGAAGAAGATAGTCTTCCTGTGGCGGTTACAGACTGATTAAAATTAGTATGTATTCGCTTATCGTTTTTATCGACTAATTCGGGTAACGCATCAATATAAGTCGATTTTAACTTAGATAATGTTCGGTATTCTAAAATATAATCAATAATAGGATGGTCACCTTTTAATTTTTCTAGGGTTGCATGATCTGTGGAGTAACCTGTTTTGGTTTTTCTTGATTTTTTACGGTTTAGTTCTAGTTTCTCAAATAAAATTTCTCCTAATTGTTTGGGTGATCCTAAGTTAAATATTTTTCCTGCTGCTTGATATGTTTTTTCTTCTAAACTTAATAAATCTTGTTCAAGTTGCTTTGATAATTTTCCTAAATATTCAGTGTCAATTAAAATTCCTGTATCTTCCATGATAGATAATACAGCTTCTAAGGGTTGTTCTACTTCTAATAATAGGTTTTGTAAGGTAGGAACTGGTTTCAATTCATTTTTTAAAGGTTCCACTAACAAGAATGTTCCATAAGCATCCATTCCACAATATTTGGCTACTTTCTCAATATCTAAATCAGCAATGGTTTGTTTTTTTCCTATTCCTAACTCATCATAGTTTTGGCAAGTAATACCGTCTAAATATTGTTCACATAACTCACTTAATTTATGACTTTTCTCAGGATGCAAAACATAACTAGCTAACAGGGTATCAAAAACTACACCATCTAGGTTAATTCCCTGATGTTTGAAAATAAGACGATCAAATTTAGTATTCTGAAAAACTTTGGGATAATTGCTATCTTCTAAAATCGGTTTTAATGTGTCTAAAACTTGCTCTTTTTTCAGTTGTTTTCCTTGTTTATGTCCCATAGGAATATAAGCAATATCTGTGGGTTTATTTCCCCAACAGCAACCAATACCTACTAAGTCAGCTTGTCTAGGGTTTAAGTCTGTTGTTTCTGTGTCCCAAGCAACAGGAATCTCAGCGTTGGTAAAGGTTGAAAGTTGTTCAACTAACTCATTTAATTGCTCTATTTTTGTAATAATTCGAGGTTTAATTAAAGATTCTTTCTTTTCTTCTTGAATGTTATTAACGGGTTCAACTTTCGTCGATACATCATCAAATATGGACAGTTGATGGGTTTCACCTTTATTACTTTTCTCATGAACTTCTAAAGTAGTATTACCTCCAAAATGTTCTTGTAATTGATTAATCTCTTTAATAAATTTTTTCAGTTCTAAGTCTTCTAAGATGGGTTTAACTGCATCAAAATTAAACCCTCTTAGTTCACAATTTTCTATCTTAAATTCTAACGGTGCATCGGTAACGATTTTTGCCAAAAACTGGGAATGTTCAGCCTCTTTTTTTCCTTCCTTTAATTTCTTCTGATTGGCTCCTTTAATTTCTTCAATTTTGTTATAAACTTCTTCTAAAGTTCCATATTGATTTAATAACTTAACTGCCGTTTTTTCCCCAATTCCCCTAACCCCAGGAATGTTATCAGATTTATCTCCACATAACGCTTTATAATCAATCACTTGTGTCGGTTTAATACCCATTTTTTCCGTCACAGCATCAGTATTAAACTCCGTATAACCTTCTCCTGAAGAACTTTTAACCGCATTTCTTTCTAAATACAAAACACTGAGATTCTTCTCATCATTAACTAATTGAAAAAGATCGCGATCGCCACTAACAATTTTGACCCGATAACCCTTTTGACTCCCTTGCGTTGCTACCGTTCCTAATATATCATCCGCTTCATATCCAGACGCAGTTATAATAGTAATATTTAATGCTTCTAATAATCGTTGTAAGTTCTCAACATCGGGAATAAAATCTTCTGGTGTTTCTTTCCTGTCTGCTTTATAATTAACATCAGCTTCGTGGCGAAAAGTCGGTTCTTTACTATCAAAAGCAATAGCAAGATATTGAGGATTTTCTAACTTAATTACCTGAACTAAAGAATTAAGAAACCCAAAACAAATACTGGTAGGAATACCTGTAGACGTTCTTAACGGTCCCTTTCTCGCTTTAGCAAAAGCATAATAAGCACGAAAAGCCAAAGAATGACCATCAATAAGAATAAAAAGTGGTAAATTGGACGAATTCGGCATAAGTAAAATTGTTTAAATATTTATGTACTATTAAGATAGCAGAAAATAGCTTTAAGATATAACTAACAGATTTAACGAACAGCACTATTTTTATGTTATCCATCCCTGACTCATCGGTTTCCCAGACACCTACCATTGTTAATCTAGCCAATGGATTAACCATCATAGCTGAACAAATGCCGATTGACGCAGTTAACCTCAATGTCTGGCTAAAAGTTGGGTCTGCATTAGAGTCCAATGAGATCAACGGAATGGCTCATTTTCTCGAACACATGGTCTTTAAAGGCACTCCAACCTTGAAAAATGGAGAATTTGAACAACGCATTGAACAAAGAGGTGCTGTTACCAATGCAGCTACGTCTCAAGAATACACCCATTTTTATGTTACCAGTGCGCCGGATGATTTTGCCGATTTAGTGCCGTTACAGTTGGATGTGATCTTTAATCCTATCATTGAAGATGGCGCGTTTGGACGGGAAAAATTGGTGGTTTTAGAAGAGATTCGCCGTTCCCATGATAATCCCAATCGTCGTACGTTTTATCGTGCAATCGAAACCTGTTTTGACACCCTACCCTATCGTCGTCCCGTGTTAGGTCCAGCATCGGTAATTGAAGGGTTAACCCCTCAGCAAATGCGTGAGTTTCATGGGAGTTGTTATCAACCCAACTCAGTCACCGCTGTCGCAGTGGGAAATCTTCCTGTTGAGCAATTAATTGACATTGTTGCTGATAGTTTTGCTCAGACTTATTATCACCCAGAAACGATTTCTGATTCCTTGCAGTCTTTCAGTTTTCCTTTATCTCCTGAATCACCTTTTCAAGAGGTTATTCGCCAAGAATATGAAGATGAACAATTACAACAAGCACGATTAATTATGATGTGGAAAGTGCCGGGTTTGTTAGATTTGAATGAGACTTATGGATTAGATGTGTTAGCCTCTATTTTAGGAAAAGGTAAGACCTCTCGCTTATTTCAAGATTTACGAGAAGATCAAGGTTTAGTGTCTCATATTACTGTTAGTAATATGACGCAAACAATCCAGGGAATGTTTTATATTGCGGCAAAACTGGCAAAAGAAAATATTCCAGCAGTAGAAAAAATAATTCTTCAACATTTGCAAACCATTCAACAAGAATCTATCAAGGAAGAAGAGTTAAATCGCATTAAAAGACAAGCGGTTAATCGGTTTATTTTTAATAATGAAAGACCAAGCGATCGCACCAATCTTTATGGCTATTATTATTCTCAAATGCAATCTTTAACCCCGGCTTTATCCTACCCTAAAATTATTCAATCCTTAACCACCGACGATATTCAAAGCGCAGCACAGAAATATCTTAATCCTCATGCTTATGGGGTGACAATTGTTACAAATTAATGGATTGGCAAGAATTTAGCTGTCACTGTAAACTATAAATTGGTTAATCATTAAGGTCAAAAATAATGTGGACACAAATTTCTCAGCATATTAGTGAAACAACAGGAAAATCTTTTACAGTTGAAACTCAAAAATCTGTGAGTGGTGGCTGTATTAACCAAGGTTATTGTCTAATTGGATCTGATGTTAAATACTTTGTCAAGATTAACCATGCTTCTAAAGTAGAAATGTTTGCAGCCGAAGCATTAGGACTAAAAGAAATGGCACAAACCCAAACCATTCGAGTGCCTAAACCTATCTGTTGGGGAATGACAGAACGTTCCAGTTATATTGTTTTAGAATGGTTAGAATTTGGTCGATCTTCTAATCATTCTTGGGAAGAAATGGGCAGAAATTTAGCAAAAATGCACAACTATCAAGGAAAAAGTAAGTTCGGCTGGAGTCAAAATAATACTATTGGCTCCACGCAACAAGTGAATAATTGGGCAGAAAAATGGGCTAATTTTTTTGCTGATTATCGCATTGGTTTTCAATTAAAATTAGCAGCTAGAAAAGGTAGAAATTTTGGGAATTATAATCAAATTGTTGAAAAAGTAAGACAAATTTTATCAAAAGTTAACCCTCAACCTTCTTTAGTTCACGGTGACTTATGGTCAGGAAATGTAGCAGTAACAGAAGTAGGAGAACCGGTGATATTAGATCCAGCGACTTATTACGGCGATCGTGAGGTTGATATTGCCATGACGGAACTGTTTGGAGGGTTTCCGGCTGCTTTTTATCGGGGATATAATGAGATATTTCCTTTAGATCAAGGGTATAGAAAACGAAAAACTTTGTATAATCTTTATCACATTTTAAATCATTTTAATTTGTTTGGTGGCGGTTATGGTTCTCAGGCTAATTTTATGATTCAAGAAGTGTTGAAAAGTTAATTTTTTATTTTTTTCTAAAATAATGAAATAATAGAGACATTAGACAACAGTACAAAATAAACAATAAATAGAACATGGTTAACACAACAATAGAAGCCTCTCGTCACCCCCTAGCAGAATATATCTATCGCTTAGAAAATGGCCAAGCATTACTCAAAGACTCACCCCAAAATGTCATAGAAGTTGTGGGTATTCTTAAAAGTTATGGAGTAATTTTAGATCAATATTCTCGTAACTTAATTTATATTGCCGATCATCAATTTTTGCGTTTATTTCCCTTTTTTAAATACTTCAATGGAGAATTTTCTATTGATAAATTACTCCGTCATTGGAACCACAATCGCACTAATTTTGAATATGCAGAATACTGCATGAAGTCAATGATGTGGCATGGCGGTGGTGGGTTAGATGCTTATTTAGATACTCCTGAATTTAGAAACAATGTAGAGAAGGTTATTCAAGCAAAATTTAAGCATAACTTTTTCATGTTAACCCTGCATAAAATTTTTCCTGAATTTCTCCCCGAACACATGAGAATGATGTCCTATTATAGTGGTTTAGGTCAATTTTGGCGTGTGATGGCCGATATATTTTTAGAGCTTTCTGATCGCTATGATAACGGAGAAATTAAATCCATTTCTGATGTTGTTCAACACATATTAGATGGTTTAGTTAAAGATGCTTCTCGTCCCATTATTTATCAAGTAAAAATTAAAGGAGAAGTTTATGAAGTGCTAGCTAAAGCAGCAGGATTAACCTTTTTAATGGATACAGCCGTGCCTTATGTAGAAGCGATCTTTTTTAGAGGAACCCCCTTTCAAGGGACTATTTCTTATAATGCTCAATCTTACCAAATCCCCTCAGAACAAGCTATTTTTACCTATGGTGCATTATACGCAGATCCTTTACCTGTTGGGGGTGCAGGGATTCCTCCCACCTTATTAATGCAGGATATGAGACATCATTTACCTGACTATTTACACGAAATTTACCGCCAAAGTTTTCGTCAGGAAGATGACCTCTTAGTACAAATTTGTCAAACTTTTCAAAAGTCCATGTTTTGTGTTACTACTGCTGCTATTAAAGGGTTAGCTCCTCATCCTTTAGACACAACAAATATTGAAGAACAAAAAGAAAATCGTGCTTATTTAGAAGGGTGGATGGATCGATTTAAGACCTCACAAATCTTAGCAGCTAATAATTAAAAATGTAAGGTGAGCAATGCTCACCCTACAGATAAATTTTATGAACTTGGTAATAAAAACTTATGGATTAGTTACAGAAATCAAATAAAAAACGGTATACAAGATAACCAATTTAAGAGATAATTAACCAGAGATAAAAGTTTAAACTAAGTAAAAATAGCTATTTTTCCCCATGAAAAAATTAATTGAAGGACTACAAAAATTCCAAAGTGGTTATTTTAGGTCTCATCGTGAATTATTTGAAGAATTATCTCATGGACAACATCCTCGAATTCTTTTTATCACTTGTTCGGACTCTCGTGTTGATCCTAATTTAATCACACAAGCAGAAGTGGGGGACATTTTTGTTATTCGTAATGCAGGGAATATTATTCCTCCTTTTGGTGCAGCGAATGGTGGGGAAGGTGCAGCCATAGAATATGCGATTTCTGCATTAGATATTCAGCAAGTCATTGTCTGTGGACATTCTCATTGTGGTGCCATGAAAGGGCTATTAAAATTGAATAGTTTACAAGAAAAAATGCCCTTGGTTTATGATTGGTTAAAACACGCAGAAGCGACTCGCAGACTGGTTAAGGATAATTATAGTCATTTAGAAGGGGAAGAACTATTAGAGGTTACCGTTGCAGAAAATGTGTTAACCCAACTGGAAAATTTACAGACTTATCCGATTATTCATTCTCGTCTACATCAAAGAAATTTAACTCTACATGGTTGGATTTATCGCATTGAAACAGGAGAAGTTTTAGAATATGATCGAGAGTCCCATGATTTCATAGCCCCTCAAAGTTCCATTATACCCACCGAACCGGAATATAGTTTCCATCCTAATTTTCATGTTCCAGGATCTACACCCTTTAAACGTCCTGCAACCACCACAGCAAGTAGTAATGGCAAAAATGGCAGTAACGAGTCTTCTTTACCAGGATATGAACAGTTTACCCCAGAACAAGCACAACGGATTTATCGAGGTTCTCATTAACAGCTTAGGGGTTAACGGTTGTTGACCCCTACAATGGGTGATCTGTTCTATTTTTTCTTAGCTTTAGCTAATTTACGTTTATTGGAAAGATATATTTATGTACTTTGCGTCACTTTTGTCATTTTCAATATTATCTGCGAGAACTCGTAATGCTAATGCTTGAACTTTTGTTATAGCTTCTTCAACAGTTTGACCATCAACAAGAACACCCGGTAAATCGATTACTTCAGCAATCCATCTTCCGTCTTCTTCTTGTTCAACTTCAATGGTTAAATTCATCACGCTACATTCAATAAATTTCTAACTATTATACTCTAACAAAAACTATAGTTCACATAGAACAGAATTATCAAATGACGAACAAGGGGCGAATCAGTAGGAGAGGATGATGTGTCCCACTGTCGCCCCAACTTTTGTTAATTTCATGACGCTGTTTCGTTTAACTATGGTTTTACGCCACCGACACCGATACCGGTGTTAAAAATTTGTGCGTTGGTGATGTCGAGATTTTCCATAGACGCACCGGTGACATCGGCATCATAAATGATGGCGTAGGCTAGATTAACATTATCTAAATTGCTATCATTGAGACTGGCGTTGGTTAACATGGCTCCTGCCAGGTTTGCTCCTTCTAAATTAGCTCCTGTAAGATCAGCCCCTTCTAGGTTAGCTTCGATAAGAGTCGCTCCTTGTAGGTTAGCGTCTCTAAGATCAGAGCCAATTAAATGAGCATATCTTAAGTCTTCGTTACTGAGATCGCAACCTTGACACAATCCTGTTTCTAGTAATTGTTGAACATGGGCGGGGTTTCCTGCCATGACAGGACTGGCTAAGATAAGGGGGGTAGCTAGTAAGATGGCGTTTAATATCGTCCTTTTCATATTTGATCCTCCTCGTATCTCTTTCTTAATTCCAATGTAATTAATCTTCATAACAATCCCTTCACCCAATTGGGTTATTTTTTTGTTCCCGATTTCTTACAATTTAATTCTACAATTGGATTCAATCGGGTTATCAAAAGAAATTATTATGTTTAGTTTTGGTAGTGTTTTTTCAGAAATTGCTTGTATTTTAGCGATCGCAACGGCAGTGGGAGCATTAGCGTTGTGGTTGCGTCAACCCTTGATTATGGCATTTATTATTGTGGGTATTCTCATTGGCCCTGCAGGGTTACGGTTAGTTTCGGCCAATGAAGAGGTGGAATTATTGGCTGAATTGGGGATTGCTTTATTATTGTTTGTGGTGGGATTAAAGCTTGATCCCCATGAAATTCAATCCGTTGGTCCGGTAGCAATTCTTGCTGGCATGGGTCAAATTTTGATGACGGGAATTTTAGGTTATTTTCTGGCTAGTTTTTTGGGGTTTAATCTCGTTTCTGCCTTTTATATCGGCCTATCTTTAACCTTTTCTAGTACCATTATTGTCGTTAAATTATTATCAGACCGACAGGAAATTGATGCGTTACATGGTCGCATTGCTTTAGGGGTTCTCATCGTTCAAGATTTAGTGGTGGTAGTGGCGATGATTTTGTTAACAGCTTTTAGTGAGAATTCTCAACAATCTTTATGGCAAGAAATCATCTCAGTCATATTAAAAGGTGGAATGTTTTTATTATTTATTGCTATTTTAACTCGTTATGTTTTACCACAATTGCTTCATATTTTGGCTTCTTCAACGGAATTATTATTAATTTTTGCTATTTCTTGGGCGATCGCTTTAGCCGCATTGGGAGACGGTTTAGGGTTTAGTAAAGAGGTAGGTGCATTTGTGGCTGGGGTGTCTTTAGCTTCTACCAATTATCGGGCTACTATTGGGGCGAGATTAGTCAGTTTACGAGATTTTTTACTGCTCTTTTTCTTCATCGATTTAGGGATTCATATTAATGTGAGTTATTTAGGGGAAGAAATTCTTTCAGCCATTGTTTTATCCCTGTTTGTTTTACTGGGCAAACCCCTCATGATTATGGTGTTAATGAGTAGCCGAGGTTACCAAAAATATACCAGCACCATTACCAGTTTATCTTTGAGTCAAATTAGTGAATTTTCTTTAATTATTGCGGCATTAGGACTTGATTTAGGCCATATTAATGAGAATGTTTTAGGATTAATTACCCTAGTGGGATTAATTACCATGGGAGTCTCCACTTATATGATTATGGACTCTCATATTATTTATGAAAAATTATTACCCATTGTTTCCCAGTTTGATAGATTAATTCCTCATCATCATCAAAAATTAGGAGATTTAGATGCCGTCAATGTCTCTAATGTTGATATTATTTTATTTGGTTTGGGACGGTATGGGGGTAGTTTAATTAGAGCATTACAAGGTTCGGGTTTACAGGTTTTAGGGGTGGATTTTAACCCAGAATTAGTGAGAGAATGGCGTAATAAAGGGTTATTAGCTTTTTATGGGGATGCAGAAGATCCTGAATTTGCAGCAACTCTTCCTTTAAATAAGGCTAAATGGGTGATCAGTACTTTACCTGGACAACGAATCGGACTAACTTTATTAAATACCTTAGAATATCAAAAATTTCAAGGCAAAATTGCTTTAACCAGTCATACAGAACGAGAAATGGAAATTCTCAAAAATGCTGGTTCTGATCTCGTTTTATTACCCTTTAGAGATGCAGCCTATGAAGCTGCTAGAATGTTAGTCGCTGACCTCAATCAATAAAGGACAATTTACAACTTTGAGATGCTCTCAATGATAGAATTATTAGGAACTTTATAACAATTAATCAGTCTAGAGAAATACATCTATAGATAAATGATTATAAAATGAAAAATAAAGCTTCAATTTCTGTCTTAATAACTCTTATTTTATTGTGTTTCTTTCCTCGTTTTGTTTTAGCAGAAACTGTCTTAGAAAAAATTAAACGTACAGGAGAGTTAAACGCAGGAGTTAGAAAAGATGCGATTCCTTTTGGTTACGTTAATAATAAAGGAAAATGGACTGGATACTCTGTCGATCTCATCCATTTAATTCATAAAAGATTAGAAAAAGAACTCAATCAACCCATAAAATTAAACCTCAGAGAAGCAACGATCGATAGTCGGTTTCGTATTGTACAACGGGGAGATGTTGATATTATGTGCGGGGCCACAACTATCACCCAAACTCGCTTAAAAAGAGTTGATTTTTCTGTTCCCTTTTTTATGACGGGAGCGCAATTTTTAGTTAAACTAGAAGATGCTCCTAACTTTGATTATAATGGCAACTTAACTGATATTCCTATTGCCTTTTTACCAGGAACCACCACTCAAGAAATCATTCCACAAATTTATCCATTAGCCAATTGGAAAGATATCAAAAGTCGACAAGAAGGTGTCCAAAAACTCAAACAAGATGAAGTAAAAGCTGTTGTCAGTGATGGTATTTTACTATTAGGAGAGATTGTCCAACAAGGTAATAATCTAGGAGACTTCGTTTTATTACCCTCTCAACCCATTACTAGAGAATTATACGGCTGCATTTTACCCCAGAACAATACCCAATTTAAACAATTAGTCAATTTAACAATTCTTGGCCCAGAAAACCGTATCTTACAAAAAGAATGGTTTAGTATTAATACAGGAGAATTTCCTTATATTATCGAGCAAACTGACTAATTTATAAAAATTTAGAATTTAGAATTTAGAATTTAGAATTTAGAACTAATTAAACATTCTTAATTCCGCATTCTACATTCTAAATTCTGTTGGTGAACTGTTCCTACTGAGTTCCCTCAAAACTTAAGGAACTTGCAACTCCACTAATTGATTTTCAGGTAAAAAGCTGCGGAACTTACCGTGATCAGCGAATACAGCCACTAAATGCAGCCAAGCATCCGGTTCACGGTGTAGATCACCCCAAGGGACAGCAATTTCTAAACATTGATTAAACGCTACCTCAATGCGATGATTTTTCGGATGCCAATCATTACTATGCCAAGCTTGCTGTAACCAGACCGACTGAGAAACTAAATTAATACCCACATGATGATGGAAGGTATAATTAAGCGGGGCTTCATCAGGAACATCCGCTAAAGGCACTGTACTGGTAAACACATCGGTATCGGCATAGTACCAGAGTAAATGTAACTCATTGGGTAAATCTCGACCCGGTTGCGCCCCCATTTTCACATCAAAGCGCAGATAAAAATTGAGATGATCCGTACCATAATAAATACGTTGGACGGTACTCGCTTTGTGCATGGTCCCGGTCGATCCCCCAATTTCGATGCGTCCGGCTTTTTCCCAGTCTTGTTCATCAACATATCCATCGATCACCGGTTGAATAAAGCCTTCAGGGGCGCGATCGCCTTTCTTGGTATGATCGTCTAAGGGTTCGTATAAATTCTCAGGAATGGGTTCACCTAACGCTGAATAAACCCCCCGTAAATGTTCACGGTAGAGTTCATCGAACAAGGCCCCATGACTCGAAGAATGGCCTTCTCCAAACCACCAACACCAGTCAGATCCTTCAGCAGCATATAACGCTTCCCAAGCTTCGGGGTTGCTTTGTTCGGTAGCTTCAGGGTGTTTAGCCATTGTATCACGGGCTTCGGTTAATAAGTCCCAAGCCTTATTTTTCACTGGATCGCCGATCCAAGTGCTAAAACTACCATCAACCCAAGAACCACTGTGTAACTTGTGGGCCGGAATTTCTGCTTTCGGGGGAAACTTCTCAATAAATTCGGAAACGGTGACTAATTCAATGTCATCAACTTCACTTAACTGAGAATATAATGCTCTGAGGAAGTGTAACCCATCATCATGATAATATTCCCAACAATTTTCCCCATCTAAGGCAATGGTAACTAACCAGGGATCTTCGAGGGTGGTCACTTTGCTTTTTTGACGTTCCACTAACGAACGGGAAATGGCTTGTAGATGTCCGAGAAAATCAGAGGCCGCGTGACGGGGTTCCATCCCACTGTAACTAAAGCCAATTAAATCTGATAAACGGTGATCGCGGAAGACAATGGCTAAATCTCCGTATTCCGTTTCTAAACGGTAGGGAAGATACATCCGATGGGGATCACAAACGTTTCCGGTTTCATCCCGATAGAAATAATGTTCCACACTCCACCCTAACACCGATTCATCGGAACATAACCAGCTAAATTTTTCTTGAGCCACATAGGGTAAAATAGCAGGGCTAACGGACTGTTCAGAGGGCCAGAGTCCTTTCGGTTCCTGACCAAAGCGATCGATATACATCTGTTTGGCCTTACGCAGATGACAGGGAATGTCTTGAGGATATTGGAAGCGTTTTTCTGGTAAGGTCATTTCAGGAATGGCTACCTGTCCTGAGTCTGTATCTGCGAGTAAGGGTAAAATGGGATGAGTATAGGGCGTTGTCATTAATTCTAACTGCCCAGAATCCTGCATTTTTTTGTGTTGGGGGATAATTTGACCGATAATTTCCCGATGTTTAGCAATAATTTTCTTGCGATCTTCTAAAGAAAAGCCCTTCCCTTTTTCAAACCAAGCAGCAATTTCGGGATCTTTTTCTCGGAAAATCGGATCGATCCAAGCTAAGTTATGCCAAGCCAATAGATCGCTATAATCATGTACTGTCCAATTTTCCATACACCATTCTCGGCCTTGATCGTGCTTTTGCATATTCAATTGAGAATAGCGATAATAGGGATCGATTAAGGTGCGATGATGAGCATCGAAAAAGTGGTCAAAAATAAATTCTTTGTCTTCATCCGTTAGATCGATAGCAGAGGTTAAAGTTAAAGCCATGTAGCGATCGAGGGCGGTTCCTCGGCTATAGTCTTCTAACTGTAGCATCAAAGAAGGAACCAGGTTAACGGTTTGATGTAGCTTGGGAAACTCTTCTAAAACAAGAATGAGGTCTAAATAATCTTTGACACCGTGTAAACGGGCCCAAGGCATCCGATACTGTCCATTGGGGTCATCAATCGCTTCACGGGATTTATACAAGGGTTGGTGTTGATGCCAAATAAATGCAACGTATAGAGGATGAGCCATTATAAGTTTTAATCTCTTTGATTGTGATGAGTGATAGCAAACGTGAGTGATTAGTGAAGGTTTATTTACCTAAAATGTGAGAACCAACCTTGTTTAAACACCCAGGCTTCAACTGCTATACCTTATAGATTACCCTGAAACCTCCCCTTATTTATGGGAGAATACGGTCACAATTTCAAGTAGCATAGTAGGTTGCAAATGTCAATAACAAAAATCACATAACCTTTGTAATTTTTTTTCTTGAGTCTACCAGCGATCGCCTCAATAATTAATTAAAGTTAAGTGAATTGAAATGAGTGGTATGGTGATGACTCAGGGAGCGTTTGATACATTAGGATGTATATATGAAGAACCTGTAACCAACGATGATAGTCTCTATCAATATTTTCTTAAATTGATCGAGACGGAATCTCCCTGTGACGTATTAGAAAAATTACGTTTATTATTAGAACAAACCAGGAATTATCCTGATCCTGAAGTCCAGGAAATGGTTAAAAATCTGATCTATTCACCAACAGCTAAAGCTAACTGTTTATCCTTTTTTAATCACCTCTGTCAAGCTTGTATTGCTTCTTGGATAGTTAATCCAAAAACAAAACCAGCGATTTTTCAGTTACTTAATTCTTTTGAAAACTTATATATTTCTCCAAGAAGACAGAAGAAATTTTTAACAAGATGGCAAGAAGAAAGTCAAGCTTTTTCTGAAACGTCTGAATATTTAAAACTACAAAGATTAACTCGTATTATTAATCCTCGTATTGTTTCTGATGCAGCAAAACCTCAAATTTTAGGAGATTTATTAGGACGTTACCCCTTTTTATATAAAGATTGTTTGCTGGACAATGATAGTGTTGAAGAATATATTAATTTCTTAGCTGGTTTCAAACGACATCAACAAAATTCTTTTCAACAGAAATTAAATAGAACGATCATACTTCAAAAACAAAAAATTGAAGTTGCTCGTCTTCGCACGTTAACAACTAAGGTTCCACAACCTATTCAAGTCGTTCCCAATCCTACTTTATTAAATCATCAAGCTTTTAGTATAGCTATAGAAACCTTTACTCAATTAACTCAAAATCAGATAAAAAGTAAAAAAGGAATCAATTTTTTCAGTGAAATTGAATCTTTATCATTCAAAGAATTCAAAATTTGGTTAATCAATTATCTAATTGAAGATATTGAAGAAGCATCAAAACAACAACTCAAACAATACCTACAGGAGAATATTCCCACAATTCTCACTCACTGTGATCAACAAACCATCAATGAATTTCTCATACTACGAACCTGTAACCAATTATTAAATAAACTAATCCTTAATCCTACTCAACCCTCGCATCATCTTTCTTTTATTAATTTAAAACGATATTTAGGAACGACCCAATTAACCGCTTTACTCTTAAAATTAATTTTCTTAAATTCCCAATTAAAAGATTCTTTGCGACAAAGATTAGCTCATCTCTTTAATTATTACGAGTCAACTTCCATAGAAGAATCGTTATGGTTTATTCAAGTGTTAGAAAATTGTTTAGTTGCTTTTGCTGTTACTCAAGAAAATACTACCATTATGTAGAATGAAGAATTACGTAATATTACCTACTCCCCTTCAGTCTTAAAGAGAAATTTCCAGACTTAACGGCTTATCTGTGTCATCATAAAGAAGAATCCATTGAGTCAAAACTGTCATAGTTTTCACCATCAGATTATGAGTCAAAACTACGAAATTTCTCGACCCCTTCCCCCCAATGTCAAACGTGCTGCGACGATTCTACAATGGTCAGGAAATATAGGTTTCTGGGGACAGTTAGTATTAGGAGTCTTAGCGGCCGCGCTGTTATTCTTAGCCTTAGCTGGTTTAGTGGCCCAAGAAAAATCAACTGAAGGGACTTCTTTTAGTGTCTTTTGTTCCATTGCTGGCGTTATTGCGCTGCTGATTAGTATTTTGATTTGTTTTCGTTATAAGAAAATCGCTCAATTAATGCGAAACCCAGAAGCGAAAGCACGGCCCAGAAAATCATCCACATTACAACTTATTCGAGCCGGTTTATTATCTAATTTAGTGGGAATTTTTCTCTCCATTATTGGTGCAGAAGGATTTGTTGGTATTTTGTGGCGAAAACTTTCTAATATTCCTCAAGGTGCAGCCGTTTATGATACCAGTAAGCTACCTACTCCTAGCGAAATTTTATTGCTTCTCGCGAATACTCACACTATTTTATGTCACTTTGCTGGTATTGTGGTTGGTCTATATTTATTAGATCGTTTGGATCGATAATTAGCAAAGAAAATGGGAAAATCTAAGCCATGCAAAGAACAAGATTAAATACTTTAGTAGAAGTTACTCAAACTAAGTTTAATGCAGCTTTTAGTAATCCTTGGCGACGGATTTCTTTAAGTTTGATTAGTGTTCTTTTGGGATTTTTTGTCGGTCAAGCTGTTTCTATTACCGCAGGCCAAGAAGCTTATTGGGATATTACTGTAGGCATTTTTTTGCTAATTTTTACTGAAGGAATTAGTAGAATTGCCTACAGTCGAAATAAAAAGGAAGGGCGATCGCTGAGTCTTGATATTCTCAATCTTTTCAAAATTGGGGTAACTTATAGTTTATATATTGAAGCCCTTAAATTGGGATCTTAAGTAACCATCAAAGCTCATGCAATCTCTTAAGTTACTAGAAATATTAGACAAATATCCTGCTTTATCTTCTTCTGAAATAGAAATGTTATTACAGGAAGAATTACAAGATAAATCTTTCTGTAATATATTCAATATAACCGCAGAAAATGGCAGAAAAAAAATTAACAATCGTCTTATTTTATGGGAAAAAAGTTATCATTTAGTTGCTCAATATTGCCAAAAATTAGGCTTTAATTCCCTTGACATCATGTCACTTTTATGGAAGCTATGGCTACCTTTAGCTATACAATTAAGTGAGGAAAAAAGTAAACAAAAAACTCCTTTAATTCAGGGCATTTTAGGGGTACAAGGAACAGGAAAAACAACCCTATCAAAAATTCTTTGTTTAATTTTAAAACAATTAGGATATACAACCATAACTATTTCTATTGATGACTTCTATAAAACCTACGATGAACGTCAAAAATTAAAAGAAATTGACCCTCGTTTTATTTGGCGTGGTCCCCCAGGAACCCATGATGTAGAGTTAGGTATTAAAGTTTTAAATCAATTAAAAGATCCTCATTATTTGGCAGCTATTTCTATTCCACGTTTTGATAAATCTTTATGCAATGGTCAAGGGGATAGAATAGAACCAGAAATCATTAATCAACCTGATATTGTTTTATTTGAAGGGTGGTTTTTAGGGGTTCAACCCATTAATGAAACTCAATTTAATAATGCACCATTACCCATTAAAAGCAAAGAAGATCAACAATTTGCTAAAGAGATCAATGAAAACTTAAAAGCTTATTTACCCTTGTGGGAAAAATTAGATCGCCTCATCATTCTTTATCCTAAAGATTATCGTTTTAGTAAACAATGGCGCAAAGAAGCAGAACAAAAAATGATATCATCAGGAAAAACAGGGATGAGTGATCACGAAATAGAAGACTTTGTTAACTATTTTTGGAAAGCCTTACATCCCGAACTATTTATAACACCTTTAGCCCAAAATCCAAGTCTTGTTGATTTAGTGATTACCATTGATAATAACCACCATCCTCAACAAATAGATAACTATCTCTAGTTAACTGATCTGATTAAAGAGAGAATTGATTGAACCATTGCTCTAGATCATCTATTGATTTAAAATCTAATAAAGCTTCTCCTAAATTTTCCAATTGTTCAATAGAAAGACTTTGAATTTTTTGGCATAATTGGGGAGACACTTCGCCAATACGTCTGTTTAACTGACGTAAGATCAAATTAGCTTCTCCTTGTTGTCTTCCTTCGGCATTAATTTCTTGATAAATCACTGATTCTTTCATAATGTCGTTCCTCAATAATCTTCGGATGATGTCTTTATTTAACACTAATCCAGCTAAAATGGCAGTCGAAGCAGCAAGATTACTTTTTTCTGTTTTGTTGCTGATTTTTTCAATTTCTTGGCTAATTTGTCTAAGTAAATTTTCCCTATTTTCTACTTGAGTAAGTATAGCAAAGGGAAAGAGTCCAGGAAATTGTAATAAGTTTTCAGAAGGAGTTTCCCAGAGACGTATTATGTCAAATTCATGGTTTGTCTTACCTCGTCGATAATAATTTTTTCGGACTAAAGATGATTGAGTTGGCCTCAAATAAATCACCACTTGATGGATGTGTTTTTCTTGATAGCATCGATAAAGTCTAACTGCATAGTCTAACATTCGGAAAGGAATATCCTCTTTAGGAGCAGTTTGGAACTCAATATGTAATACAATGTTCTCTGATTCTAAAAAGATTAAACTGTCCGCTCGTATCGGTTCTAAGGATAACTCTGATGGCTTAATTTCCGTTAATTCCATTGGCTTCCCTAATAACCAAGTGGCTAACTCTTTAGAATAATGAATGGCGATGAATTTGCAAGTCGAATCATACATCAATACTAACACTGTCAGTTTAACTTTATTGTATGGAAAACCCCTCAGTTATTGGCCTTGATCTCGGTGGAACTGCTATTAAACTTGGACAGTTTCTCGAAGATGGTACCTGTATCAACTCCCTAACCGTTGACACTCCCCAACCGGCAACCCCCGAAGCTGTAGTCAAAACGATGGTAGATGCGATCGCTCAACTTACCTCTGAGCAAAACTGTCTCGCTTTAGGGGTGGGAACCCCAGGACCCGCCGATAAAAGTGGTAGAATTGCTAAAGTTGCCATTAACTTGTCCGAGTGGGAGAATGTCCCCTTAGCGGACTGGTTAGAAGCCCAAACCGGACTACCGACAACCATCGCCAATGATGCTAACTGTGCCGGGTTAGGAGAAGCTTGGTTAGGTGCCGGGAAAGACTATCAAAACCTGATTATGTTAACCTTGGGAACGGGAGTTGGTGGAGCGATCATCCTGGATGGTCATCTCTTTACTGGTCATTTAGGGTCGGCCGGAGAGTTAGGGTTAATTACCCTCAATTTTGATGGACCGGTGTGTAATAGTGGGAATAATGGCTCTCTAGAACAATATAGTTCCATTCAAGCGATTCGTCGCATGACAGGAAAAGAACCAGCAGAACTGGGAAAATTAGCAGAAAATGGCAATAAACAAGCTCTGGAATTTTGGGAAAGCTACGGTTGTTTATTGGGTGCCGGGTTAGCGAGTTTAATCTATATATTGACCCCGGAGGCGATCGTGGTTGGGGGAGGAATTAGCGGTAGTACCCGTTTTTTCTTTCCAGCGACCCTAGAAGAAATAGAAAGACGGGTTTTACCCAGTTCTCGCGAAAATTTACAGTTATTAACCGCAAAATTAGGTAATCAAGCAGGAATGGTAGGTGCAGCTAAACTCGCTTGGGAACTCGTAGAACTGAAAAACATCATTAAATATTAAATTTAGCTAAAGTTCTACTGGCTAAAGCAGCTATAGAAACAGCAATAATACCTAAAAAAGTCGCTGGTTCAGGAGTTGAGGGTATTATTTCATTTTCCTCAAAGGTATAGGTTACCTCAATACTACAGGATACCTCAATGACCCTGGATACAGTAAAGTTAGTATCCGAGCCACCATTAAATGCAAGCAAGGACTGAGAACAACTAGCAGGAAGTGCATCAGTTCCGATAAAACTACTTAGGTCTACAGTATCTGTATTAATGAAGGCAACATTGATTTGGTCAGAAAGGTTAAAGTCAGCAGAGTTTTCAGGTTCTTCAGAAACACCAGCTAAAGGTGACGTGAAATTAGCACTCAAAAAATCTAAGTCAAAGTCGAGATCACCCACCTCAACTAGCAAATCAGAGCTAACTCCAGTCGCAAAAGTTCCAGGGGTTTCAGAATTATTGGTTAATGTTCCTTCAAACTCTAGTATATCCCTAAGCCTGATCACTACGGTGAGTAAGTTACCCAGGGAAGGATCGAATTGAGTCAAACCAGTTACAGGAACAGGGACAAAATTATTGTCTGTTTCTGTTAAAGTAACAGAACTTGAACAAAATCGTTGAGCGCAGTCCCCATCTAAATCAAAGATTTTAGATGGGGTTAGCGAAACCAGCAAATAAAGGCGAAGCATCCTTATTATTCCGACTTTATATATGTTACTATATTTCCAAGTCAACAAGATTTTTAGTCGTTATGGGTAAGTCTACAACCAAACGTAAAACTAAAAAGAGAAAACCGAACTCCATGATTCGCACGGATGTCTGGAAACTCAAGGTCACTTATGTATAGGTAATCAACTAAAGTCACCCGCTTTAGTGGTCAATTCTAAGACTTGTCAGCTTTCAATGCCAGTTAAAATTAAACCGATAAAAAAGGAGGAATCCAATTATGTTTGTTCTGTAGATTTAGGCATTAATAATGCTGCAACTTGTTCGATTGTTGGCTCTGACGGTACTGTAAAAGCGAGAAAATTTATCAATCCAGCTA
Organism: Crocosphaera sp.; assembly: GCA_030065735.1. GTDB lineage: Bacteria > Cyanobacteriota > Cyanobacteriia > Cyanobacteriales > Microcystaceae > Crocosphaera. The sequence goes on from JASJDD010000011.1 coordinate 33,949, forward strand.
GAGACATAGACCGTCGAAATAAACGGAAAATGATGATTACTAAAAAGTCAAAACAAACTTACTCTAAGACGGGCAAAAAGTTGGTTAAAGGCTTTTGTCGAGGACTTTATCGGAAGTCAAGTAATATCAATTTAGAGATTTCTCGTAAAGTTTCCAGAGAAATTATTAAGTTTGCTAAACTTCATGATGTTAAAGTAATCGTCATCGAAAACTTAGCAGGATGGAAAGCTAAGGCAGGAAAGAAAGGCACTTTAATGAGGCAAAAGTTTCATTTATGGTGTCATCAAAAAATTGTAGAGATTTTAAGTGACCGATGGGCAGAATTAGGGGGAGATGTGCAAACAGTTAACCCTAAATATACCAGTGCTTATGCTTTTGATGGGAGTGGGAAAGTTAAACGCAGTAAAAACAATTATTCTTTGTGTGTTTTCCCGTCTGGTAAACAATATAATGCTGATTTATCAGCCTCATATAATATTGGAGCAAGATATTGGTATTCTGTCTTAATTGGGGATAAGCATTTCTCTAAGGTATTTGTTAGCCAAAGTTCTACAAATACACTGCGGACACCAGTTTGCTTAGGGACACTTAGAAGTCTAAAAGCAAATGGAGTGCAAGTGAATCCCCATCTATAATCTTTGATTTAGATGGGGTGTGTTCAACCACCAGAAATATTCATCAATTAGAATAGCCCCATCCTAAGCCTAGACCATTTAGATCAATGTTAACATCATCAGTTATTAACCACAAAATTAGGTGATCAAATAGCTAGGTGCAGCTAAACTTCCTTGGGAATTGGTAGAGAAGGAAAAAATCATTAAACGATGATAATAATAACTAGGGTTTGCTGAAAAAGTGTTTTGGTAAAGTTTAGGAGTCAGGAGTCAGGAGTCAGGAATATATACTTGAAAAGTGCAAAAGTTTTAAGTTGTTATTTCGATAAATTTTACAACAATATACTAATTCCTTTAGCTATGGTTAGGATAGGTGCAGCAATTTTACCGAGACTGGTAGCAGTTTCTTCTAGTCTTTTTAGATAGGTTTTGACTTTGGAACTTTTGGGATCGTCGGTTGCTTTTTTAACCAACGTATTAACATCTTCGGTTAAAATTTCTACGGTTTCTATATCTTCTGAATCTGTGACTTGTTTACTCACTTCAGTTATCGCTTTTAAAAGTTCATCTAATTTACTTTTTAAGTCATCATTTATGTTAGATTCTGCTAAAGTATTAAAACTGTTTTCGATGGTTTCAGCGATTAAAACCGGGGCTGAAATTTGGTTATTATCACCAATGTTAATTACTTTTTCTTGATTCATGGCTTTGTCTAAGATGTTATCTCCTTTATCTGTATATTGTATGATAACTTGATCCACTTGAGCAAAGTTAATTTTTCCAGTTTCTTGATTTAATGTTTCTGGGAAAGAGAAATTTTCTTTTGTTTTTAGTTCGTTTTCTATTTCATCGGTAAGATCAAGTAAAGCATACATAATTCTAGCTTTTTCTTGTCTGCTCATTTCTGGGTTAACAATACCTTTTCTTTCTTCGCTGAGAACTCGTTTTAACGTTCCTTTTTGACCTAAAATTTCGTTATGAAAACGAGAGGAATATTTCTGGGTTAATTCAACTAGAAGATTACTAGCTTCTTCTAAGTTATATTCTTGAATTAAGTTTTTAATTTGAGTAAAAATATTATTCATAATTTAAACTATTTTTTGGGTAATGATTGAGTACGAATTAAAATCCATTTTTGTAAGGGAACAAAAAATAAAAAAAATAAAAAAAATTTAACCCAATCTAGAACAGTTTCTTTAAGAGAATAATAACTTTTATTACTTTGTTCTAAAAGACTACCAAAAAAAAGAGTGAATACAAAGATTACAAAAGGGATCATAATAAAATTAATATATAAAAACTGATCATAGGAACTTTTTTTTGCTAATTGAGTGGAAGCAAAAATTGATAAGAAAATAATACATAATATAATTCCCATTCCTATTCTTAGCCCTAATAAGTTAGATTGATCAATGGGAATATGTAAAAAAGCCAACAAATCGATTTCAGCATTGTGTAAAAATATACCTAGAAATACACTAATAATCGTCAATAGAATTACATAAATTGCCAACAATCCCAAAGTACGCCAGTTACTATGCTTTTTAATCATTAAAATTAGGATTCCTAAGATAGCAAAAATAGCATGAAAAAACCAATGAATATCGTAAGGTAAATTGTCGGTGTCTTCATTTATATCTGTAGCCATAAAATTTCTGATATCATTACACTTCTTAGAACTCTTATCGCTATCACAATTGATGTCTCCTAATGTACAAAATTTATCTTCCCATACCACATTCTCTTCACACTTAGTATCCTTATGAATAATAGGGTCGGTGTTAGCGATTTTATCAATAGCTGTCCAAGTCATTGTCAAGGAACAAAGGGTAATAATCAGAGTACAAATAGTATAAATAATTATTTCTAAAAATTCATTAATCCAGTTAGTATTACCATACTCTTGTTCAATATTAAATAAACATTGTCTGCTAAACCAGTATACAAAAGCTACTAATTCAGCTAACATCACTATGACAATGATAAATCTGATAAATTCATCTATTTGATGCGGTTGAATTAATAAGCGAACTAGGGAATTTAAAATAATATTAGCTAATAGTCCATAATAAAAAACATAATGTATTTTTGTTACCCATATACGAGGATAATTGAGCAATAAATATCGATCAGCTCTTTGCAGAAATTTAGGATTGATACAATTTAAAATAATCTCTGGGGTTTTCATCTTTCTGTCTTAAATAAACGTCGAGTTGATTTACTGATATCTCTAAAATATTTTAGGGTAATATTATGATCAATAAAAAGTTTCATCATATCATTAGCAGTAATACTTCTTGAAGTATTAACAATATATTGATGATGACCAATAATTTGAATTTCAGTATATGATATTTTTTCTAATATATCCATTAATTCCTCTTTCGATAAACGACAACCTAACTCAAAAGCATTTTCCTCCCTATCTTCCCCAAAATTTGCTAATTTTCCATTATACAAGACAGAACCTTCTTTAATAAATACAATATTGTTAGTAATACTTTCAACCTCATATAAATGCTGTGAACTCAAAATTATAGCTTTAGGATGAGCCAAAGAATCAGCTAAATATCTTAAATCCTGTAAAAATAATAGCTGAGTATTAACATCAAGATTAGCCAAGGGTTCATCTAATACTAAAAGTTTGGGTTTCCAAACCAAAGCTTTAGCCAATGCAAATCTCATTTTAAACCCTCCGGAAATCTCATTCCAAGTTGCATTTCTATATTTATCTAAACCTAATCTCCAGAGAATAAAATCAACTTCGTCTTCGTTTTCTTTCCCTTTAATTCCGTGAATAGCTGCTGCAAAATGCAAGTTATCAACTAATAAACCAGACCACTTCGGTAACTCTTGAGGAATATAAGCAATTTGTTGTTTGATTTGATACCAATTATGTTTTTTTAGGTCAATTAAAACAGGATATTTAAGAACACCACTACTTTGTGCTAATTCACCAATAATGATTCTTAATAAGGTGGTTTTACCGTTTCCATTTTCACCTACAAGAGAGGTTATTTCACCAAACTTTAATTCTAATTCAGGTAAAATCAACTTAAAATCACTCACTTTGCCTGAATATTGTTTGGTAATGTTACTAGCATAAACAACAATATTATCAGGAGAATCAATAATAAAGTCTCTTTTTTCTTTCCATAATTGTTTTTCTTTTTCTAAAGGAGTCTTAGGTATTTCATTTGAATTATTTTCTTGATTTTCGTTTGGTGGAGGAAATTCAATGATGTTATCTTCTAAGTTATCTTCTACTAAATTATTTTTTGAATTGAAAGTTGTTGTAAGTTCATTTAACTCTTGATATTTAAGAGTAGAGATACTGTTATATTTAGGCTTAGATAACTTATTATACTCTTCAAGAATCAAATCAACAAACTCTAAAATACTATAAGTTAAGGCTGTGATATTTCGACTAATTATCTCGGCTGAAATACTACCCTTTCGTTTGTTTTCTTGTAATTGAGCGTAACGACGCTGAAAATCAATAGCTTCATACTTTCGTTTCTTATCAATAGCAAAATCTTCAGCAAAATAGCCTACTCTTTTTGTCGCTAACTCAAGCTGATTATTTTTAATCAAATCTTGAATTTCTGTAACAAAACTTTCTAGTTTTTGTCTTTCTAAGTTGTTATCCCTTGCTTGCATTTGAAAAAACTAAAATCTAGATATTTTGATATGATTTTACAACAAACCTCTAAAATTTTCCATATCTAGTACAAAATAAAAATATTGTAAGGTGGGCATTGCCAACCCTACCATGTTGACAGTCTCTTTTTTATACTGTTAGGATACTTGGTAAAGATAAAACAGCAATTCTATGGATATTTTTAGTACCACTGAAGCAAAAGATAACTTATTTGAGTTAGTCGAACAGGTAAATATTGATCATTTACCGCGAGTCATTACCAGTGAAAATGGAGATGCGATTTTACTCTCTAAAAAAGACTGGGAAAGTTTGCAAGAAACCCTTTATTTACAATCGATTCCTGGTTTTTTACAATCAATTAAAGAAGCAGAAAAATCTGATGATTGGGTATCTGAAGAAGAATTTTTTAGGGCGTTAGATGACGTGGAAAATTGAGTTTAGTCACAAAGCTGTTAAAAGTGTTAAAAACTTACAAGCAGCCAATTTACAAAACAATGTTAAACAATTAATTAAAATTCTTAAAGATAATCCCTATACTCCTCCTTATGAAAAACTATCGGGTAACTTGAAAGGTTATTATTCTCAAAGCATTAATATCAAAATATTTAACTCCTGACTCCTGACTCCTGACTCCTGACTCCTGACTCCTGACTCCTGCCATAATAAAATATAGCGTGATAAAGAAAAGCCAGAAACATCCATGAGTAAAGGAACCCTCTTCGATAAAGTTTGGGATACCCATACTGTTCAAATTTTACCTTCAGGACAAACCCAACTCTTCATCGGACTGCATTTGATCCACGAAGTTACCAGTCCCCAAGCGTTTGCTATGTTACGGGAAAGAGGACTCAAAGTATTGTATCCCGATCGCACGGTTGCCACGGTTGACCATATCGTCCCCACCGAAAACCAAGCCCGTCCTTTTGCTGATACCCTAGCAGAAGAGATGATGCAAGCATTGGAAAATAGTGCCAAAGAGAACGGTATTCGCTTCTATAATATCGGTTCAGGGAATCAAGGGATCGTCCATGTCATTGCGCCGGAACAAGGACTCACTCAACCCGGAATGATTATTGCTTGCGGTGACTCCCATACTTCCACTCACGGGGCCTTTGGGGCGATCGCTTTTGGTATCGGAACGTCACAAGTTCGGGATGTATTAGCATCCCAAACCCTCGCCCTCTCTAAGCTAAAAGTGCGTAAAATCGAAGTAAATGGCACGTTACCATCGGGAGTCTATGCTAAAGATGTGATCCTTCATATCATCCGTAAACTAGGGGTTAAAGGGGGTGTAGGGTACGCCTACGAATACGCAGGAACCACCTTTGCATCTATGTCTATGGAAGAACGGATGACCGTTTGTAATATGTCCATCGAAGGGGGTGCCAGATGTGGCTATATTAACCCCGATGATGTCACCTTTGACTACTTAAAAGGACGAGACTTTGCCCCCACAGGAGACGACTGGGAAAAAGCAGTCAGTTGGTGGCGTAGTATGGCTTCTGATGCTGATGCAGAGTACGATGATGTTGTTACCTTCGATGCTGCTGAGATCGAACCCACCGTAACTTGGGGAATAACACCCGGTCAAGGTATTGGTATCAGTGAACCCGTCCCCACTCCTGAAAGTTTACCCGAAGGCGATCGCGCGATCGCCCAAGAAGCTTACAGTTATATGCAGTTATCCCCTGGAACCCCCATCAAAGGGACGAAAGTCGATGTCTGTTTCATCGGCAGTTGTACCAATGGCCGTATTAGTGACCTCCGAGAAGCAGCAAAGTTTGCCAAAGGTCATCAGGTGGCCAATGGAGTCAAAGCGTTTGTGGTTCCCGGTTCAGAACGGGTTAAAGTACAAGCAGAACAAGAAGGGTTAGATAAAATCTTTGTCGAAGCCGGGTTTGAATGGCGTGAGGCTGGATGTTCGATGTGTTTAGCCATGAACCCCGATAAGTTACAAGGGGATCAAATTAGTGCCTCTTCCTCTAATCGTAACTTTAAAGGTCGTCAAGGATCATCAACAGGACGAACTTTATTAATGAGTCCGGCCATGGTGGTTGCTGCTGCGGTGAATGGTCAAGTCTCTGATGTGCGAGAACTGAGTTAAACAGTGAACAGTTACCAGTGAACAGTTAATATTGTTCACTGGTAATCCTTAATTATAAATTATAAATTATAAATTCTTCAAGGTAGCCATTGAGGACGAAATCCCACTAAAGGTAACTCTTTTAACTCTGGTTTACTGTTAGGTTTATTGTTAATAGGAGGAATTAAGAGCCATAATTTTCCTCCCACGATCGCTTGACCCGAATTATTAGTTAAATTATCCTCTAAACTAGGATCATCACTGGTTAAAACTTGGTCAAATAATAACGCTAACCCATCAGGAGATAGACTAATTTTGATGTCTTGATAATCAGATAATTTAGCTAAGGGAGTTACTTCTCTTGTTTGAATATCAAACTTGGCAAAGTAGGGTTGTTCTCGATACTCGTCTCCTTCTAAGAGTTCTGTCAGCAAACAATATAATTGATTTCCTGTTGGAGTAAATTGACAATCAACAATTGATCCTTGGGTATTTAAAAGTTCTTTTTGAATACCTTGATTATTAACATAAAATAACGATCTTGTGTAGCGTAAATTAGCATTATCTGTATTAAAGTCAACCATCGCTGCTGAATTACCTTTAGGGGAAAAATCTAATAGTTGACCGAACTTCGGTAAAAAGTCCAAGGGTTCTGCTGCTGGTTCTAAGGGTAAAATTCCGATTCCTTCGCCCCTGGCAACAGCTAATGCTTGATTATCAGGAGTGATTTCAAAATCTCCCCCTGTAACCTTTAATCGTTCTGGTTTTTCTCCCTTTTTAACTATCCATAGATCAAAGTCTGCTGGATTTTCACGGTTAACTCTTTGGATAACAATGGTTTCTCCATCAGAGGAAAGATCAAATTGATTATTTTGATAGGTTTCGTTATCTAAAATTTCTTCGATTTTACCAGCAGAATTATTGTTAGTATCTTCGACTCCATTATTAACCCCAGTGGTAACAGTATAAAGTTTTAATTGTCGTAGGCCATCAATTCCTAACCCTTTCTCATAAGCGGAAAATAAAAGGCGATCGCCTTCCGGATAAAATTCAAAATTCATCACCACTAAATCCGATGGGGTTAAAATCTTTTTATGTTGTTGTGTGATGTTATAAAAAACAAGTCTTCCTTGTTCTTCTCCTTGGGTTCCAATGTAAGCTAAAGCGCGATCGCGACTTTGGAAAGTTCCGACAAAGGGTTCCATTTCTTGGCCTTGTTGATTATTTTCCCTAAATCTTTCTCTTGCTTCACTTAACTGAATTGTATAGGTTTGGCCATAGGGAACAGGGGTTTCTGGGGTGTAAGCTAAGCGACGACCAGCCCAACTTACTTTACCAGGAAGTGGGGGATCAATGACTAAATTTTTCTCCACAGTTGCTTTATCCATGGGACGATCAAAGGTTAAAATAAACGCCCGATCTTTACTACTAATAGTCTGTTCTTCCCAGCTAAAATTTTCGACTTGGGGACCTTTTCTTAAAAAACAATTATCACCACAAAGTTTATCCCCAATCATCAAACCAGAAATGAGGATACTAAACCCTCCAATTAACAACACAGAAAGTTTATCAATAGGTTGTTGTAATGTAAGTTTATTCATCATTTTAATCAATAACCGATAACTGTTAACGAAGTCAGAAGTCAGAAGTCAAAAGTTGTTTTTGAGACAAAGATTTACGCTCCGTCTCAAAAACTGTTCGCGGCTCGACTGAGCTTCGCCGAACGTCCTTCAAAGG
>JASJDD010000216.1 GCA_030065735.1 Crocosphaera sp.
CATTGCTTTTCTCAAGAGGTGATACTATTGTAGCATAGGTTTCTAAAATATGGATGCCTTCGGCGTTTATTTATTGGTCGCCATTCCTCCCACGTACTCAGTCCTACGGGGATTCCTGCCGACATTTAGGTTGAAATTTGAGCAATACCTTGAACAACCCTACCCTATAGACGGGTAGGGATTCTTTATGCGAAAAACGCAAAGGCGTATCCAATTGCCTCTAATACCTCACCCAATGGGTTTTGGCTTTACTTATCTGTTTTTTCTCTCTTATTAGAGACTTAGCCGAAGCTAATGGGGTTTGATGTTTAGCTTAGTTTCAGCCCCTGACCATTTTCGCTACTCAAAGTAGGTACTAGGCGGTTGTGCCCCTGTATTTCAACAGTGCTTTTGAGCTTATTATAGCTTACTTTTGATTCTTAGTGGACTCCCTACGGTCGGTTTATTGAAAATAATTGGGTCTAAAACCCCGCCTTTAAAGGCGAATAGTTTTTGAGACGGAACTTCACACTTCTGACTTCTGTGCGATAGCGCCGGAACGTAGTGAGGAACTTCTGACTTCGTTAATTGCTGGTCGTCATTCATCCCCACCGTATAGACGGATGGAGTATTCTGACGACATTAGATAAAATTGAAGAAACTAGATTAATAGGATCAGTCACAGATACTGATCGTCGATGACAGCGAAGTATGGTACAACTCTCCTTAAAACCAGAAACAAAAACCCCTCAACCCCTGGTAGAAACTGTTACCCTTGATGTGCAAGGGATGAAATGTGCAGGTTGTGTTAGTGCAGTAGAAAGACAACTTACTCAACAGTCTGGCGTGATCTCCGCTTGCGTTAACTTAATTACAGAAGTAGCGGTGATTAACTATGAACCGCAAACTATTCAACCAGACACTTTAGCCGAAAAATTAACTAAAACTGGCTTTCCTTCAGACATTCGTACTTCACAAAGTCTCACCCCTCAACAAATCCATCTCAACCACAGTCAACGACGAGAAGCAGAAGCCAAACAACAAAAAATTAATCTCATTAGCGCAGCAATTTTACTCATTTTCTCAACCCTTGGCCATTTAGAACATTTCGGAGGGCCAACCCTTCCCATTATCAGTAGTTTAGGGTTTCATTGGGGACTAGCTACCATAGCCTTACTGATTCCTGGCCGAGAAATTATTATAGATGGTTGGCGGGGACTTTACCATGGCATGGCTAACATGAATACGTTAGTGGGGTTAGGAACCCTCAGTGCTTATGTTACTAGCTGTGTAGCTCTTTTATTGCCTGGTTTGGGTTGGGAATGCTTTTTTGATGAACCGGTGATGTTGTTAGGGTTTATTCTCTTGGGCCGTACCCTAGAAAAACAAGCCAGAAACCGCGCTTCTTCGGCTTTAGAAGCCTTAATGGCCTTACAACCCTCCCTGGCCCGATTAGTAGGTGATCCCTTTTCTGATGATAGTTCTAGCATCGAAATTCCCGTCGAACAAGTAAGAGTAGGGGAATACGTCAAAGTCTTACCAGGAGAAAAAATCCCCGTCGATGGGGAGATTATCATCGGAAAAACAGCTATCGATGAATCTTTGGTAACAGGAGAATCCGTTCCTGTGGCCAAAGAACCTGGAGATAAGGCGATCGCAGGAACCCTTAATCATTCTGGAGTCATTACCCTAAAAACCACTGAAGTCGGCGCAGATACCACCTTAGCCCAGATTATCGCTTCTGTGGAAACCGCCCAAACCCGCAAGGCCCCGATTCAACAATTAGCCGATACCGTCGCCGGCTATTTCGCCTACGGGGTGATGGTTTTGGCTTTATTAACCTTTTTATTCTGGTTCACCGTCGGAACAAATTTATATCCCCAAGTCTTAACCCCTAGTCAGAGTGAGATGGCCATGGGAGCAACTTCTGGTTTGTTACTCAGTTTGAAACTGGCGATCGCTGTATTAGTGGTGGCTTGTCCTTGTGCTTTGGGTTTGGCCACGCCAACGGCTATTTTAGTAGGAACCAGCATGGGATCGGAACGGGGACTGTTAATTAAAGGGGGAGATGTGCTGGAAAAAGTTCATCAACTCGATGGCATTATCTTTGATAAAACAGGAACCCTAACCGTTGGCCATCCCACTGTAACCGATTGTCTTCCCTGGGGACAGATGAGTTGCCAATCTTTACTGCAATTAGCAGCAACGGTAGAAAGTGGCACGAATCACCCGCTAGGGTTAGCTATTTTGGAAAAAGCTGAACAAGAAGGATTATCTTTACTGATCGCTGAAGATTTCTATACCGAGGCCGGATCAGGGGTTCAAGCTACGGTAGAGGGTAAAACGGTTTGGTTAGGTAATGAGAAATGGTTAAAAGAGAAGGGTTTGAGCATGGAAAAGGGGCAACAAACCGTTATTAATGCCTTAACCCAAGCCGGCAAAACCGTTGTTTATTTAGGGTTAGAAGGAGCCATCAAAGGGGTTTTGGCTCTCAAAGACAATCTAAGACCTGATGCCGAAAAAACCGTCTCAGAATTGCAAAAACGGGGCTTAGAGGTAATCTTGCTGACAGGGGATCATCCTCAAGTTGCTCAGACTATTGCCAGCCAAGTCGGTATTACTCAAGTTTTTGCCGAAATTCCTCCCAGTGGCAAAGCTGCTATGGTTGAGAAGTTACAGGAAAGCAAAAAAGTGGCCATGGTGGGGGATGGTATTAATGATGCGCCGGCTTTAGCCCAAGCGGATCTGGGAATGTCTTTACAAGGAGCAACTCAGGTAGCTATGGAAACGGCTGATATTGTCTTGATGAGCGATCGCCTTTGGGATGTGATTACAGCCATAGACCTCAGTTTAGGGACGTTTAGAAAAATTCGTCAAAATCTAATGTGGGCTTTAGGCTATAATACACTTGCCATTCCTATTGCTGCGGGTATTTTATTACCCTGTTTAGGCTTGATCCTCAGTCCAGCAATGGCTGCAGGATTCATGGCTTTTAGTTCGGTGACAGTTGTGACTAATTCTCTATTACTTCGTTATCAATTCCGAGATTAAAAGCAATGGGCAATGGTCAAGGTTTTTGATGGGGATTTTACTGGCCCTGAGTCAAACATCTAAAGAAACCATGATAGAAAAGGTTAACATTTTTATGATTTTGTTTCCTTTTTTGACACAATCATAGGCACTCTAATTTAAACTTGGTTTAGCGATGGCTGAAAAATCTGTACTCCCTCAACGAGAACATTTCTTGATTATCGAGGATGATAAAGGCAGACAAGAAATCCTGTTGCGAGAACCCACCTACAGTGTGGGGCGATCGCAAGAGTGTGATATTTGTCTGCGTTCTCAGTTCGTCTCTCGCCATCATGCTACTCTATATCGGCGCATTCGAGAAGATGGCTCAAGTTACTATCGTATTGTCGATGGGGATCTCGAAGGCAAACGGAGTGTTAATGGGTTGTTAATCAATCAGGCCAAGATTAAACAGGAATCCCACGATCTTCAAGATGGGGATGAAATTATTTTTGGTCCCCAGGTCTTTGCGATTTACCAATATCGTCGGCGGGATAAGTTCCCCACCTTACCTAGTAATGATCCCTTCGATATTACTCTCATTGACCCTGCTATGATGGATTATGACGACGATACTAAGGAATATGACTAACTAGGTACAGCCGTGGTACAACGCCATTCTTGACTCTCTTTTAGGGCTGTTTGTAGTTGTTGAAATCGTTGTTGACAGTGGTTATCCGGTTTCAAGGGTAATTCATCATTTTTTACCACAAAGGTCACAGGAACCTCGTTTTTTTTGGCCATGGTGCTTTCAATTAGGACTTCTACACTGACTAATTTAGAAAAGGCCACTTTTCCAGGGGTTTCTTTGGCCATTAAATAATCCGTTGCTTGATAAACCACGCCAAAATCACAGGATTCTAATACTTGAGTCAGTAAGACAGGAACCTGCTCTAAGGTAGCATTAGCAACGAAAGAAGATGTATAGCGAGCCATAAAGGTTATTCCTATAGATAAATTATTAATCAGACTGTGGCCATCCTAATAAAAATGAATCATTTTCGACAACTCATAGGACAAACGGCTGGGGTTACTTTATTGCAACAGGCGATCGCTCAAAACCGTATTGCTCCTGCCTATCTTTTTGCTGGCCCTCCTGGTGTTGGACGGGCTTTAGGGGCTAAATGTTTCACTCAATTACTGTTATCTTTGAGTTTACCGGAGGAAAAGCAAGCTACCGTCAAAAAACGGGTACTCGACGGCAATCATCCTGACTTCTATTGGGTAGAACCCACTTATCTCCATCAGGGACAATTATTAGCCGCAAAAGAAGCGCAAGAAACCGGCCTAAAACGCAAAGCACCGCCTCAAGTTCGTATTGAACAAATTCGTGAGATTACTCAATTTTTAAGTCGTCCTCCCCTAGAAGCGTCTCGCTGTGTAGTGGTCATAGAATCCGCAGAAACCATGACAGAAGCTGCTGCTAATGGCCTATTAAAAACCTTAGAAGAACCGGGAAAAGCAACGTTAATTTTAATTGCGCCTAGTGCTGATTCTTTATTACCGACGTTAGTTTCTCGTTGTCAAAAAATCCCTTTTTATCGTCTCTCTGATGCTCATTTAAAGACGATTTTAGGTCGCTTGGGTTACGAAGAAATTATTAATGATCCTGATATTATTGGTTTGAGTCAAGGAAGTCCAGGAGAAGCGATCTCAGCTTGGCAACAGTTACAAAATATCCCGTTTGAACTGCGACAAAAGTTAAAAACGTTACCTGAAACCCCTTTGGATGCTTTACAGTTAGCGAAAGAAATTACTACAGAATTAGATAATAATGCACAGTTATGGTTAATTAATTATTTACAATATTCTCATTGGCAAAAATCACAAGATAAGGTTTTTTTAGAAAAATTAGAAGCAGCTAAAAAACAACTTTTAAGTTATGTTCAACCTCGTTTAGTTTGGGATTGTTTGTTGATTCAGTGAACAGTTAAGTGGTTGGACAAAATTAAAGTTAATTGTGAGGAGAGGAGTCAGGAGTCAGGAGTCAGGAGTCAGGAGTCAGGAGTCAGGAGGAATTCATGGTGTAAGAGAAATCACTAAAAAATTGTGAGTAAAATCACTATGATTATTAATAATAATGGCTTGTTTAATATAAAATTTTATAATTAATTAGTTTGAAAAAATTTGAATTATTTATATTTGCTCAATTGCCTAATTTTCTCCCTTTTGTCAAGAATTCCTGACAAAATAAGGAACGAGTTTGCGCTGTTTTAGGGCTGTGTGATAAAGTAAGAATGAAGAATGAACGGAATAGCGTATCTAAAAATAGTTCTTTAGTCTTTCTCTTCTACTCAAGAAATGGGTAGTCAAGATAAGGTGATCGCTTTCCTGACTACACTGACTTTGTGCTACATTCCAGGAAGATTTAAACCACTGGTAAGAGCTTCCATTTTGGTACGCATGGTTTCAGTAGATTTGGCGTAGGCATCTTTCATGGCTGCTGTTACCAACTCAGATAAAGCCTCTGGAGTCTTTTCCATCGCATCTGGGGAGATTGTTACCTGACGAGGTTCTTGGTTACCACTCATTACCACTGTAACTGCTTTAGCCTCGTCGCTATAACCTTCAATATTCATCTCCTCTAATTCTTCTTGGAGTTGTTGCGCTCCGGCTTGAACTTGTTGAGCTTTTTGGAACGCCTCTTGAAGTTCTTTAATTTTACCTAATCCGAAGCCAAATCCTTTTCCTTTGTCTTGTGTCATATTCGTTAAAAATATTGTATGTTGCTAATTAGTTATTTTCAGCCTTAGAAAAGACTTTTATGGTTGATGATTATCGAGATAATTGAGTCAAAAACCTGGAGTTTAAAAGCGAACAGTTTCTGGAACGGGGAATAAATCCTGGTTACAAAAACAACTTCTGTGCGATAGCGCCGAAGCGCAGCGAGGAACTGCTGTGCGATAGCACCGGAACGCAGTGAGGAACTTCTGACTTCTGAGTTCGTTAATCATTCCTTTGTCACCCTATCATTTTTTGGCTAATCTTGACTAAATTTCTAGGGCCAATTTTTCCATTGACCCTGTACGATTATCGCTGAATTTGAGCAAATATCTCTGCTAAGATTTCTGTTGCACCAGCATCACGGACGCGCAGTGCTAATGCTTGTCCTAAGCTTTCTGCTTGTGTCGATTCTCCTTCAATCGTATCCTTAATTAAAGTTTTGCCGTCAAGACTGGCGACCATTCCTGTTAAGGTTAAGACATTATTTTCTATTTTAGTGTTAACACCGATGGGAACTTGACAACCCCCTTCTAATTCCCGTAAGAACGCCCGTTCTGCATAACAGCGATCGCGGGTTTGGGTATGTTCTAATACTTTAAGGAGGTTTAAAATTTCGGGATCACCGCTGCGACATTCGATCCCTAAAGCCCCTTGGCCTACAGCATGAAGAGAGATATCATCGGGAATGACTTGATGAATGCGATCGCCCATATCTAAGCGTTGTAACCCTGCTACAGCGAGGATAATGGCATCGTATTCCCCTGCATCTAGTTTAGCTAAACGGGTGTTAACGTTGCCGCGAACATCTTTGAAGGTTAAATGGGGATAATGGTGACGCAGTTGAGCTAAACGACGCAAGGAGGAGGTACCAATAACGGAACCTTCTGGTAAAGTATCAAGTTGTTTGTCTTGATGTTTTTCGTTAACTACCAGTGCATCAGCCGGGTTAACCCTTTCGGTGACGCAGCCCAACATTAATCCTTCGGGTAAGTTGGTGGGTAAATCTTTAAGAGAGTGTACCGCAAAATCTACTTGATTTTGCAACATGGCCGTTTCTAACTCTTTGGTAAATAATCCCTTATCCCCAATTTTAGCCAAGGCAACATCTAAAATTTTGTCCCCTTGGGTACTCATGGTTTCTACGTCAAACTGACGATCGGGATAATGTTTTTGTAGTTGTTCTTGTATCCAGTAAGTTTGCACTAAAGCTAACTGACTTTTTCGAGAACCGATGCGAATAGCGCGACTAGAAACAACCATAGAAGGTAAGCTAATAATTTAATTTGCCACTCCCACGGATAGAACCGCGTGGGATTCTTGCTTCATCAGGTTTGTCTAGCTAATAACTGTTACCAATTCTTAGCCCCGTCCAGATTCCCCTCCACAAGCATCTGTTTTATTGTTTTATGTCCACTGGCTGCCCGACAGCAGACTGAGGTGTGTTTTTTAGGGTGTTTAATAGCTCGAATTAACTCACCATTAAACCTGCTATATCTATTTTTTCTGTTTAACTGGATAGGACTTGTCCGTCGCAGAAAAACCTTGAGCGAGGGAGTTGACCAGCTATTTTGAGTACAGAATCCCAGACAATTCTAGGCAAGAAACACCGATAAATACCTTACGCGCATTATCGCGTCCTAATTATAGCACTAAAAGCAACATTTTTCACAGGAGTTTTCAAAAATATTGATACACCCACTTGAAAACTGCTATTGCCGTGACATCCTCCCCAACTAAATCACAGATTATAGTTGGGGCTTCCCGACTCACGACGGGATATTTCTGCCCACAGAGGCTTCATGCCTCTACGCCAGTTATCTAGGC
>JASJDD010000217.1 GCA_030065735.1 Crocosphaera sp.
TTTCCTAGTTGATCATACCAGTATAACCATTCTCTTTCTACTCCTTGATAAATTCCTATTTCTCTACCGATTCCTAAATTAATTTCTGATAACCAAACTGGTTCCCCTTGTAATAATTCATAGTTTCCATTGTTTAATTGATACACTTCTAAACGGGGTTTTCTTTTTCTTAACGGGTTATAAATTACATAATATAACACTCCCATTTGAGCATAAAAATCTTTTTTTTTGGTATATTCTTTTCTTCTTTTATGCGAGACAACTTCTAACACTAAAGTCGGAACTTTTTGTTCTTCCCATAATACATAAGATAACCTTAAATCCGAATCAATAATACGAGGAACCCCAACACTTAAAAACCCATCAGGAACAATAGCAGGTTGATAGGGATCATAATAAATCCCCATATCGACACCAAAATACCAGTCCATTCTCTCTTCCCAAATAAGGGCTAAAATATCTTTGAGAACATGGGGAATTAGGTCTTGTAGTTCGTTATCCACAGGGGTATCATCAGAGTCCGGTAAATCTTCAGCAGAGGGTAAACAATGACGAGGATTATAGTTTAATAACATTGTTAGAAATTGAATTCGCTTGGGAAGCTTTTATAATTATATCATTGTCATAATCTGATGCTATTCTTCTGGAAACCAATCAGTTTGAATTTGTTCAGGGGAATAGGGACAATCATCAGGAAAATTCCAGTCAGAAATTCCCGTTTCATTGGCAGCATCTGCTCTTGCATCCTCATAAACCTTCGATAAATCCTGCCAATATCGTTTTAAACTAGGGGTATCCCTTAAATATCTTTTCAGATGATTTCTTTCTCTTTTAATGGTAATTTTCCAAGACTTAGACCGTTTTTCTGATTGATATTCCCATTTTAATAAGTGTTGAATAATTAAGCGAATAGATGACAAAAATCTGTCTCGTTCTCGTTTGCCCAAGTCTTCAATCTCTTCTAATATATTGACCCAATCTACTTCAGTATATCGTTGTTCTCTGATTAGGGATATTTGTTGTTCAACCCATTTAATTATGTCGGTTTCGTAGAGCATTTCTCAGTATTGATAGGGCGTTTTTATTTCATATTAGCTTACTTTACTATTGCAGAAAAGAATTCTCCCGACAAGGAATTTTAAACTGCCAATAAGTCTGATAAAATCGGTGCATCATCAGGATATCAGTTATGAAAATTCTACAAATTGTACCATCGATATCTTTGGTTTATGGTGGTCCTTCTCAAATGGTTTTGGGTCTTTGCGCTGCTTTAGCTAAGGTAGGGGTCGATGTAACTATTTTAACCACTAATTCTAATGGAGATACGGGACAAGCTCCTCTAGATGTACCTTTGGGGGTTCCTATTGAACAGGAAGGTTACAAAATTATCTATTTTCCCTGTTCTCCTTTTCGTCGTTATAAGTTTTCTCTTGCGTTGTTGCAATGGTTAACTCAACACGCAAAAGATTATGATATTGCTCATCTTCATGCTTTATTTTCCCCTGTAACAACGGCAGCAGCCACCATTGCTAGGTATCAGAAATTACCGTACATTCTACGACCACTAGGAACCCTCGATCCGGCTGATCTTAAGAAAAAACGACGTTTGAAGCAAATTTATGGAAACCTTCTAGAACGCCCTAATATTGCTGGTTCTGCTGCTTTACATTTTACAACAGAAGAAGAGGCCAATATTTCCTATCGTTATGGAGTAGCAACCCAAGATTTAATTATTCCTTTGGGGGTTGATTTTCCCGATAGTTTACCCTCAAAAGGAGCAACTCGGAATAGTTTAGGTCTTCCGACTGGTGTTCCTTTGCTCTTATTTATGTCTCGTATTGATCCGAAAAAGGGCTTAAATTTTTTAATCGAAGCTACAGAAAAATTGCTCAAAAAAGGACTTGAATTTCATTTGATTTTAGCCGGTTCTAACCCTCAAGATCCTGTTTATGAGGAGAAGATTAAACAACAGATTTCTAATTCTTCCTTAAGTAAACATACAACCATTACAGGGTTTGTGAAAGGCGATTTAAAGTTAGGTTTATTGCAAGATGCTGATGTGTTTATTTTGCCTTCTTATTATGAAAATTTTGGGATTGCTGTGGCTGAAGCGATGGCTGTAGGTACTCCGGTGGTCATTTCTCAAGGGGTTTATATCTGGCCTGATGTGAAAACTTATGACGCTGGTTGGGTAACAACTTTAGAGGTTGATGCTTTGGCAAAAGCCATAGAAACTGCTATGATATCGCCTAAAATACGAGAGCAAAAAGGAAAAAAGGCTTATCAATTAGTTAAAGATAAGTATAGTTGGTCTGCGATCGCTCAACAAGTGATTGATGCTTATAAAAGCCTGATTTAACGAAGGTGGGCAACGCCCACCTTATATTTATCTGGTATTAACTGGGCCGAAAAAAACTCAATTTAGATGAGCGCGGTTTGTGAGATAATGGAGCAGCTATTGTGGTCAATTGTTCCATTAATCTAGGGGCTAATCTTTGTCCCCAAACTGCTAAATAACTTTGCCAACCGACTAATATTTCTGGGCTGTTTTTTTGCAGTCCCTTAATTAAACTTTGGGCAACTTTTTTCGGAGAAACCGGTGTCATAAAACGAAACCAGTCTAACCCCCGTACCATATCCGTATCTGTTAAGGAAGGTAATAAGGCAACCACCCGAATATTATAAGGGGCTAATTCTCCTCGTAAAGCTTGAGTCAAGCCTAATAGAGCGAATTTTGTGGCAGAATAGGTGGCCATGGTGGGAGCAGCCATTTTCCCCATTAAACTAGAGACATTGACGATGGTCCCTTGTTGGCGATAAGCCATGCGTCTTGCTATTAATCGAGTTATTTGGTAAGTTGCCATTAGGTTAACTGATAACTCTGCTTGTACTTGCGATAAACTAGAACGGAGAAAAGAAGTTTGATGGGCAACCCCGGCACAGTTGACTAAAATATCAACTGGACCATGATCCCGCCAAGCTTGAGCAATGGTTTTATTGACCATCGCAGTTTCGGTGAGATCCAGGGGAAAAATAGCCACTTCAACCCCTAAATCTTGGATATCTGCGGATACATCGGCTAACTTGTTTTCATTACGGGCAACTAATAACAGGCGTTTGATGCCATTTCGGGCTAATTCTAAGGCGATCGCACGTCCGATCCCACGGGATGCCCCAGTAATTAGGGCTGTTTTTCCTTGTATTTTCATAAAAAACACCTCCTTAACGGCCTGTTTCCTTTCAAGGTGCAGAAATCACTGCATCCCTTGATCTAAAAAAGACAGGCGCAAAAAACTAAACGGATAAACAGACAATAAACAGCCACTCACAGAAAACTACCTCTATTTTTTTAGTACATTGTCTGTACAATTGAAGGTAGGGAACGCCATCAATATGACCTTCTCCCTGAATCGACCAAATGGAAAAGGAGTATAATAGCTAAAGTTAAGAAGCGTTCTGCGATTAACCTGTTTTGTTGTGGTAAAAAAAAGCTGTAATTACTCGGCAAATAGTAATGACGATAAAGGTGTGCAGTTGTAGAGCATTGATAGTACGTCTCCTTTACGAGCGTTGACTAAGCCGAACCCATCAATCATAGTTTAACAATTAATTCAAGCAACGGCAACAAATCTTTACTTAAAACTGGCTTAACTAGGGTGAAACCTTGATTTGATAAGGCTTTTCAAGGGACAACACCGTAGCCTAGAATAATCATAGACTTGTTAATCATTGACTTATGAAAGCGATTTTAATGACAGCATCAGGCAACCCTGATGTTCTAACTTTAAGGGAAATTTCTCAACCCACTATTAATAGTCCCACCGCCATTCTCATTAAGCTCAAAGCAGCCGGTATTAACCCCATCGATACTAAATTACGGCAACGGGGGACGTTTTATCCGGAGGAAATGCCCGCCATTTTAGGCTGTGACGGGGCTGGTATCGTTGAAGCCGTCGGTTCTGAGGTGACACGGTTTCAACCAGGGGATGAGGTTTATTTTTGTGCTGGTGGCTTAGGTAAAAGAGACACGGGTAATTACGCAGAATACGCTGTGGTGGAAGAACATCGTCTGGCCTTGAAACCAAAGACCTTATCCTTTGCCGAAGCTGCGGCCGCCCCGTTAGTCTTGATTACGGCTTGGGAAGCCCTTTATGATCGGGCGAGATTAAGCTCAGGACAAACCGTTTTGATTCATGGGGGTGCTGGTGGTGTGGGTCATGTGGCCATTCAACTGGCGAAACTGAAAGGGGCTAAAGTTTGCACCACCGTTGGCTCAACGGATAAAGCCCGATTGGTACGTCAATTCGGTGCCGATGAACCCATTTTCTATAAACAAACGGATTTTGTGCAGTCTGTTTTGGGCTGGACTGACGGGCAAGGAGTGGATGTAGCCTTTGATACCGTTGGCGGCCAAACCTTTTTTGAGACTTGTGGCGCAGTCAAAGTTTACGGTGATCTGGTGACGATTTTGCAGCCCGATTCGGCCATTGGTAATTTGAAAGTGGCCCGCAATCGCAATTTACGCCTGAGCTTAGAATTGATGTTAACGCCAGCATTGATGGCGTTAAAAGAAGGACAAAGCCATCAAACTTCGATTCTCGAACAATGTGCCACTTTCATCGATGAGGGGAAACTGACCCTACATTTGAGCCAAACCTTTCCCCTAGAAGAAGTGGTTGCTGCCCACACAGCGCTAGAAACAGGGTCAACCACTGGAAAAATAGCCCTAACCCTACCTTAAGCCACTTGGGGTTCTAACAGCGATCCTAACTGTTGAATCCCTTTTTTCAGATGGCGTGTCACTGTCATGGGACTAATACCAATTTGTTTGGCAGCTTCTTTGCGGGGAAGTTCATGCAAGAAAACACATTCGATCGCTGCTTTAGTCTTTTCCTCTAGTTGATTTAAAGCCCGTTGTAATTGTAGGCGATCTTCTTCTAACTTTTGTTTCGCTTGATAATGTTGATCCGGTAAGGTATCCCCAAAACTAAGAGAACAATCCACACTTTGACTAATAGTTGCGTCTAAACTCACTAAGAGACGGTTTTGTAGGGCTAGTTGACATTCATTCCATTCTTCTATGGGAACTCCCAGAGCTTCAGCGATTTCCCAATCGGCGGGGGGACGTTTTAGACTCGTCGTCAATTGTTTGCGTATTTTTTTGCCTTTGTTGTAGAGTTCTTGCCACCGTCTAGGAATCCTCATAACACTTCCCTTATCCCGAAGATAATGGAGCATTTCTCCCCGAATATAGGGAATGGCAAAAGAACTAAACGCACAACCCTGTTGAGGATCAAAACGTTCAATGGCACGAATCAAACCTAAATAACCAATTTGTTCTAAATCTTCGTAAGGTTCTGAACATTGGCGACTAATGCGATGGGCAACTTGACGCACTAACCCTAAATTACGTTCTACCAATTGATTGCGTAATTCTAAAGAAGGATTACGGGCATAAGCACTTAAAAGCTCCATGCTATCTATATACTTCTTATTAGTTGCTTGGTTATAATGGGTCATGGTTTTACATCCAAAAATTTTAAAGGGAAAAATAATAATGAGATCAAGTTAACAGAGCATCCCTAACACAACAGTCTTGGCTCAGTCTCTATCAATTAGAGCCTGCTTGATGAATGTTGATGGGTTGAGAATTCCACTAGGGAATCTTGTCTATGTTTCCTTATTGTCCTTCTCAGAGAAATTCCCTACTATCGGCATTACACGGAAATCTTTGGCACTTCCCTGACATTAATCTGTATAAGTACGCAGATTGACCCTGATATACTTTACTAACTATTAATTTTTCCCTGACCCACTACAGATTCTTGAGTTCCGGGTCTAGCAACTTTTGCTGAGATAGCCGATCTAGAACTGAAAACAGGATACTTGACTTATTCGGTATTCTTTACTAGCCAATTGCGTTAATTTTCAGCTATAAAACGTAAGTAGTTCTTTAAGTTATCTGTTGAATCAGTAGAGAGAGATTCTATGAGTAATACCAGTAACTTTCGTGATGCCATTCGGGAAGCCCAAAGTCAACATCTCGTTGGTCCGAATGTAATTGCCAATGCTTTACCCTTTGTAGGGGGTGGTTTAGTCCTAACCGCAGTGGGAACCTACGGGGGGTTGGGGGTGATTCAATCTTTCCCCAATCTCTTTTTCCCGACTTTTTTTGTGGCGATCGTTTTGGAATTAGTGCTGTTTTTTGTCGCCCGCAATATCGCTGAAAAAGGCAATAATAGCGCCGCTTTACCCTTATTAGCTTTGTATAGCCTTTTGTCAGGTTATACCCTCAGTGGCCTCGTTTTTGTCGCCTTGGGAACTCAAGGCGTGGGTAGCCAAGGAATTGCGATCGCTGCTCTGGGTTGTGGCATCACCTTCGTTTTTGCCCGTAGTGTGGGGTCTAATCTATCGGATGAAGATGGAATGGCCCTAACGAAAACCATTGGTTTAGGGATGATCGCCCTATTAGTGGTGATTTTTGGTCAATTAATCTTTGCTTTATTCGGAGTTTATACCCCGAGTTGGCTAGAAATCGCCATTTCTGGATTAGGGGTGTTATTATTTGTTGGGGCTGCGGTAGTGGATTTTTATATCCTCCCCCGTACTTATCGAGATGAACAGTATCTTCCTGCAGCCCTTTCTATGTACCTCACCTATATCAATCTGTTTATCTTCATTTTGCGCCTGCTCATTGCCATTAATAGCCGTGACTAGAAGGATTGACTAGAAGAGGTAAAGACGATGGGGGAGAAAAGTCACTAACTATTTCTCCCCTGTGCGTTAAATTGGTAAAGTAAAGAAATGTAAACAAGATAATGACACAGAAAATCCATGATTGAACCGTCTACCCAACCCACTGAAACCCCTAAACTTGAAGAGCCTAAATTTGGCTTTAACGACTATGCAGAACGGTTAAATGGTCGTGCTGCCATGATTGGCTTTTTATTAATTTTAGCCATTGAATACTTTACAGGACAAGGTTTATTAGCCTGGTTAGGCTTACAGTAAGGGAACCTAAAGGCTCGGAAGAAGGGGCAGGGGAAGCAGGGGAGGCAGCAATACTGCTTGGTTAACAAAATTGATCTGTTGAGACAAGAGGGGGAAGAGAGGGAAGAAAAACAGATGGTTTTTCTTCATTCTCCCCAAACCTCCCAAACCTCCCAAACCTCCCACACTCACGATTTCTAGCATGTTTTGCATCTTAACTGAGCAGTATTGGGGAAGGCACAATACTACGTAGGTTTTGCTCGAAACGCTTTAGTTGAGGTAGGCTCCAGGAGGCTTCGGGGGCTCCCGGAGGCAGAGGAGGAAGAGGAGGAAGAGGAGGAAGAGGAGGAAGTCCCATTTCTCCCCCTGCATCCCCGGCATCCCTTGCTCCCCCTGCTTGTCTCAACAGACAAATTTTCGCGGGCCGAGCAGTATTGGGGAAAGCAGAGGGAGAGGGAGCAAGGGGAGGAAAAGATCAACTAAACATTCGTCTTTGTACACCAGGGGAAGGAGAATTAATCCAAGGAAATTGGTCACTATAAGCGATCGCTCGTTGACTTAAATCAGCATTTAGCTTCTTCCGCAAGAAGCCCCACGCCATAAATACGCTCAAAAAAGCAACATTTTGGCGTGGGATGAATTGCGGGCAATAATTTTGATATAATACAAATAAGCGGTATAAGAGAG
>JASJDD010000012.1 GCA_030065735.1 Crocosphaera sp.
TACCAACATCATACCCTTTGTTGGAAAGATGTAGGGCGGTTGCCCAACCACAATAACCGTCACCGCCAATAACAAGAACTTTCATACTGACTCTAATAAATAACTTTGCTGATCTTCGGCAACTGTACCAAGTTGTGGTATTGCCTAGACCATAGAATATCAAAACTTTTGTGCCTAATAGGTCAGTTTATCATCTTCGAGGAAACCCTGAACCAAATAATCTTGAATTTTTATTTAATTCCTCTGGCTGCGATCGCCAAACTTGCTCAACCAATGAGAAGGGAAGGGTGGGAAGGGGGGGATCGTTGATTTAGATAGGGTGTGTTCAAAAGGGTTGTTTGTTAATCTAATTGTAGTGTCAATTGAACGAAAATCAATAAAAACAATGAATAAATTTTTTGTTGATCGTGGTGGGACTTTTACTGATATCGTTGCAGTTATTAGTGATGCAGAAATCATCAATCAATTATCCCAAAAACAAGAACAATATTTAATTGTATCTTTAGCCAAAAAGCAATGGATAATTGTCTATAAACTACTCTCAGAAAACCCTGAACGATATCAAGATGCGGTCATTCAAGGTATTAGAGATATACTGTGTCTTGCTGACAATGAACCTATCCCAACAGAAAAAATAGAAGTGATAAAAATGGGGACAACCGTTGCGACTAATGCGTTACTCGAAAGACAAGGTGATCGCACAGTTTTACTAATAACAAAAGGGTTTCAAGATGCCTTGAGAATTGGTTATCAAAACCGCCCTAATATTTTTGCTCGTCAAATTATTTTACCATCAATGTTGTATGAATTAGTCATTGAAGTAGAAGAAAGATATGATACGAATGGAAATGAATTAATTTCTGTTAATTCAGAGAGAGTCAAACAAGATTTACAACCAGTTTATGACCAAGGAATAAGAAGCTGTGCTATTGTTTTTATGCACAGTTATCATTATCCAAACCATGAAAATCAAGTCGCAGAAATTGCTAAAAATATCGGCTTTACTCAAGTTTCAATTTCTCATCAAGTGAGTCCCTTAATGAAACTGGTATCTAGAGGAGATACAACCGTCGTTGATGCTTATTTATCTCCGATTTTAAGACGCTATGTTGACCAAGTTTCCAGTCAATTACCTAACACAAAATTGATGTTTATGAAATCAGATGGAGGGTTAATTGATGCTCATAAGTTTCAAGGAAAAGACAGTATTTTATCAGGACCAGCAGGGGGAATTGTTGGGGCAGTTCAAACCAGTTTAAGAGCAGGTTTTCAAGAGATTATTACCTTTGATATGGGAGGAACTTCGACAGATGTTGCCCACTTTAAGGGGGAATATGAACGACAACTCGATAATGAAATTGCTGGTGCTAGAATGCGAGTTCCAGTATTAAGTATTCACACCGTAGCTGCTGGTGGTGGCTCCATTTTATACTTCGATGGTGCCAGTTTTAAAGTAGGACCGAAATCTGCTGGTGCCAACCCTGGCCCTGCTTGTTACCGTCGAGGGGGTCCTTTAGCTGTTACAGATGCTAACGTTATGTTAGGAAAAATTCAGCCTCAATATTTTCCCCATATTTTCGGAAAAGAGGGAAATTTACCGTTAGATAAAGCGATAGTTAATCAAAAATTTTTAGAACTCTCCCAAGATATTTGTCAAGTTACAAATCATCAAAATAATCCTGAAGAAATCGCAGCAGGTTTTATTAAAATTGCTGTAGAAAATATGGCGAATGCGATTAAAAAAATTAGTCTACAAAGAGGTTATGATGTCACTCATTATACTTTATGTACTTTTGGAGGAGCAGCAGGTCAAGTTGCTTGTTTAATTGCGGACACATTAGGTATAAAAACCGTATTTCTTCATCCTTATGCGGGTGGTTTAAGTGCTTATGGAATGGGATTAGCTGATATTCGAGTTATTAAAGAAAGTGCCATAGAAAAACCCTTACATCAAGAATTAATTTGCGAGTTAAAACAAGTGATTAATCAGTTAGAAAATCAAGCAAGAAAAGAACTTGATACTCACGAATCTATTAAAGGAGAAAGAATTGTACTTAAAGTTAGTTTAAAATATAAAGGAACAGACTCAACTTTATTAGTATACTTTGCTGATGATGTTACAGTAATGCAGAAAAGTTTTGAAGAGGAACATCAATTAAGATATGGTTTCATTCAACCTCAAAAAATGCTGATTGTAGAGTCAGTTTCTGTTGAAATTATTCAAATTATGGATAGTCCTGATGAACCGTTAATAACTCGTATTCGTCCCTTGGATGAGTTACCTAAACCCACAGAAATGGTTCCAGTATTTACAGACAATAAATGGCAAGATACACCAATTTATCAGCGAGAAGACTTACAACCGCAAGATAATATTAAAGGGCCAGCAATTATTATTGAAAAGATTAGTACGATTATGGTTGAACCTCATTGGAGTGCAAAATTAACTGAGTATAATCATTTGATTCTTTCTAAAGATTATGACAACAAAAGTTCAAACATAAACTGAGAACCATAAAAACAGACATCAAAAGTCTGAAAAAAATTGACTCTTCCTAATAAGGGAAGAACATTAACACTTGCACCTGTATCTAATAATCCTCCTGTATTGAGAAAACACTGAATGTCTGGATGAGATTGACGAAAATCATGGGAGAGTCTTTTAACTACTTCACCAATAATGGTAATTTCATATAAAACTGCAAGTTGGGTTCTTTCATCAAAATAAAAATCAGTTTGGGTCATACCATCAGTTAATCGGAGAATGGTTCGACATAGTTTGGCAATATCAAGCAGATAGGATTTGTCCTGATTCATAGATAATAGTAGCAGTTTCCAAAATGTTTTTACGACGAATCCAGTTATGACTATTTTCAATAGACCGTTTTTCAATTAAATCCACTTTTCGTCCAATTTTCTCCTCAAGTTTGTATTGGATACCAACTAAATCCATTAAGCTGAGTTTAATTTTAGGATCGAAGACTACAAGGAAGTCAATATCACTTGTTTTGGTAAAATCCTCCCTGAGAACGGAACCAAATAGCGATAATTGAAGGATATGATTTTCTTGACAGAAGTTACTCAGTTCTAAGGGTGAAACATTCAGTCTATTCAATATTTGTTTATTCATTTTTTTCTATCCTATATATAATAGTAAATATTCCTGGGTAATTTGTTGTATTTCATTAATTACTTGTTCTTGCAAAGCTGTTATATTAGCTTGATTATTTGAAAATTCTTCCTTTGTCATTTTTTTCTCCTTTTTATAAAAAAATGATTAATCATTTAATCTAAAAAGACTTGAGGTTGAACATGAAAAAGCTTTGCTAATTGTTGAATTTGACTTAAATTTAAAGGTTGTTTTTTATTTAAAATCTTTTCTATAGTTTCTGATGTACCAATTTCAGGTAAATCTGATAAATTTAAACCATGTTCTTCTATCAAATAAGCTAATACGTCACTACCGCTACAATTAGGAATAGAATAACGTTCAGCTTCGTAAACTTCAATTAGTGTCCCTAAAGTGTCCAGTAAATTATAAAGCGGATGTTCTTTATTTGTTCCAACTAAATTAATTAAATCATTTAATCGTTTGATTGCTTGTTCATATTCTTCTTCATTACGAATTGTTAGTAAGGGCGCAATTATACTCCAGTGATTGTTAAGATTAGGCGGTAATGTTGTTAAGTTTTCCATTTGTTTTTATTGTATTCATAATGAGTTAAAATATCACGGATATAAACTTTTTGACGATTAAAATGAATTGATGTAATTAATCGATATTGATACTTCTGACTTCACACTTCTGTGCAATAGCGCCCGAACTTAGTGAGGAACTTCTGTGCGATAGCACCGGAACGCAGTGAGGAACTTCTTGAAACTTCATTTTCTAAACTATATGTATACAAAAAGATAATATAATTATAATAGAATCTCACTTCAAAATAGCATTAAACTAAAAATAACCATTCAAATAAATAACTTACTATGTTAAACCTATCCAAACCCGATCCCATTTACCTCGAAATCTTCAAAAATCTCTATCAGTTTATAGCTGAACAAATGGGAATTACTCTACAAAATACAGCCTCTTCAGTTAATATCAAAGAACGGCTAGACTTTTCTTGTGCTATCTTCGATCAACAAGGATTATTAGTCGCTAATGCGCCTCATATTCCTGTACATTTAGGCAGTATGAGTGAAAGCGTTAAAAGTCTCATTCAAGATAAGGGAAATAAACTACAATCTGGCGATGTTTATCTTTCTAATAATCCCTATAATGGGGGAACTCATTTACCCGATGTAACGGCTATTACTCCTGTATTTGATGATAATAATCAAGAGATTTTATTTTATGTTGCCTCAAGAGGACATCAAGCCGATATTGGAGGAATTACACCAGGTTCTATGCCCCCTCATTCTACCTCAATTTTAGAAGAAGGTATCTTATTTGATAACTTTTTATTAGTTAAACAAGGACAGTTTCGAGAACAAGAATTAAGATATATTTTAGCTAACAATCCTTATCCTGCGAGAAACCCTGAGCAAAATATTGCTGATTTCCAAGCACAAATTGCAGCCAATGAAAAAGGAGTACAAGAACTGCAAAAAATGGTTACTCAATATGGTTTAGAAACCGTACAAGCTTATATGAAATTTGTCCAAGATAATGCAGAAGAATGTGTCAGAAAAGCGATTGATGTCTTAATAGATGGAGAATTTAGTTATACGATGGATCAAGGTGCTGTTATTAAAGTTAAAATTACCATTAATAGTCAGATTCGTAGCGCAACTATTGATTTTAATGGGACTTCTCAACAATTAAATAGTAATTTTAATGCCCCAAAAGCAGTAACACAAGCTGCAGTTTTATACGTCTTTCGTACCTTAGTTGATGATAATATTCCTCTCAATGCTGGCTGTCTGAAACCTTTGCATTTAATCATTCCTGAAGGGAGTATGTTAAACCCTAAATATCCGGCTGCTGTAGTAGCAGGAAATGTAGAAACCTCTCAAGTCATTGTTGATGCTTTATATGGGGCTTTAGGAATCTTATCGGCTTCCCAAGGAACCATGAATAACTTCACTTTTGGTAACAAAAAATATCAATATTATGAGACAATTTGTGGAGGTTCAGGTGCCGGAATTAATTTTAATGGAACCGACGCAGTGCAGACTCACATGACCAACTCTCGTTTAACCGATCCAGAAGTATTAGAATTTCGTTATCCTGTGTTAGTAGAAGAATTTAAAATTCGGGAAAATAGTGGAGGAAAAGGTCAACATTCTGGGGGGAATGGTGTGATCAGAAACATCAAATTTTTAGAACCTATGACCGCCAATATTTTATCCCAACATCGGGTTATTCCCCCTTTTGGTTTAGCCGGCGGAGAAGCAGGAAAAGTAGGAAAAAATTGGGTTAAACGAAATGATGGAACAGCAGAGATATTAAACAGTACCGCAACCATAGAAATGCAATCTGGAGATAATTTTATAATTGAAACTCCTGGAGGTGGAGGGTTTGGAGGATGCTTTTCTTTGTAGTAAACTGCTTTTTCTAGGAGCCAGTAGTTGAATTACTATGGAATCTTGGATATTCTCGTCTCAAAAGATAATATAATTATCAAGCAATGGAGAAAAGGGAAGTATTATGTCAAGTGTCCCCCCACCCCTCAGTGAACAAGTCGCCGTGGTTACCGGAGCATCACGGGGTATCGGTCGCGCGATCGCCCTATCTTTAGGAACCCTGGGTTTAAAAGTGGTGGTTAATTATGCGAGTTCCAGCAGCGCAGCCGAAGAAGTGGTTAAACTCATTACAGAAAGCTCAGGAGAAGCGATCGCCGTCCAAGGAGATGTATCCCAAAGTGAACAGGTAAACAACCTCATCACAACCACTTTAGATAAATTTGGGCGTATTGATATTTTAGTCAACAACGCAGGCATAACCCGTGATACCCTATTAATGCGGATGAAGCCAGAAGACTGGCAAGCAGTGATCGATCTCAACCTGACTGGAGTCTTTCTCTGTACCAAAGCTGTCACCAAACCCATGTTAAAGCAGAAAAGTGGGCGCATTATCAATATTTCCTCTGTTGTAGGAGAAATGGGCAACCCAGGTCAAGCCAATTATAGCGCAGCTAAAGCCGGAGTCATTGGCTTGACTAAATCAGTTGCCAAAGAGTTGGCCAGTCGTGGTGTCACTGTTAACGCAGTTGCGCCTGGGTTTATTGTCACCGATATGACAGAGAAAGTTAAAACAGACGATATTCTTCAATTTATTCCTTTGGGACGGTTAGGAACTGCCGAAGAAGTTGCAGGAATGGTCAGATTTTTAGCCACCGATCCAGCGGCCGCTTATATTACAGGACAAGTCCTGAACGTTGATGGTGGAATGGTTATGGCCTAGAACATTTTGGTAGAGACTTAAAATAATTAAGTCTCTGAAACCATCAGAAAATACTCTAAATTCTTCAACTCTATTCTTACTTTTTTACCAAGAAACTTTTGAGATTATCTAATTAATAAAAACACAATGTATCAAAAAATTTTAATCGCTTTGGATATGTCAGATATAGCAGAAACTGTCTTTAATCATGGCTTATCATTAGCACAACAAGAACAAAATCCACAACTATTATTATTGCATATTCTCTCTGGAGAAGAAGAAAATAGTCCTTTGCCAATTCCTCCTGATCTTAAAGAAATGTATCCCGCCGCAGGTAATGATTTAACCCTAGAAACCTGGAAAGAACAATGGGAAACCTTTGAACAATCTGGGATCAAAATGTTAGAATCTTATCAAAATAAAGCAAAAGAAACGGATATTAGAACAGAATTTCAGCAAATTTATGGTAATCCTGGATCAAGAATTTGTAAAATAGCTAATGAATGGCACGCTGATGTCATTGTTATTGGTCATAGGGGACTTTCCGGACTCAAAGAATTTTTCTTAGGTAGTGTTAGTAATTATGTGTTACATCATGCCCATTGTTCAGTGTTAATTGTGCAACCTAATTAAAGAATTTTGCTCAGATTGTAATTTCTGGTGTCTAAATGGGAATAATAATAAAGAAATAGCCATCAAAATAATATCGAGGAATAGTGAAATGCTCAACAATCATCAACATAATGTTTTAAGCATATTACTGATGCGTTTTGATGTTGAACCATCAGAAGGAATAAAAATTGCACAAAAATGGTTACAAGAGCATTCTCAAGAAAATTGGGGAACTATTTTAAGATTACTTAAAAGTAATAACCTTACTTTAGTTAACAGAGAGTTAAAACCGGTTACTAAATTTCTTAGCTCAGATCAACCTAAAATAGTTCATAAATATAGAGGTGTAGAAATCCTAACTCAATCTACTAAAGTTACAGCCAAACAGAGTAATCAATTGCCAGACAAAAAACGCCGATATCGAGGAGTTGAATATTAATCCTTATGCTGTCTAGATAATATTTTAAAATAGGAGTAAAATGATAAAATGATAACTTGTGGGGATCACAACACATTAATAATTGTGATAAATTTGTAGCAGGACATCAATCCTGACGGGTTTCACCGTTATTTGATTTTTGGAGACTAAACGATGACCATAGAAGGATGCTTGCGAGTTGGACAAGTTGCACCTGATTTTGCAGCAACAGTCGTTATTGATCAAGAATTTCAGACCAAAAAGCTGTCTAGTTACCGTGGCAAATATGTTGTCCTCTTTTTCTATCCCTTGGATTTTACCTTTGTTTGCCCCACTGAAGTCATCGCCTTTAGCGATCGCTACGAAGAATTTGCTAAGATTAACACAGAAATTTTAGCGGTTTCTGTGGATAGTGAATTTTCTCATCTGGCCTGGATTCAAACCCCTCGCACCGAAGGAGGAGTAGGAGACATCGCCTATCCTTTAGTCTCTGACCTCAAAAAAGAAATTAGCACTGCCTATAATATACTTGATCCTGAGTCTGGGGTAGCTTTACGGGGCTTATTTATTATCGATAAAGAAGGAATTATTCAACACGCAACCATCAATAATCTTTCCTTTGGTCGTAGTGTAACTGAAACCCTACGCACCCTCAAAGCCATACAACACGTTCAAAGTAATCCCGAAGAAGTTTGTCCTGCAGATTGGCAAGAAGGGGATAAAACAATGGTTCCTGACCCCATTAAATCTAAGATTTATTTCTCTGCTGTGTGAACTTTTCTTAATCGTTAATTGTACCTGATCACTTAATAATTGTTATCGAAGAAAGATTATGACATTCCTGTAAGGTGGGCAGTGCATCGGCCTACAAGGTTTTGCAATTTTATAAATTTCCTAACCATAATGCGTAATCTGACATCTTGCACCTTCAAACTTAATCCTAATTTTGTGTGAGGCAGGAGTTGAAAGGCTCCGAGGCAGGAGGTTTAATACCTAGCATAAGCGTAAAATTATCAATAATAAGGCATTTAAAAATTAAATCACCTTATTTTTAATGTTTTTTCTTCCCTCCTGCCTCCTGCCTTCTGCCCCCTGCCTCTTCTCAAGGATAAGATGGGTCCCGGAACCGGATTTGGTATAATTAAGTACTTTTGTTCTGATGCAAGATGTGAGTAATGCTATACCACCTCAAATTATTGAATGAGATAATTCTCAGTAAAAAACAAGTTTACCTATTCCAGATAAACTTGCCTTTAACTTAATTATATTCACGATTTATAAAAAATTGTCAGGAAGTACACTACTTGGCACTGTTTTTGCGCTTATTGCGAGAAACTAATGCACCAACACCCACAACAGCTAAACTAATAACAGCAGAAGGTTCAGGAACTCCTCGCACAATGCTACTACTCGCTTGTTCACGGGCAGAGAACTGAATGCTTGCATTACCACTATCTTCAAACTCGTAATCGAAACCATCAAGGGGGAAGTCGACGATAGAATCCGTTTCTATTCCATTTTCATTAACGAGAGCTACTGCTAAGTCCAATGCTGGTCCGCTAAAAACTAATTCGTCATCGAGAAAAATCTCATAGGTTCCAAGAAAATCAGCAGCAGCTGTTTTTGTCTCTCCTGGACTCCAACCTTCAATCTCTGCGACAACTGTGGCGTTCAAAATACCAGTTAAGTCAAGGACATCACCTGCAACAACAGGAATATCGTCGCTAAAGATGGTGTAAGCACCAAGAGCGTTGGCTTGACCTTGGTTACCTGTCATCTCAGTTTCAGCAAAATTAGATGTGTCTACGAAATCAGTCGTACAATCAACGGTGGCTCCTGAATTGGAGACACCATTGGGGACAGTTGCACTAGCTGAACCGGTTAGGGAATTTGGACATTGAAGAGGGCCTGATGCAAACAAATCATCATCACTGTTTCCGTCTAGGTCTACAAATGAAGTTCCGTTGACAGTATCGAAAAATAGCTCTACAACACTATCTCCATTTAGGGTAAGGGTTACATCCTCGAACGCAACAGTAGAGGATGATGTAACAGTTCCTGCTTGAGCTTCTTGTGCTACCCCTAAAGTAGCAAACGATGCGAGTCCAAGGATTGCTGCGCTAATTCGGCTAATGGGTTTTGTTTTCATAGTTGACTTGAATGATTAATTTAGTGTCTTTATTTTTAATAGAAAAATTACAAATTTTCAAGCTCTTTTGCATTTTTCTGATAATTTTAACAAAAGTTAATATTCAGCAACAAATGGGTGAAAACCGAGTCAGTCTAAGTTTCCATGAACTTTCCTTAAAAAACAAGTTTACCTATCCCAGATAAACTTGCCTTTAACTTAGTTATATTGACAATTTATCAAAAATTGCTAGGAATTATACTACTTAGCACTGTTTTTCCGTTTATTCCGAGAAACTAATGCAGCGATGCCCACTGTCGTTAAACTAATGATAGCAGAAGGTTCGGGAGCGGTTCGCATAATACTAGCACTGACCTGTGAACTTACAGCGAACTGGATTTCTGCTATACCACTTTCTGGAAAGATGACATCAACACCCCCTGGTAACTCATCAAAATCAATCAGTTCAAGAAAAATTGTCTCCAGACCATTTTCATTCATGAGAGTTACTTCAAAGTCGATTGGTGGTGGTCCTGGAATAAGTGGCTCGCCATTAAACAAAATCTCGTAGGTACCAAGGAACTCCGCAGAAGCAGTTTTCATCTCTCCTGGGGTAAATTCTGTAATCTCCGCCCCAAGAAACAATGTAAATAGACCATCTAAGTCAAGCACATCACCGGCTTGAACAGTAAACCCCTCAGTAAAAATATTGTAAGCAGCGATACCGTTGGATGAAAGATTGTCGCCTTCGAGAATGGTGGTAGCAAAGGCAAATGTGTTTCCGCCATTGGTGAGACAGTTAACGCCTGAGCCAACGTCAGTAGAGCCAGTGCGACCAAGTTCAGAAATATTTGCTGAAGCAGAATTCTCTAGATCAACAGGACACTGTATTGGCCCTCCTGCATACACATCACTGTCTGAGGTTCCAGACTTGCCGGGGAAAGGCCCGACCAAAGCAGATCCATTTATAGTGTTAAATAATAGAGGGATAATACTGGTAGTACCGTCGGCGGTGTTTAATTCTAAGCTGGCATCGTCAACTGAAAAATCTACTATAGCACTTACAGTTCCGGCTTGGGCTTCTTGAACCATTCCTAAACTGGTAGCTGATGCGAGTCCAAGGATTCCTGCTGTAATTCTGCTAATTAGTTTTGTTTTCATGGATTGACTCAAATTGTTAATTACTTGTCTTTGTTCTAATACAACTTTTGAGCCAATCGAAGTTATTTTCAGATTTTTTTTAAGTCATTACAGTTTCTTAATTTACGTTTATATTAGGTAATAAAACTGTTAATAACTATTAATAAATGTTAATAACTTCTTAAGTATTTGAGAACACAATTAAAGTTAATTAGTTACACATATATCTTTTATATCCATAACCATCAATGTAGGGATATTTTTGGGTATCAACAATACAATTATTTAGCTCAATTTCTGCATTGAAATTGACTGCCCACACTTCCAAAGGTTTAGATAGATTATTCACTGTTTCTTTGAGATTCTTAGTTGATTGTGGATCATTATTTTTGGTTTGATTGATTAATAAAAAGGAAATATTTTCTAATTGATTATCATTATTTTGTTTAAATATCCCTTCTACCTCTTGCCTTCTGCCTCCTGCGCTCTTTAATTCTAATCCTATTCCCATCATTTCTCCTACTTGAACTAAACTTTTGTGAGTGGTGGCAATGAGAACAGGTTGAGATGAATTTTCATTAATAACTGATATTAATTGTTCAGGACGATAATATTTTTGGTAGCCTAAATTCATCAGAACAGTAATTGCGCCCAAAAACCCCATAAACCAAACAGCATAAAACGCCAATTGACCATTACAGTTTAATTGATTATATAATTTCCTCAGTAAAATTAAAGGATTTATGGTTTTTTGTTGTTGTAGTTTCCTATTTTCTGATTTAATTTCATTCCACAAAATAGCTAAACTTGCTCCCACTAAAACTATGACGGCAGGAAAGTAAGTAAAACTATAGCGTGCAGCGCGAGTTAAATCAACTCCGATAACATAAGTAATGATAAGAAATAAAGTAATAACGCCACTGAAAAATGTCATTAAAATTAACAGTGAGAGACGAAATTGATTCGAGTTTAATCCTTTTTTTATCCCTCTAATGCTATAAGGAATTAACCAAATAAAGAATAAGATTAAAATTAAACCAGAAAGAATAACGATAGGAATAGAAGAAGATTCCACTGGTAATAAAGAAATCATAGGAACCCAAACCGCTAATAATTGGAATGGAGGACTAATGGCGTATAAAATATGACTTAACGGATGAATCCAAGTGATCATGTTATTACCGTAGCCTTGAGGAATCACTAAAAACATCCACAATAAACCAGTGGTTGATGTTCCGAAAATAACGGATAAAATACGAACTAAATTTCGTTGGTTGAACTGGGATAAATTGTGTTTAAATTTAGCATAAATAAAAATCCCTAAAGTTATGGCTTCTGAAATTAAGGTTAAAACAAAAAAATAATGAACTGATAAACCCAAACTATTGACTAATATCCAGGTAAATACTAACCATAGGGGAATAATTGATTGCTGATAAAGATGTCTGAGAGTAAGGATTAAACAGAGTAAAGAAGCAATCACAAATAAAATGCTTAATGTGTAATGACGGGCTTCTTGCGCCAAGAAAATACCAAAAGGAGAAACGGCCATTAAACTGGCACTAATTTGTCCTACTAACCGAGAACGAAAAGCAATTTTTCCTAAAAAATAAACCCCAGCAATTGATAAAATACCCAATAAAGCAGGAAGCGATCGCATGACTTCAACATTTACATATTCCCCCGCAGTTTGAAATAACTTAACCCATAAATGAACTAAAACAAAATACAAAGGAGGATGATTATCTTCTTGCAGCAATAAAGAAACAACATCACTAATTCCTGCGTCCCCATTAACACGAAGTGGTTGCAAAAGGGTATCCAATGAAATAACCTGATTCAAAGGAACTGACCGAAAATCATTTCCTAAACTAAACACCATTGTGGCAAATTCATCAGTCCAAGGGGGTTTAGCGGCCAAATTTGTAAAGCGGAGAATCCCACCAATAATCATCCATAACCCTAACAATACCCAATCATTGACTTGGGATAACTGATTTATCCACTGTTTAGACGACTGAAGTTTTAACACAGAAAATCCTCACAACCAAACTTTAAATAAAATAACCTAAATTTAAACCATGCAGCTTATTGATTGGATTATTATCTTAATTTATCTTTTTGGGACAATGGCTTTGGGGTTATTGTTGTCCCACCAAGAGAGTGATACTTATGATGAAGACGACGAACCCAAAAGTCTAGTTAATAACCTCCTTGCTGGAAGAAATCTTCCTTGGTGGTTAGCCGGAACCAGTATGGCCGCCACCACGTTTTCTATTGACACTCCTTTGTATATTTGCGGTGTTGTGGCCTCTAGGGGAATTGCAGGAAACTGGGAATGGTGGAGTTTTGGCATTGCCCATATTGTTCTCATTTACGTCTTTGCAGGGCTGTGGAGACGGTCGGAAATGGTCACGGACGCTGAATTAACAGAATTGCGTTACAGTGGCTCCACAGCAGCCATTTTACGGGGAACCAAAGCCTTTTTATTCGCGGTTCCTATCAATTGTATCGGTATTGGTTACGCCATGTTAGCGATGGTTAAGGTGGTAGATGCTTTGAATTTATGGCAAAGTTTGGGGTTCTCTCCCGGAGAAGCGACCAAACTGTGGACAGTGATTGCTTTAAGTGTATTTGTTCTTATTTATACAGGGGTTTCGGGACTTTGGGGTGTGGTTGTTACCGACTTTTTTCAATTTTTCTTGGGACTGTTTGGGGCCATGTTAGTGGCGATTATTGCGGTGAGTGATGCGGGAGGAATGCACCAATTAATCCCTAATGTTCAAGAAATAACTAATTTTGATGTTTTATCGTTTATTCCTATTACGAATAATGGGGGTTTAAGCTTTACTTGGAATGATGCTGCTGGCATCACAGCGACCACATTTTCGGCTTATATTTTCGTTCAATGGTGGTCATTTCGTCGTAGTGATGGAGGTGGCGAATTTGTGCAACGATTGTTAGCAGTAAAAGGAGAAACAGAAGAAGCTGCCAAAAAAGAAGCAGAAAAAGCCACTTGGTTTTTTAACATTCTTCACTACATTGTTAGGACTTGGCCATGGATTATTACCGCATTAGCAGCGATGGTTTTATTACCGAATTTAGAAGATGCTGAACTGGCTTATCCTACTTTAATGTTAACCTATTTACCTTCGGTGGTTTTAGGGTTAGTGGTAGCTTCTTTAATTGCTGCTTTTATGAGTACCATTTCTACATCAATTAATTGGGGTGCTTCCTATTTAACTAATGATTTATACCGTCGTTTTTTTCGCCCTCAAGCTTCGGATCAAGAGTTAACGAATGCGGTGAGATTAGCATCAGTTTTAGTGACTATTTTAGGATCAATTGCTGCTTTTTATGCGACGGATGTTCGGACTGTCTTTCGTTTAGTGATTGCCATTGGAACGGGTCCTGGACTGGTATTAATTTTACGTTGGTTTTGGTGGCGAATTAATGCTGCTGCTGAGTTATCAGCCATGATTGCAGGATTTTTTATAGGTTTAATTACTACTATTAATCCTGAGATTAATAACATTTTCCCTGACTTTGGTTGGCGGTTACTGGGAATTTCTGTGCTGACTGCGTTGGTATGGATAACTGTTATGTATTTAACCCCTCCTGAAGATGAAGAAACCCTGTTAAGTTTTTATACTCGGGTTCGTCCTGGGGGAATAGGTTGGCAATATCAACAATACAAAACCGGGTTAGAACCAGCACAAAATTTAAGCAATGATATCTTAAAAGTATTAGCAGCTATTTTAGTGATGTTTGGTAGTATGTTCGCCATTGGCGGCTTTTTACTACTACAATCTACTACTGGGTTTGTATCATTAACCATTGCAGTTATGGGAGGATTTTGGTTGCGGAAGTTGAATAAAAGAAAAGTTTAATCTGTTCAAAAACCAGGGTTAGATGATATTCATTAAGTGTTAAGATGATAGGATAAGCGATGGTTATCCTTATCTCTCTCAAGAAATAATCGTATAGTTAAGTTTCATAATGATCATGTTATGATTTTCTTATTAGCGAAATATAATCGAGATAGGTTGGTTAACCATTAATTGTTCTTTGCTAGAGAAGGTATCGAAATGGATATACGTGTGTTATTGTTTTTGTTGTTAGTGTTATATGGAGGTATAGGTAAATTTTTGTGGGATAATTATGATTATGCTACTACTTATAATAAAGATACATACACTAAACTTCAATTAACAGTTTTGTGGCCTCTTTGGTTTATAACCAGTGAAAAATATCGTGAAACTTTCTTCCAGAAAATAATTACAAGTGCTTTCTCCTTCGGAAAAAAATAATATTTTCCTCTTTTTCTTTTGTTACTCTCCTAAGAGTTTTAACAAATTCTATATATCTCCAACCCAGTATGGTAGTTTTTCCCCCTCTTCCTCCTCCTCCTCCTCCCCCTCTTCCCCCTCCTCCCTCTCCTCCTACTCCTAGTCTTTCTAATTTGATTCCCACTTCAGCATTTATAGGAACAGTGTGTTATGTTTTGGGTTTTTTAATTGTAAGATTTCACTTATCTACTTATGGGGTAAACCAAATCCAAGTTTTGTCATTTCGTTACGTAAGTACAGGTGTTATTTTCTTAGTCATTTTGCTGGTACCATGTGCTTTTTTAGTAATTCAAAGTTTTCTGGTATCATTAACATCTTCATTCACCATAGTAGGGTTAATTTTCGGTTTCCTTGGTGTATTGGTTTCATATATTGGATTATTTCATTGGTTAATGGAGTTTTTCCAAGTTCAAGATATAGGGAGTCTCTTTTCAGGAGAAATAAATAATTTCACATTAAACTTAGGTTGGTTTTGGACTCAATCTTTGAGTTTATTCAATTTTTTATTATTATATAGGAGCTATATTGCTCTCCCCTCTGGATCGTTTAAAAAATTGTTTTTTTTGTTAACAGTTTTTTTGTTTATTATAATTATTAGTGTGTTAACGCAAAACTATTCTCGTCAACTATATCCTTTAATAACAGGTACTTTTGGTGGTGGTTATCCACAAGAAATACAATTAATATTTCAGTCAGATAAAATAGATCCAAATCAAATACAACTGTTTGAGAAAAACCTAGAGAATAAAGCTTGTCTAGATTTCGATGAAAGTACAAAACCTATCAACTGTAAAACTAAAAAACTGGTAATTTTAGAAGAATTAGATAAAAATTATGTTATTTTATCTAAAAAACAAAATAGTTGTTTGAATGGTGGTAAAAAAGATATTACCCCATTTTTGCAAGATAACTATAGTGTATCCAAAATCTCTAAAGACTTTGCTCCCAATGCTACATATATTCAAGAAGAATTTAATCCTGGATGTGATGTAGAAGCTTCTTTTCAAACTGTTTTACGATTTGAAGTTAATCAAAATCAACAAACTAATGGTAAAAATTATGATTATTCAGTCAAAATATTTCGTCATGATAATGATAAAGATACTTTTTTTATGAACCTTTACAATGAAAATACACAAATTGTAGAAATCAAAAAAGGAAAAGTTAAAAGAACTATCAAAAATTCAGGTCAAAGTAAAGAAACAATATATACTTATATAAGTAGTAAGCCTAAAATACTAGGATATAATCAAGTAATAGCTAAAGTTAATAAAGATGAGAAAACAGCAATACTAGAATTTAAAGTTAATAAAAATTCGGAAAAATCCAAAAAGACAGAAGCAAAAAATAATATTAAAGTAACAATAAATAATGTTAATGTTCTTGTAGAAAATGAGCAAAAAAAACAACCACAAACGGATTCTAATATTATAATCAATGGTTCCAAGATATTTGTGGAACCTGATTCATTAGAGAGTGAACTAACCATTAAAGATTTAGAATGTACTTCACCTTTAGTTTATTATCCAACAATCAATGATAATGATAGAAAGTTAATACCTAATCAAAAACATATCTCTAATACTACACCGAAGAAATATGATACTTGTAATCAGGAAGAGCAAAAATTATTACGTAAAGAAAATAAAAATAATGGACTACGTAATAGACTATTTGGAACAAATCAAAAAGATAAACTATTTGTAAAAAACGAAGTTAAATCTCTTGCAAATGATAAAATATGGTATGAACTTTTTTATAAAAATACTGATAATAGTAATACAAGTTATGTGTCTGGTTGGATTAAGCAGAAAACTTAGGTTAAAATCTCCTATCAAAACCTTAGTATTTTCATGAATAAATAAAGGGGTCATAATTTCTAAAGTTCCCCGACTATAAGATAAAAGAAGGGATCGATGTTCTCCTAATTCTTCTAAAATTTGCTCATAATCTTGACATTTTAAGGCAGTTAATATTAAGCGATCGCCGGGAGGTATTTCTAATTGTTTTAAGTTTAATAACATAAATTTTGCTAGTTTTATTCTAATAACCAAGCAAACACATCTTTAACGGTAAGGTTTATTTCTTGAGCAAAAGATGGCATCGGGAGTCTTAAATCTAGTTTATCAAATACTTCTGTTGCTTGTTTGGGATGATAAATAAATATGGTTTGCTCACTAGGATCAATTAACCAACCCATTTGTGTGCCATACTTGAGACAATGTAGAATATTTTTAGTTACTTTGGTTTGACTTTGATCCGGTGATAAAATCTCAATTGTCCAATCTGGTGCGATGGAAAAGATATTAGCAATTTCTCCGTTTTCATCACGAGGAATATGATCCCAAGTAACGACCACAATATCAGGAACAATTGAGCGATCGCCAAAAGTACAACGCAATTCAGGAAAAGCCCTGGCGATACGTTTCGGTTTCATGATAGCATTAATGGTAGCTATAAATTCTCCTTGAATGGCACTATGTTTTCCTTGTGGCATAGGTTTATCAATAATTTGACCATCAATATATTCTCTTGCGGGTTTCGTTTCTGGTAGTTGCAGAAACTCCGCTAAGGTCAAACTTTTAGAGGGCGTTTGTACCATGACTACTATCTATTTAACTAACTTTATTTAAACACTTCTTTAACAGCTATTACCACTTGTTTCATTTGTTCTTCTGTTAAAGCTAACCCACTGGGAATATAAAAACCACGACGGGATAATCTTTCTGCTACTGGACAAGAAACATCTTTTAATAATCCCATTTTATGAAATACGGGTTGTTCGTGCATTCCCCAGAAAAAGGGACGAGTTCCTATTTTTCTCTCTCGTAAGCGTTGCATTGCTTCTGCTGCATCAAAGGGAACTTGATCTTTTAAAACCATCCCATAAACCCAATAAATACTATCAGCATAATCCGTTTTAACTAAGGGTAAGTCTAATTGAGAAACCTCTGATAAAAGTTCGGTATAAATAGCCCCCATTTTTCGCTTTTTTTGCACAAATTCTGGTAACCTTTCTAATTGGGCCAAACCAACCGCAGCTTGTAAGTTAGTAAAGCGAAAATTCCAACCTAACTCTTCATGAATAAAGCGTCTTTGGGGTTGAAAACAAAGATTTCGTAAAGACCGACATTTTTGGGCTAAACTATCATCATCGGTGACAATCATTCCCCCTTCCCCTGTAGTAACGTGCTTGTTAGGATAAAAGCTAAAGGTACTAATATCTCCAAAACTACCGCAAGGTTTACCCCTGTAGGTTTGTCCGTGCATTTCTGCTGCATCTTCGATAATTTTTAAGCCATATTTATTAGCAATTTCTAACACCGGGTTCATATCTACTGGTAGGCCGTAAATATGAACCACCATGATAGCTTTTGTCTTAGGGGTAATTTTTGCTTCTATTTGGCGAACATCCATATTCCAGGTGATAGGATCACAGTCTACCACTACAGGAACACCACCTGCCCTGACAATGGCTGCACCACAGGATATAATGGTAAAGGTTGGTAAGATGACCTCATCTCCTGCTTGGATATCTAAGGCAACTACCGCAGCATCTAAAGCAACCGAACCATTACAGACAGTAATTGCGTGTTTTCTTCCGACAGTTTGAGCAAATTCTGCTTCAAATTTTTTGACAAAAGGACCTTCTGAAGAAATCCAGCCGGTGTCAATACATTCGTTCAAATATTGTTTCTCATTACCATCGAGTAAAGGTTCATTAACAGGGATAAAGTCTGCCATAATAGTTGTATTTTAACAATGAATTCTTATTGAGCTAATTTCAGTTTTTATTTTACATCGGCTTGACTTCCATCAATACCTGAAAAACGAACTTTGTCATTATCCCCAACATAAGGACCTTGTTTAACTTCAATCATTTCTAATTCTTCTAATACTTCAAAACCATGACCCCCTTTAATTAAAAGAATAACATCCCCTGCTTTTAAGATACGACTTTCTAAATAATCTCGATCATCGTTGTAAAAATCAACCCGCAGTTTTCCTTTTTTAATTAATAACACTTCTTGGGTATAAAAAACTTCTCGACGAACTTGTTTATGAATGTGAGGTTTAATAATTTTTCCTTCTGGGTGTCTCATATAAGCGAGTTGCTGAGAATAACTATCCGGGGTAAAAAAATGAATTCCTGGTTGACGAAACTCAGAGGGAAGAATAATGGCTAATACTTGACCATTGTAAGTAATTTCTTCGATCATGGTTTGAGTATTGGTTTGTTGAATCATGATATTAAGTTTAATGGAATGAGAAAAAAACTAGGTTCAATTTTAAATTGTATCAGCTTGTTTGGTTAATGTCGAATTAAGTGAGCAATTTTATCTTAATTAACTTAATTTTGAGCTATCACTTTTGCTTCATAGATGGTATATTTGCCTTTTTTCCCCAAAGAATTAAATTGAACCTGAAAAACAGACTTACTCTTATCTTCTAATGTGAATGCTTTAGATGGAGAATCGGGAATTTCACATTTACGGAAAGGATAACAAACATAAATAAAATCTGCTTGATTATTCTTGATTAATGTTTGACCTAGCTTAATTAAATTTTCTGGTTTATCGACACGAAAAAATAGTTTATCTTTTCTCAATGGAGACTCTAATATTTGTGCTGCGTATTGATGAGAAACAACCACGACTTGACGAGAATCGTTGGCTAAAAATTCAATAGCTGAAGAAACTCCTTGATGGGTTTTCTGAAAAGAGGTAGTGCCTAAATAAATATTTTTATATAATCCAATCATCACAAATATGGAAAATAAGAAAATTGTATAATATTTAAGGATGGATTTTGAATTGTTTAGAAAAACTTGCAATTGTTGAACAATTATAATTGAGAAAAAAGGAAGCAAAATGAGTAGATATCTCTGTCCCCATTGTTTTCCTCCTACTGCAATTTCATCTGAACCAGAATCTACTAATAAAGCAACTCCCGCAGTAAATAATAAACCAATCACATAAACTAAAGCCATTCTTTGGGTTATATTAATCTCTTCCTTCCAAGTTAAAAATAGCCAAATTGCTGACAAGATAATCACAACACCATAAAGTTTAACAAAAAGTTTAATTTCGTCTAACCCATGAGTATTAAACCAATAAACACTGGTAATTAAGGAAAAGATAATTAGAGCAACCAAAATAATTTTAGCGGTTTTTTCTTGAAAGCTTTTTGTGATGAGAAATAATAATAAGTAAAGTAAAGAAAAACAAGCAACAGGAAAATACTCAAAAAAGGTAACAATAATTTCCAGAAAACTCTCCCAAGCTTCCGTTAACCGTCTAATTATAGAAAATTCTTCGACAATTTGTAAGGCATGAATTCCTAAAAAATGACCATAGATTAATTTATTAGTAATAAAAAACAAGCTAACAGTAGCATACATAGTGAGAATAAAAATCCAGCCCTTATCACCCAAATATAAGAGTTTATCTAACTTCAGTTTCTTGGCCAAATCAACATCATTTTCTGAGTTCAGATCAGAAAATAATCGGACAATTATCATCACTCCAACTAGAAAAGTTAAAGTAGCAATCATCGCCAAAAATTCTGAGCGTATCCAAGCAGATAAACCAACAAAAAAACCACTTAAAATTGCTTCTTTTATGGTCACTAATTCTCTGGGAATGAGTAAAATCATCATACCAATTAAACAAAAGAGAACTGCTAAAGTATGTTCCCAATACATTCCACTGTATAAAGTCAAATTAGAAGCAAAAATCAAGAGAAAGACAGCTAAACATTGCTGCAAATGACTCAATTTTAAATAACGACAATAAACATTAAAACCAATCCAAATCAACCAGGTAGAAACCACAGGAATAACATATAAACCCCGTTCACCCAACAAGGTATAAAAAGGGGCAGTAATTAAAGAAAACGGATAAGGAAAGGTAATATAATAACGATCATTCAAATAATAAACAAACGGTTCTTCATAAGGATATAACCCATCCTGCCAAAGTTGACCAACCCACTCAGCATCAGGAGTGATTAAATCAATGCGAAAAATTCCCTCACTTAATTGTTGCGCTAATAAAGCTTTAAGGCCACCATCCCCACTAAAATAAACCCCTTCAGGAACTTGTCCCAATAAATACAAAGAAAAAACGACACCAGCAC
Source organism: Crocosphaera sp. (assembly GCA_030065735.1). Classification (GTDB taxonomy): domain Bacteria; phylum Cyanobacteriota; class Cyanobacteriia; order Cyanobacteriales; family Microcystaceae; genus Crocosphaera. The sequence goes on from JASJDD010000012.1 coordinate 21,171, forward strand.
CTATAATAAACCAAGATAATCCATATCTAATCATTTTTATGAAATGGCTTTATTAGCTAAACTGAGACAATGTTATACCATGTTAAAGGATTATGCAGAAACTTTGGAAATTAGCTCCTTGGGCGATCGCAGCGACGGCAGCTTGGTCATTGGGGTTTGTCTATAATGTTTATTATGGCGGTGAATTAAGCTGGTTACGGGGGATGTATTTTGAAAAAATGTCCCTAGCAGCGCAAGTTAAAGATTCTCCTCGATTATTGATTTTAGGCGGTTCTGGGGCCCATCATTCCCTGGACTCCGATGTTTTATCACAAAAGCTAGGTATCCCTGTCCTCAACATGGGATTAGACGGCCCGGTGGGTTTAAATGTTATCTTACCGAGTATTCTCAAAGCGGTGCGTCCAGGAGACATAGTTCTGTTGATTCCTGAAGACCTTATCTTACTTGATCAAGATGGTTTGCTGGAACGTTCGGCCCCTTTTGGGGTTGCCATCGGAAGACCCGGACTGGGTGGGGTTCCTCCTCAACAGTTAGTGGAAACCATTTGGATGCAGGGAGTTCCGAGTCTCAGGCCTATCATCAAATCTGCGGTTGATGTAGTGGAAAAAGGCCGTTTTACAGGTTATTATTCTGATCCATTAACCCAAAGAGGTGATCCCAGTACGGTTAAATATCGTCAAGGAAAATGGTGGCAATGGAAAATTCATCAATCCATTTCTCCTCATGCAGTCCAACGTATTAAACAATTTCGTCAAGAAGTCGAGGCAAAAGATGCTACTTTAATTTTATCTTTGCCTTGGGTTTACGCCAGTCACGATGAGAAAACCTTATCAAATATGGAGGATATCACCAAAAAATTAAGCAAAATTGCTCCTCTTGTTTATGATACAAATGATTATAATCTGAAGACGGATTCTAGTTTATTTGCTGATACCCATCATCACCTCATTTTTGAAGCGAGACAACTGAGATCAGAACAATTAGCCGAACAATTAAAACCAGTTATTAGTACAGTTAACAGTGAACAGTGAATAGTTACCTAAACAATTTTTATAATAAAATTTAATAGTCAATATGAATCAAGAAAAGTTATCAAAATTAACTAATATTTTTGGCTTAGATTTGCGATCGCTTGCTGTTTTTCGGATCGGTTTAGCCTTAGTCGTTATGGCTGATTTATTCAGTCGTTTTAAGGCAGTTTCTGCTCATTATACGGATCAAGGATTACTTCCTAGAGAAGCCTTACATTCTAACTTATTTGCTTCTTTTATTGCCCTTAAACCGGCACCTGATTCTTTACTTCATCCTTGGTATTGGTCATTTAATTTGCTGAATGGTAGTTTATTTTTTCAAGTTTTTTTATTTATAATTGCCTTTCTTCTTTGTTTACTTTTATTAGTTGGCTATCGTACAAGACTAGCTGTTATTGCTGTTTGGGCGTTAAATATTTCTCTCCAAAATCGTAATCCTGCTTTGATTTTTGCAGGGGATGATGTTTTAAGAGCGATGCTTTTTTGGTCTATCTTTTTGCCCTTAGGTTGTGCTTATTCTATCGATAGTGCCTTAAATTCTAACCCGAAACCGTTACCAAAAAAGGTTATGAATGCAGCCACATTGGCCTTTATGGTACAACTAATATTTATTTATACTTGGTCAGCAGCTTATAAGACAAAAAGTGAAATCTGGTGGCCTGATGGAGATGCAGTTTATTATTCTCTTCATTTTGATCAATATGCCACTGAATTTGGTCATTTTCTATTAGGTTTTCCTCTTCCTATTTTACAACTACTCACCTTTGGTGCATTAATTTTTGAATGGATTGGACCTTTTTTAATTTTTATTCCTTTTCGTACTAGCTTCTTTCGTTGTCTCGCTATTATTTCTTTTATTCTCTTACATATTGGCTTTGAATTATGTTTTGCAATTGGGGTTTTAAGTTATCTTAGTATCTTTAATTGGTTGGCATTATTACCCACAGAAGTTTGGGATAAAGCACAAGAAAAAATTACCACTAAATCTCGGCAAGGATTAACTATTTACTATGATAAAGATTGTGGTTTTTGTAAGAAAGTGGTTCATGGAATTCGTACCCTATTAATCTTACCAGGAACTCCCTTATTAGAGGCACAAGACTACGAATCCATCTATGAAGATATGTTAGAAAAAAATTCTTGGGTTGTGGTAGATTGGCAAGAAAATCGTCATTATAAATTTGAAGCGATTGCTTATGTGGTAAGTCTCTCTCCCATTTTATCTTTCTTAGAACCTTTATTACGTTGGAAACCGATCATGAATGGGGGAACAAAATTTTATCAAATCATTGCTTCTAATCGAAAAGTTGCTGGAAAATTCACAAAACCCTTTAAGTTTCGTCCTTTAACTATCCAGTCTTCTTCTCCTTTTAATTTAGTTGTCTTATTATTATTATTTTTAACAACCATTTGGAATTTAAAAGGGTTTGTCGATCAAACAGTTTCCCGTAACAAAGCCTATCGTAATAATAATAAAAAAGATTGGATTTTATCGACCCGTAATTTTCTCAATCGTCGCACTTTTCAACATATTAATATTATTGGTTACTTAACTCGTTTAGATCAATCTTGGAGTATTTTTGCACCGGCACCTCCTAGAGACGACGGATGGCACGTTATTATTGGAAAATTAAACAATGGAAAAACGGTTAATCTTCTTGATAAAAATAGTCCCATTTCTTGGGACAAACCCACTTTAAAACAACGTCGACAACGCTATCAAACTATTCAATGGCGTGTCTATTATATTAACCTTAATCGTGCCATTGGACAAAAACTTTATCCTCATTTTGTTGACTACTTAATTCGAGAATGGAATAGTAACCATTCTGCTGATCAACAGTTAGAAAGTCTAGAAATTTACTTTATGGAAGAAAGAACTGTTCCCCCAAGAGAAGAACAACCCATTAATCAGAAAAAAGTCTGGCCAAAATCTTAGATAATCTGTGGACGGAACTCAGCAACACAAAAACCATTTCTTCCCATATTTTTAGCTTCATACAGTGCTTTATCAGCAGCTTTAATTAACTTTTGAGGAGAAAATTGTGAGGTAGGTATGGTAGTAGCAATCCCTAAACTAACCGTAACATGAGAACTACACTCAGAATAATAGTGAGGAATCTCTAAAGCTTCAATCGCTTTACAGAGTTTCTCTGCTACTTTTTCCGCACCCAAACGGTTAGTATTAGAAAGAATAATGACAAACTCTTCTCCTCCAAACCGTGCGACTAAATCTGTTGGTCTTTTGACTAAATTTTTCAGACATTGAGCTACTTTATATAAACACTGATCCCCAGCTTGGTGATGATAATAATCATTATAAAGTTTAAAGTAATCTACATCACATATGATTAAAGAAATAAACTTTCTTTCTCTTGCTAATCTTCGCCATTCTCGCTCTAAATATTCATTAAAGTAACGTCGATTATATATTTGCGTTAGTTCATCAACTGTAGCTAAATATTCTAATTTTTCTTTAGCTTTCTCTAACGCTTGATTAGATGCTTCTAACTCTTTTTTAGACTGTTCTAAAGCTTCGGTTCGTTCCATAACTTTTTGTTCTAAGGTTTGAGAATATTCTATTAGTTGATCATAGTATTGGCTGTTTTGAATGGCAATAGCGACTTGAGAAGTGAGGGAGGTAAATAATTTCAATTGTTCGCTGGTATATTTAACCAATTCATGGTGACTAACTTTGATAACTCCAATGGTTTTATTTTGTACTTTTAATGGCGCACAAATAAGGGACTTTATATTACTATTTTGAGAAATATATCGAGAATCTTTATGAACATTATTGACAATTTCTGCTTTTCCAGAACGTAAGACATAACCACTAATACTTTCAATGCTTCCTTGGGTTTTTTTTAACTCTTTTTCTTGATATGAATATGAAAAAATATTTAACTCTCCTTTTTTGTTTAATAACTTAACAGAAATTTGCGAACTTTTGAGCAATTTATTCGTTTCTTTTGTGACAACTTCCATGAGATCCTCAAAGGTAAAACACCTTGAAAGTTGATGAGAAATATCAGATAAAAAGTTGATTTCCTCATATTTTTCTAATGTATCAGCAGCTAATAGTTTTTTTTCAAATTCTTTGTTAACAATATAATTTAACATTTGAGAAATTGCGTTAATCTTATCGGTTTCACCATTAACCTGACCTAGAATTTGCTGATTGATCATAATAGGATAATGATAATCAAAACTGTGATTACAATTACCCCACACTATATTTTCTTGAGTATCACTAATAAAAAATGATAGATTAAATGTCTTGGTGAAATTCTCTAATAACGAATTAAGCTCATGTTTTCTGAGTAACTTTTTTAATTTAACCTGAATCATAGTAGGGTGACAAAGAAATAGTAGGGTGACAAAGAACGAGTAAGATCAGTAGTCAGACATCAATAGCATACAGAGAACAATGGGTATTAAAAACTGTTACCAATACTGAAATGGCTTAAAATTGCCTAACTACTCCTTTTCATTATACTTGATCAATTTCTAGAATTTCTTTAGACTTTAGCAATACTTCTTTAGGACGAAACGGTTTTGTGATGTAAAGATCGGCCCCAGCTTTCATTCCGCTTTCCTCATCAAAGCTTTGTCCCCTAGCTGTTAGAAGGATAATATAAATATGGGAAAGATGAGGGTCTTTTTTCACTGTTTCACACACTTCTAGTCCACTAATTTGGGGCATCATTACATCTAAAAACACTAAATCAGGTTCTTCTTTTTGAATCATTTCTAATGCTTTTTGTCCATCGTTTGCTGTTAAAATTAAAACGCCTTCATTTTCTAATTCTTCTAAAACTTGCTCCATTAAAATAATAATATTGGGTTCATCATCAACAATTAAAATTTTTTTCATTTTCACAATTTAAGATCAAGATTTTCTTAAGGTTTAAGGATAAAAATAAGATTACTTAAGGTATGAATTTTAGAAAAAACATAGCAAAAACAGATACTAGGAAGTCAAATACAACCCAATATCAACTATGTATTATTTAGTTATAAAATTGTTTTACTTAATTAAGAAAATTTGTGATTCTTCTCAATTAGATATTGGTTATGTTTTTGGTTTATCAATCTTAAATTTAACCTTAGTTAAACTTCTACATTAACATTCAAAAATGGTTATACTCGGTTAAATACCTAAACTTTATTTTGCTAAGGGTAAACTAACCAAAAATGTGCTTCCCTTTCCTAGTTCGCTAGTAAACCAAATTTTCCCTCCATGTTGTTCAATAATTTGTTTAGAAATAGATAAACCCAATCCCGTTCCTTTTGGTTTGTTCGTTAAAATATTACCGACTTGTTGAAACGGTTCAAACACTTTACTATAATCATCTTCTGCGATTCCAATACCTGTGTCCGTGATCGAAATCACTAAATTGTTGTGATCTGCTTCAGCATGACAGGTGACAAACCCAGTTTCTGTAAATTTAAAGCCATTAGAAATCAAATTAACAAACACTTGGATCAAGCGATCTTCATCCCCTAAAATAGTTGGTAAATCCTCGGAAAACTCTTGTATTAACTCCACAGAAGATGCGTCAAATAAAGGGGTACTAGAAGCGATCGCCCAACTCAAAATGACACTCGGTTTAACAGGAAATAAATTCAGCGTTATTTTCCCTGATTTAATTTTTGTCATGTCCAAAAAGTCGTTAACTAACTTTGTTAATCTTTCTCCTTCAGATACCACAATATCTAGGTTTTGTTTAATGCGATCAACAGCTTTGTTTGTCTGGCTATCGTGGTGTTTTATTTGGGGAAAAATTACATCATGAAGTTTATCTCTAATTAAACAAGAAAAGCCAACAATTGAAGTCAACGGAGTTCTTAACTCATGGGAAACCATCGACAAAAAATTCCGTTGCATTCGTTCTATTTCCCGTTCTTTGGTAATATCTCGAATTAAAATAACAACCCCAAGATATTCTGGCTTAGTCTCTTCTTGTTCTTTAATAATACAACTAGCCAATGCCTGTCCAATGCGATTATTAGATAAAGGAATTTCTACCGTAACTGCTTCTTGTTTGTTTAATTCTTTGCTTTCTAGTAAAGGAGATAATTCAGGGGGAAAAATGTCTAAAACTTGCTTTCCTAATAATGAGGATGTAATATTAAACATGGAGAGTAGACTAGGGTTGTAGCGAGTAATTTTACCGTAAATATCGACCACTAATAATCCATCCCCTAAATTATCAACAATGGCATTGAGATCCGCTAATGTAGTGTGCAGCGTTTCTGACTGTTGTTGAGTTCGCCTCAGTAACTCGCTTTGATAAACCGCAACCCCTAACTGGTTAGCCACTTGTTTGAGTAATTCCACCTCCCGTTTATACCAATATCGCGGTTTCTGATTGTCATACGCTCCCAAAATTCCCCAAAGTTGATCCCCCACAAACACAGGAACTGTCAGCAACGCCTTAACTTGGAATTGCTGTAAAAGCTCTCGATGACAAGGGGTTAACTCGGCTGTCTCGATATCGCTGAGTGAGAAGGTTTCCTGGTTACGATAACGCCCTCCTTGGGTATCTTGAAGATAAGTATCCTCCCAGATCGGTTTGGTTGCTGAATCACCGACCAAAGGTTTCCATCCTTCTCCAAGGGACTCATATAAAAATTCTCCTCCCCAATTTTCCCAAAAACGATACACCACCACGCGATCGCAGTTTAACATCTCTCTCACTTCCTCGGTTGTGGAGGCAAAAATAGAGTCTACCTTCAAACTTTGACGAATTCGCTCAACCACCCGCGCTAAAGCCTTTTCTTGGCTAGCGACCTCACCTAAATGTTGTTTTTGAATTTGGACTTGTTTTAATGTCCTTTCAAGAATCCTCGCACGTTGCTGACTGTCTTTGAGTAAAGCTGCTTGTTGAATGGCCACACTGAGATGGGTGGCTATTTTAATAATAAACCCTTTTTCTAGAGGTTTCCATTGACGAGGAGCGGAACATTGATGAATACACAGTAACCCCCACAGTTGATTTCCGATCAATAAAGGGGCGACCATATTCGCTTTCACTTGAAACCGCTCTAAAATGTGACGGTGACAGGAGAGTAAGTGGGCCTGACTGAGATCGTTTATGGTAAATACATGACCTTGTTGATAATAGGGTTCTTTATGTTTAGCAAAGCAATGGTCCTCTACTTTTGCTTGTAAAGCAGAAGAATACCCAGAGGCGACATCTTCGGAAATTAATTCTGCCACGGCAAACTCTGAGTCAGGGTCAAACTGAAAAATACATACCCGATCTGCTTTTAACAGATGACGAATTTCTGTGACTGCGGTTTGAAAAATTGTCTCTAAATCTAAAGTGCGACGAATTTTATCAATCACTTCCAATAAAGTTCGTTCTTGCTGCACCAGCATCGCCTGTTCTTGACCATATTCTTGAATTTGTCGAACATGAAAGCTTTGTTGCAAAGCCACACTAATATGATGGGCAACTCGTTTTAATAAGTTAATTTCTTCATCTTGCCACTGTCTGGGACGACTATGTTCAAACCCCGCCAACAGTCCCCATAGTTGCTGACCTTGGAACAGAGGCACAATCGCTAAGGATCTCACCCCAAAACTCTCTAACATTCGCAGATGACAATCAGCAAAGCGATGATCTTGTTGAATATCATCGATGATACAGGGTTGATTCTCTTTAAATCTTCCCCCTTGGGTTTGTTGTAAATAGTCATCGTTCCAAGTTACCCCGGCCAAGGAAACAAAGTCCCCAGGTTCCGATTCAAAAATAAACTTTCCTCCATAACTGGGATCAAACTGATAGATGGTGATATGTTCCACCCCTAACAGTTTCTGCATTTCTGTGGCGGCCGTTTGGAAGATAGTCTTTAAGTCTAGGGTTTGACGAATTTTATCGATGACCAACCCCAGCGATCGCTCTTTTTGGTTAATCTTGAGTAAAGTATCGGCCTGTTGTTGTAAGGCAGTTTCTAAAGCGGTTTGGAGTTGTTGTTCGTGTTGTTGGGTTTGGGCTAAGAGATCCCCTTGTTGTAAGGCAATGCCCAAATTTACCCCCACTTGTACCATAAAGTTAATTTCTGTGGTTTCCCAATGACGGGGACTGCTATTTTGATAGGCAGCAAAGAGTCCCCACAGGGATTTATTTTTATAAATAGCCACAATAATATAAGCTTGGGCTTGGTATCTTTCTAGCAGTTGTCGATAACATTGGGAAAACCCGGCTTGGTAAATATCGTCACATACCCGAAACAAGTCGCAAGGTTTAAAAATGGCTGCCTGAGTTTCTTGTAAGTAAGTGTCGGTTAATTCTTTATCTAAGAGTTTAATGGTACAGTCTTTGATATTGTTATTGTTGTCAACATCTTCGGGTTGTTGGCTTACGAGCGATCGCCAACCTGCCCCGACTGACTCGGCTATAAATTCTCCGCTATAATCTGCATTGAAGCGATAAACAACCACGCGATCGCATTTGAGGAGTGTTTGGGTTTCTTCGGTGGCTGTGGTTAAAATGGTCTTGATGTTGAGGGAACGACGGATTTTATCAATAATATTAGCGATAGTGGTGTGTTGTTCTATGGCTGTTTCAACCGCTTGATTGAGAATTTGCTCTTGCTGTTGTTGTTCTTGGTTCATTTTGTAGCGTTCCACTGCAATACTAAGATGAAAGGCAACTTCCTGCACAATGTTGGTATCCTCTGGTTGCCAATGACGCGGTTGTGAACTATGATTAATAATTAGCAGTCCCCATTCTCTTTGTTTAGAGGTGATGGGAAACACCAGTTGGGTGATCTGCTTGCCTATTTCTAGACAACTTTCCACATTTTCTGCTAGGATTAGGGTTGATTGCTTATCTCCTAGCGCAACTTGTTCTAAGCTATCTGGGAATAAGAGGGTCGGTTCGCCAGAAAGGTTTGATAATTGTCCGTTATTTCCCCAAAATCCCCCTTCCAACTCATAGACTAATACTCTATCTACCTTGAGTAATGTCTTGACTTCGGTGGTGAGCAATTGGCAAGCTTCGTCTAGTTTGACAATTTCATGAATTTTTCTAATAATTTCTATTAAACATTTTTTTTGAGCAATTCGTTGGTCCTGGGACTGGGTTGACATAAGAAAACCCTGCTATAAAAAATACAATCTTAATTATAGTCCAACCTCAATCACTTAATTAATCATAATCCATTAATTAACATAACAAACAACACCCAAGTCCTAACTTACGGTTCCATTCCTCCCTTATGTGATACTATCTGAAGATACCTAACAAACGCTTAATTTTTCCTTCCACCTTTTAAGCTCACCTTGCGGTATTACTTCCTATTTACCCATTTGAGGAATTATCCGTTTTCGGATTGGGTGTTGTTGTCGGATACGAGACAGATGTTAATTTAAACAGCGTTTACTTACCTCTTGGTTTTACTTTTGACTTTCACTGGGCTGTTTGATCTGCCAGGGAAGCTTTACTTGCTTCACTTATTAATATATCAACTTTTGTTCCTACTTGACTAAATTCGTAACAAAGCTTTATATTTGACGGTTAACTCCAGTAAGGAGAGCGTCAAAGATAACGCTTATCGGGATCAACAGGAATAAATACCCTAGACTTTCGCAGATATTTCCAAGCGATGCCTTCAGGATCTTTACTTTGACTCCATTCGGCAAAATTAGCATCCGTTTTACGGCGGCCAATGGTACTTGGAGTTGTATCGAGTCTTTTGGCTAAATCTGATTGAATAAGAGTAAATTTCTCTTTTTTCTCGGTATTAGAAGCAGTGTCTTGAGACTCAGGGGGGGTTGCTGATTGGGGAGTTGCAATGGGGGGCGCAGGGGTTGATTGTGCTGGTGAAGGTTTTGCTGTCTCTGATGGGGAGGCAGACTCCTGAGAGGGTTGATTTTGCTGAAGTCGTTCTTCTTTGAGGGCTGCTAACTGAGCAAAAGGAGTTGATGGGGATGAAGAAACCTGAGGGGGTTCAGATTCAACCTGATTGATTTGAGAAACATCAAGATTATCATCGTCCTCATCATTGTCATCAACGTCAAAGGTTTCAGGTTCTTCTGGTTCTTCTGCCATCGGTTCACTATCATCGAGGATACTGCCTAATGTGCTGGCTGTAATGAAATAATATACTTTTCCCTGTTCTGGTAATTCCCTAGAGGTCGCGCTAAATTCTTCCGCTTTTCTAGCCAAGAAGCGTTTAGCACTTCCTGCACTTAAATTAGCTTTGAGGGATAAATCCATAGGAGTAATTTTTCCCTGATTTTCTTGGAGCAATTGATTAAAAATAGGGTTAATCTTGGCACTCCACTGTTGCCATTGATAATTGTCTACCAATTTCCAGACAATCACTAAAGCAACAAAGCCTAATACCCACATCCAAGCTTCGTAAAGAAGGACGATAACCGCAGCAAGAGGAAGGATTAGGATAAGGAAGGCTGCCGGAGTTGGACTACCATCGAATACTTTTCCAGTCATAATTTCTGGTGTTTTCTAGAAGTTTCAGGTATTTGACCTGTACTTAAGCTAGGTTAGCGTATTTTGTTGACAAGAGGTTATTTTAACTAAATTTCCACTGTGAGTCAAAACCGTTTTCTCAAAAATGGTTGTCTCTAGAAACGTCGTCTCACTGAAATCCCGTAGACAATGGCGATGAAAACCGAGATAGTTATTAGCAACAAAATGACAATTCCTGGCATAAACCCTAAAATTCCTAAACCTCTTAAAACATAGGTTGTTAAGGTAATGACAACAGAGACAATCAAGGCTAAGGTAACAGAAAAATGCTTAAATGAAGGGGATTTGCTCATCGCTCAGTATTGGAAAATAAAGGTTACGGTTGAGAAGAGGTAGGAGGCAGAAGTTAGGATCAATATTGATTTGTTTAATTAAGCTACTGTTTCTAAGCGTTTTAGCATGGCTTCTCTTGCTTGTTGGGCTAAACTATCATCAAGGGGTATTAACTGAATTTCGGTGTGATATTTTTCTTGTAATGCCGTTTTAATCAACCAATCAGCCACAAACGGATTTTTCGGCAATAATGGCCCGTGGGAATAAGTAGCGATCGCATGACGATAAAAAGCCCCTTCATAACCGTCTTCCCCATTATTTCCGTACCCAGACTTAACCGTTCCCAAGGGTTGCACATTGCCCAAATAAGTGCGTCCCCCATGATTTTCAAAGCCAATAATCACAGGGGGTTGACCCAACCTTTGTTTTAACTCTTCTGCCAGGGGAGAAGCAGTAATTTCAAACACCACATTGCCAATACAACGGGACACATTCGGTCCAGGATGTTTGGTCACTAAATCTAATAATCCCAACCCCTCGATGCGCTGTCCTAAAGCTGGTTCGTAATAATGACCTAAAAGTTGAGGAGATCCACAGGTAAACACCCCTGGAGTCCCAACCTCTAGCTTATTCCGTAGGATATCAGCTTTAGCCCCCTGTAAGTCGCGCATGACGATTTCTTGTTGACGATCTTGGGCCCCACCGCCCACAATAATATCGACATCAGAGAATTGAGCGGCTTCGGTTTGCTGATCCAACGGAAGGATGGTGACGGGAATGTCTCGCCATTGACAACGTCGCTGAAGACAAATGACGTTACCGCGATCGCCGTAGGTACTCATTAAATTAGGATAAAGCCAACCGATGGTTAAGGAACGGGGTTCAGACATGGACTATCGTAAACTTGCTGATTGAACTAATAATAAACTACCGGCGACCAATCCCAGAAGATTCGGCAACCAAGCCCCCAGGAATGGGGTTAAAATGCCCCAAATACCGAGAGAGGTACTCATAAAGGCTAGGAGATAATAACCGAAAATTAAGCCTACACAGACCCCAAAACTGGTGGCCTTGTTGGTGTTTTGCGGTCTGACTCCAATGGCTGCCCCCACTAAACCAAAGATCAAACAAACAAAAGGCATGGCATACTTTTCTTGAAGACGAACCTGAACCTTTCTAATGCGCTTCTCGTTGCCACTTAATTGCATGGCTTTGAGATATTCTTTGGTTTGAGCGATGGTCATTTCTGTAAAATTTTGACGACGGTTGGCTAAATCTAACGGGGCCCGAGGTAAGGCTAGTTGTTGATGTTGAAAGCGCACAATGTTTCGGTAGGAACCATCTGGGGCAATAAGATAGACAGTGCCATTAAAAAAGTCCCAGGTATTACTCGATATATTCCAGGTGGCTGACTCCGAGGTAACAATTTGGTTCACCCCTTCTTGGGTTCGATCTAAGATCGTCAACCCTTGCATTTGCTCGCCGTTGTATTCTTCAGCGTAAAATAAACGGGTTAACACAGTAGCTTCTTGGCCATTTTCCTCTTGGATGGTTGTATATTCAGGATAAACAATATTGCGTTCTTTAAAATCGGGTCGTTCTTGATTGACTGCCTTTTCTAAGGTAACGGCCGCTTCATGGGTAGCAGCCGGTGCGATCCAATCATTAACAACAAAGGCACATCCTGTGACCACGAAGCCAAAAAGAATGACAGGAATGATTAAACGATAAACACTGACCCCTAAACTTCGTAGGGCAATAATTTCGCTGTCACTGGATAAGCGACTATAAGCCATCAAAGCGGCTAGTAACATGGCCATGGGAAAGGCTAAACTAACAAAGCCTGGCATTTTTAGCAGTAAAATTTTTAAAGCTACTGACAGCATTAAGCCTGACTCGGTGACGCGACGTACCAGATCGAATAACGTGCCAATGGACAAGCCTAAAGAGGTAAAAATGCCCATACCAAAAAGGAAAGGCAAGAGCAGTTCTATAAATAAATAGCGATCCATGATCGATAAACCAGGGATCTGGGGTTTGAGTTTGATTTTAACGGGGGTTACTTGACCAATATCCATAATTTGTGTGTGATCTTAGACTTTATCGGTTAACTCTAATCCCCTAAATAATACTGTCGCACTAGGGGATTGTTATAAATTTCTTCGGCACTACCGGCCGCTAGGATTTGTCCATCCCGCATGATGTAGGCGCGGTTCGTAATGGCTAAAGTTGCTTGAACATTGTGATCCGTAATTAAAATCCCCATCTGGCGATCGCGTAATTGAGCGATCATGGTTTGAATTTCGGACACAGCAATGGGGTCAACCCCGGCAAAGGGTTCGTCTAATAATAAAAAATCTGGCCCCTGTTTACCCACCGCCAAGGAACGGGCTAATTCGGTTCTACGTCTTTCTCCCCCGGACACTTGAGACCCTTTGGTATGGGCAATTTTTTCGAGACGGAACTCTTTGAGTAAATTATGCAGTCGTTGGGGCCGTTGTCGAAAGGGAACGTTCGTTTGCTCTAGGGCCACTTGTATATTCTCGGCCACACTCAGATGACGAAAAATACTGGGTTGTTGGGTCATATAACCAATACCTAAGCGGGCCCGCTTATTCAAGGGTAAGCGGGTGACTTCTTGTTGATTTAACCAAACTTTGCCTTTATTGGGTTTAATCAGGCCGGTGGCGATATAAAAGGTGGTTGTTTTGCCTGCGCCATTGGGACCTAAGAGTCCCACAATTTCCCCAGGAGCAACTTTAATATTGACGCGGTTAACAATGTCTCTTTTTCCGTAGGTTTTATGGATATTTTCTAAAATCAGTGTCATCTCAGGATTTAAAAGTCGGGGGTGGGTAAGGTGCTATCTAAGGGGGGTGCAGGGGAGACGGGGGTGCTTTGAGGTGGACTGTTCTGGTTCTCTGTGACGAGGTAAATTGATTCGACTTGTTGTGCCGATTCTGGGGTGGCAATAAACCGTCCTTCATCGATGAGATAGGTCATGGTTTCGGCCCGCATACTGTTGCCTTCTTGTAGCACATAAACGTCCCCAGTGAGGACTAAACGCCGTTCTCGACTAAAATATTGTGCTTGTGCGGAGGTTCCTTGAATTTGTCGGGCGGGATAGAAAAATTGTACGTTACCTCTTGCCGTCACGACACCGGTCTCTGAGTTGGCTTCTTGGATATCAGAGCGAACCGTTAGGGGACTATTGGGGGCTGGGGTTTGGGCCTGTACGTTTCTGGGGATGGTTTTCAGGGTGAGCATACCCATGACCACAGCTAAGGTACAGCCGAGGGTTCCTAGACTATTTTTGTTTGAGACAATAGGGATGGAAAACATGGTCTAGCTATTGAGCGATCGCTTCAAGTGTATTCTACTGTTTTAGTGTACTCAATCTTTTCTAGGACGATCTGAGAACTGCTTTTTCTAGGAGCCAATAATCTATCAATTTATGCTAGGTATTAAACCTTCTGCCTCGGAGCCTTTCAACTCCTGCCTCACACAAAATGTTGAATCTTGACCCATTTTATTAATTATTTCTTAAATTTTCTTCAAATTCCCATAAAGCTTGACTACTTCCCACACTGTTGGCTCTTTCTATTAGTTTCGGTACAGCTTCTGTGATCATTACATCGGGAAAGTTAAGACTCAAAGAAGATTTTTGATACTCTTTTTCTTCTAGGATATAGATAGTTAATTGACCTTGGTGATAAACCCATAATTCAGGAACACTTAATTTTTGATAAGCTGTAATTTCTGTCAAAGAAGTCAGATCAGATTCTATGGCTAAATCAGGGGGTGGATCTTGGGTTAAATCTAATCTATTTTTACCAATAACCGCTTGATAATTTTTAATATAAAAACACTCATCAGGTTCAATTCCTACTTCCATAATTTGATTTTTAAAGGTAGTTGATCCTAAAGCTTCCCATGATTTTTTTTGAACCCTGAGAATGATTTTAACGAGATCAGAAATTAAAATTTTCACTCGTTCATGTTCAGGTAAAGGGGACATAATTTCTAAACATTGTCGACTATAAGCTAATCTGAGAGTTCTTTTTTGACCTAATTCTTCTAAAACCTTTTCAAATTCGAGCCAACTTAAATTAGGAATGGTAATTTGACTGCCTAAATTAAGATGTATTTTATGAATCGGGGTTAATACTGTCATAATGATTACTTTTAATTTTTCTTGAGAACTTTGCTTAAATCTTCAATTAATTTTTGAGTTCTTAAATCAACCCCTTCTTTATTGAGGTGATAGGGAGTATCATACATCATATTATTCGGTATTTTATATCTTTCTGGAGAACCTAACAAGATAAAATTATTTTCAATTAATTTGCTTTCAATTTCAGCAATTCCTTCTTTCCCATTTTCAAATGAAGCTTCTTGATAGCCTGGAAAAGTGACATAAAGTTTTGCTCTTTTTTGTTGAACTTTTTCTCTAAAATCAACCATTTCTTGAATTAGGGTTTCATTAAAATTATTCGATAATTTACCTAACGGTTGAACTTTTTTACCAGGGCGATTCCAATGTATATCCACATCTCCATATTGATTAAATGCTCTTCTTTCGTAAACGCCACTTTCTTTACTTTGCTGAACAAAATATTCATTAGGTTTAAGTTTAGATAGGGAAAATCTAGGAAAATAGGGCAGTATTTTTAACCATTGTTTTGTATTCAAATCATTTAAGCTATTTCGATCAATGTCGACAACAATTCTTAGGAGTTCGTTGCGTCCATAGGCCATATCTCCATAAAATTGTTGATATTCCGAGGCAATGACCACAATATCTCCTGGTTGAATATCATCTAATACATCATCCATCATATATTTTAAACCAATTGCAGCATGAATACCTGTGTTTATTGGGTTTAACTTAAGAGCATCTTTAATCATTTGACTATTGATGCCAAAACTTAAATTAGAACCACCAATCATAATTAAACGAGGGGAAGGTGATTCTTTGAGCATGGCATCTTTTTCAATTTTAGCAAATAATAAAGATGTTGATGATCGGGGTGTAGGAGGAAATGTCGCTCCTACCAAGAGCATTAAAGCTAGGGGAATCGACAAAAATACTGAAATTTTTAAGAGAAAATATTTAAGCATAATCTACCTCAAAATTGAAAATAAATAAAGTCTTGTTCCTGTCCAGCAAAAAATACGATCATATAAATAATGGAATAGTAGTAAATCCATCTTAAAATACGATTTCTTTTCATAAATAATTTTTCTATAGCATATTTATTTTCTCTTCCTAACCATTCAATCAACAAAAAGTAAACAATTAAAATTAAGAAAAATACGGCATCTCTTCTATTAGGAAAATCTGGAATACTAAACAAGGAACTATTAAAAATTCCCTGAAGGTAACTCAGCGCATGGTTTAAATTTTCGGCACGAAAAAAGATCCAAGCTAACATCGTTAAACTAAAAGTTACAGCAATGGATAAAGCTTCTTTTCCTGAGGGTAAGTATCTTCCTTGAGCAACAACTTTAAGATTGTGCCGATTTCTTTTTAACAGTAATAATGGTAAAAAATAGATAGCATTAATCCCTCCCCAAACAATAAAAGTCCAATTCGCACCGTGCCAAAAGCCACTTACTAAAAATATCAAAAATGTGTTCCTTACTTTCATCCAACTTCCTCCACGACTACCCCCTAAAGGAATATAAAGATAGTCTCGAAACCAAGTGGATAGGGAAATGTGCCACCGTCTCCAAAATTCAGCCACATCCCGTGAAAAATAGGGAAAAGCAAAATTTTGCATCAAGTCAAAGCCAAATAATTTAGCGGTTCCAATGGCTATATCAGAATAACCTGAAAAGTCACCATAAATTTGAAAGGTAAAAAAGAAAGCCCCTAACAGTAAGGTACTACCGGAATAATTTGAGGAATTATTAAAAATTTCATTGGCATAAATCGCACAATTATCGGCAATTACCATCTTTTTAAATAAACCCCAAAGGATTTGCCTTAAACCATCCACTGCTTGATAATAGTTAAACTTTCGTCGTCGATGAAATTGCGGTAAAAAATGGGCTGCCCGTTCAATGGGTCCTGCCACTAATTGTGGGAAAAAACTAACAAATGCTGAAAAAGCAATCAAGTCTTTGGTTGGTTTTAGTTTTCTTTGATAAACATCGATGGAATAACTTAGGGTTTGAAATGTATAAAAGCTGATGCCTACAGGTAGAATAATATTCAGAGAACCTACCTGGATTTCTTTTCCTAAAAAAGAAAAAACAGTTGTAATATTTTCTAAGAAAAAATTGTAATATTTGAACAGTCCTAAAATTCCTAAATTAACAAGAATACTGGTTAACAGTAATGCTTTTCTTTTTGCCGATTTTAATTGAGGTTTTCCCAGTCCTAAACCGATTAAATAATCCGTCAAGGTACTGAAAATAATTAATCCTAGGAAACGATAATCCCACTGACCATAAAAAAAATAACTAGCCCCTACAATTAGGATATTTTGAATTCTTAAGCTTTTATCTTTTAACAACCAATATAAAATGAATACTATTGGCAAGAAAATGGCAAAATCAATGGAATTGAACAGCATGAAAACATTGTGTTTGTGAGTAATTTTAGATTAAAAACTTTATTAAGTTTCTTAATTGCCCGCTATCTTACCACAAGTTTCAAATTTTTTTAATATATTTTTTTAGTTAGAATCTGAACAGCCCCAAGTTGGAGGTTTTTTAAGGAAGTTTTCTACTTCCCAGGAAGGTAGAGGTTTAGCAAAAAAGTAACCTTGTCCTTGTTCACAGCCTAACCATCTTAATTGGGCTAATTGTAATTCAGTTTCTACGCCTTCTGCAATAATATCTAGTCCTAAAATATGGGCTAAATGAACAATAGCTCGTACAATTTCTGCGTTTTCGTTATTCGGTTCCATACGCATGACAAACGAGCGATCAATTTTTAAGGTATTAACAGGAAAACGATGTAAATAACTCAAGGAAGAATATCCGGTTCCAAAATCATCTAAACAAATTTCAATATCCCGTTTTTGTATCTTTAATAAAATCTCTGTTGCTGCTTGCAAATTTTCCATTAATAGGGTTTCTGTAATTTCTAATTTTAAACTTTTACTGTCTAATTTAGTTTCTTTTAATATCTGATCAATAGTATTAATTAAGTTCGTATATTTTAATTGTTTACTGGATAAATTAACCCCTATTTTTAGATGGGAATAGTTAGGAAATTGGGTTTGCCATTGTTTCATTTGTTGGCAAGCTTCTTTTAAAATCCATTCTCCTATAGGGATAATTAATCCTGTTTCTTCAGCAATGGGAATAAATTGACCTGGGGAGATTAGATTCTTTTTTGGATGATGCCAACGAATTAAGGCTTCAAATCCGGTTAATTCACAGTTTGTTAAAGATATAATAGGCTGATAATAGAGACTGAATTCTTGTTTAGTGATCCCTATTCTTAAATCTGTTTCTAACTGTAAACGACTGACTGCTCGTTCGTGCATTTCACGATCAAAAATAGCATAACAAGCTTTTCCATCTGCTTTAGCACGATACATAGCAGTATCTGCATCTCGTAAAATTTCGGCTGCTTTTTCATAGCCTGAACTGCTTAAAGCAATGCCAATGCTAGTATTAATAAAGATATCTTGTCCTTCTAAAATAAAGGGTCTTGTTAGGTCTAAATGGATACGTTTAGCAATTTTAATGGCATCTTTAATATCTTCAATATCTTCTAACAAAATAGTGAATTCATCTCCGCCTAACCTAGCTAATGTATCATCACTTCGTAACCCATCTTCGAGTCTACGGGCAATTTCTTTTAATAGTTGATCCCCCATCGCATGACCTAAACTATCATTAATAATTTTAAATTCATCTAGGTCTAAAAAGAGAACCGCAAAGGTAAAGTTAGGATGGCGTTTTTGTCTTTGTCTGGCGTGTTCTAAGCGATCCATAAATAAAATTCGGTTGGGTAAATTGGTCAATGGATCGTGAGTTGCATTATATTGTAATTGTTCTTCGGCTTGCTTTTGTTCGGTAATATCGCTATCAATGCCATCAATACGAATAATCTTCCCTTTTTCATCATAAACGCAGCGCATTCGACTCGATAACCAACGAGTTTTATCATCGTTTCTAATAATACGATATTTATATTCTGTGTAACCTACTTCTTTGAGAATTTGTCGATGATACCGAACTGATTCTTGATCGTCAGTATGAATTAATTGTAACCAAAGATTGGGATTGTTGTATAATTTCTCTAGGCAAAAACCAAAGGTAATTTGAGCAGCAGGATTAATATAAATTAACCGAGAAAAATTAGCGTCAAAAGACCAAACCACATCTTGAATGGAGGTTAAAATCCCTTCTAATCTTTGCTCACTTTCATATAAAGCTTGCTCCATTTTTTTCCGTTGGCTAATATCTGTAATCATGCTCAATGAACCGACATAATTTCCTTGATGATCCAACAGAGGATTCGTAGATACAATCGTCCATAATTCTCGACCATCACGACAACGAAATTTAAAATCATGAGTTTCCGCAATCCCTTGACAACGCTTTTGAATATTGTTTTCAATTTTTATATTATCTTGCAAATCAACAAAGTTAAATAAGTTTTTACCTATTATTTCTTCTATTTCATAGCCTAACATTTGAGCCATTTGTTGATTAACAAATGAGGTTTTATTGTCTTGATCAATAATCCAGATTCCTTCTGTGGCTGTTTCTACAATTTGACGATATTTTTCTTCGCTTTTTGATAAAGCTTCTTGGGCTTCGTAATTTTCTGTAATGTCTCTTAAAGAGACTAAATAAGCTGATTCTCCCTGCCAAGTAATATCAGCCACACGCATTTGAGCAATAATTAATTTACCTTGGGGTTGTTGAATAAAAATTTGGGTGGGTTGATCGTTTCCCAAGGGTAAACCTAAAGGATGATCCGTTAATTGACTGGTAGAACGTCCAAAAATTTTTACCCCAGCATCATTAATAAAACGAACGTTTCCTTGTGGATTTACTACCAATAAACCATCAGAAATGGTACTAATAATTCGCCCTAATCTTTCTTCACTTTCTTGAAGGGCAAGGGTTTGACGGGTTTGTTGAGTAATATCAATGGTTTGACCCAATAAATGTAGGGGTTTTCCTTCAATATCTCGAATTAAAGTGGCTTGGTGTAGACCATAAATAATTTGCTTATTTTTGGTAATGTAGCGTTTTTCTAAGCAAAAACTGTTGATGGTTCCCGATAATAACTGGTTAAATAATTTCTTTTCTTTTTCGAGATCGTCAGGATGGGTAATATCTGCACAGCCTTTGGTTAATAATTCTTCTGCACTATAACCAACTAATTGACATAAAGCCTCGTTAACATTAATTAACATCCCTTCCATATTTGCTAAGCCCATAGCTGTCGGAGATTTATTAAAGAGAAGACGGAACTTTTCTTCACTCTTTCTTAAGGCAAGTTCGATCTTTTTCCATTCGGTGACATCCCGCGCCACAGCATAAATCAATTTTTCTTGGACATTAGCAGCAGAAGTCCAGGCTAACCAACGATAAGAACCATCTTGACAACGATAGCGATTTTCAAAATAATAGGTTTTTTTCCCTTGAGTAAGGTTTTCGAGTTCTGCTAGGGTGGAGGGGCGATCGTTGGGGTGGACAAATTCCAGAAACGGTTTACCTTTTAATTCTGCTGCCGAATAACCGAGTATCTGGGTACAAACTTGATTGATTTTTTTGAAATAACCATCAAACCCGGCAATACAGCACATATCTAAGTTAAGCTCAAAAAAGCGATCGCTTTGACTGTCAAGAATCTTGGTTATGTTTTGGGTGGGTTGCAGTCGGCTGAGGGTTGTCCCAATTAATTGAGCAATAATCTCTAAAAAATTGGATTCTTGGGGACTATAATGCCGTTTTTGGCGACTATAAACACTTAAGATGCCGTAGGGTTCATTGGGGGTGGGAATGATCACACTGATACCACTTATGACACCATGATCGACTAAAAAAGGATAAGGAACAAAGGAGTTATGGGTGGTAAAATCCTCAACAATTAGGGTTTGACCGGTTTTAAGAGTTTGAGTGAGTTGACAGGGTTGTCTCAAGGAAATGGTTAGGGTTTCTATTTGTTCTTGACTCCAGCCAACTCCTTCGACTAAACGTAATTCTTGATCATCAATAACTTGTTTGAAAATAGCACAGTAGGGAAGATTGAGGCTGTGGGTAATAATCTGAGCAACTCTTTGCAAGAAAAGATGAATGTCTTGAGATTGTAAGGCAATTTGAGCAATTGTGCCTATGGCTTTTTGTTGGGAAAGTTGCGCTTCGACAGTCGGTTCCCATGGTTTTTTAGCTGTTTTGCCTTGGTATCGAAGCTTGTCTTTCACTCGTATTAATTCCCCATTTCATCGCTGTAAACTAGGGTTCCCTATTTTAGACGACTTTTTCAAGTCTTTTTTAATTCTAATCAAATTTGATGAAGTTTTAAAGATCATGTAAATAGTTAGCAATAACACCCTGAAATTACGCTGATTTAATCTTTCCTTTACGATCAATTGCTCAATGAGATTCTTGTGAATACCCCAGTTAACGAAGTCAGAAGTTCCTCACTCCGTTCCGGCGCTATCGCACAGAAGTCAGAAGTCAGAAATCAGAAGTTCCTCGCTGCGCTCCGGCGCTATCGCACAGAAGTTCCTCACTACGTTCCGGCGCTATCGCACAGAAGTTGGAAGTTGGAAAAAAAGGCAAGACGAGTAATAATTGCTTTCTTTATTTCCTACTTTTAAGTGCAGTTTGTTTTGATTAGTTTTTAATCACTTCTGACTTCAAA
>JASJDD010000218.1 GCA_030065735.1 Crocosphaera sp.
ACAACTTTTGACCGGCGGAACGCGGGGTAAAGCCTATCGCCTGAACGTAAGGCTCGCTATACCTTCGGGTCATAGAGAGCAGTTTATTGGGTAGGAAGCCCACACCGTAATCTTTGATTCGGTGTTGGTAGTTCACTAGATCCCAATTATAATGTGTTAGTAGTAGAACACAAAGATCGATTAGCCCGATTTGGAACTAATTATATAGAACTTCTCTTAAAGGAACTTAATAAAAAATTAGAAATTGTTAATCAAAGTGAGGACAAGCAAGATGAATTAATGGAAGACTTAATCGCAATTATCACCTCTTTTTGTTCTCAAATTTATGGATTAAGAAAGTCAAAAAGAAAAATTGAAAAAATCATAGCGGAGTTAGAGTCAAACGGACAGAAATGAAATTAGCGAGCATTAATAAATGATAGATTTTTAACACTAATAATCTTCACTACACCGATTTTAACATCAAACTGTTTTCTTACCTAATAATCCCATTAATCTAATTTCCAACGACTGGCAATCGGCATTCTCCAACCCGTCCCAAATGCGCGATCGCTGACTTTTAATCCTGGGGGAGCTTGTTTCCGCTTAAATTCGGCGCGAGTGACCAGTTTTACAACTTTACAAATTATATCATAATCAAACTCGGCTGCTTCGATTTCTTTTATGGATTGATGACGATGAATTAATCGGTCTAAAATAGCATCTAAAATATCATAAGGTGGCAAAGAATCTTGGTCTAATTGATCGGGCTTTAATTCGGCACTAGGGGGTTTAATTAAGACATTATGGGGGATTACCTCTTGATGTCGGTTTAACCACTTGCAAAGGCTAAAAACACGGGTTTTAGGTACATCTGAAATAACGGCTAAACCCCCATTCATATCTCCGTATAAAGTACAGTAACCTACCGCCATTTCTGATTTATTGCCTGTTGATAGTAACAAATGCCCGAATTTATTAGCGATTGCCATTAATAAATTACCACGAATTCTAGATTGTAAATTTTCTTCGGCAACCCCAAATTCTGTGCCTCTAAATAATGGTTCTAATAGTACATCATAAGCTTTCATAACGTCCCCTATGGCTAAAGTCTGACTGTTAATTCCTAAGTTTTTAATTAATGCTTCTGCATCACTAATAGAATGACTTGAACTATAGGGGGAAGGCATTAATATTCCTAGCACATTTTCTTTGCCTAATGCTTCAGTAGCAATGGCAGCTACGAGGGATGAATCAATACCCCCACTTAATCCTAAAATAGCTTTAGAAAAGCCACATTTATAAGCATAATCTTTTAATCCCAATACTAAAGCTAACCAGATGTCTTCTTCTTCTGTTGCTAGATAATCAGCAATATAACTTGCTTTTAAATCTTGATTTTTTGGCTCATATTCAACAATTTCTATAGCAGTTTGAAACCCTTTTGCACGTAAGCTAATCTCTCCTTTTTTATTCACAGCAAAACTATTTCCATCAAAAATCAAGTCATCATTTCCCCCGACTTGGTTGGTGTAAATAATCGGAATATGATAACGTTCTGCACTGTGTTTTAACATGGCTTCTCTTGTTTTTTGTTTACCAATACTATAGGGAGAAGCCGATAAATTAACAACTAAATTAACGCCATATTTAACTAAATCTTGTATAGGATTATTTTCATAGTTTCGTTTGCCCCAAAATTCTTCATCGTTCCATAAATCTTCACACACCGTTACCCCAATTTTAATGGGTTTATTATTAGGAATATTAGAGGATAATTGAAAGAAATTGCTGTCTTTTCCTGGTTCAAAATACCGATCTTCATCAAAGACATCATAAGTGGGTAAAAGTCGTTTATGAAAAATTTGCTTTATGGCTTGATTTTTCATTAAAACAATACTATTAAATAAGGGTTTTTCTCCCTCAAGATAAGCATAGGGATTTTTGATAACCGTTCCTACTAAAACAGCTAAATTTTCAGGTAATTTTTTAGCTAGTTTTTCTAATTCTGCCCATAAATTATCAATAAAACTTGCATTTAATAGTAAATCTTTGGGAGGATAGCCACATAAAGAAAGTTCAGGAGTTAATAATAATTCTGCCTTTCTTTCTACAGCCATTTGGGCTGCTTTATAAATATTTTGGGCGTTATTTTCTAGATCACCAATAATAGGATTGAGTTGAGCGATCGCAATTTTCATAATAGTAATAATTCTCAGAAAATTCAGGATTAAATAAAAACAAAAGGCTTATCTTTTAAAGGAGCAAATGCTTCTGAATCAAAGCGATATAAAGTTGCTGGTCTTCCTGCGCCTCTAGATACTTTTTTCTCTGTATCTATCAGAAAACCTAACTTAAGTAAACGGGTTCTAAAATTAGAATAATCGGCAAAATTTTCTCCTAAAACGGTGGTATAAAATTGATATAAATCGTTTAAAGTAAACAGCTGTGGTAAAACATCAAAAGCAACAGGACTGTATTCTAATTTGCTCCTTAGTCGTTGATAACCATAATTCAAAATTAAATTATGATCAAAAGCTAATTGAGGAACCTTTTCTATCATATACCAAATGGTTTTATGATGATTGGCAATTAATTTTGCTTCTTCAAAACGCACTAAAGCAAAATAACTCACCGATAAATAACGAACCCCATAGCTATCAGGTGATTCTCTGGGATCTCGATTGGGTCCTCCGAAGGTATATAATTGTTCTAAATATAAATTATTAACCTCTATTTTTTCTGATAAAATACGGTAAGCTGCTGCTTCTAAAGATTCTCCTTGTCTAACTAAGGTTCCTGGTAAACTCCACATATTGATATAGGGTTCTTCTGGTCGTTTAACCAATAAAACTAAGAGTCGATTTTTTTGAGAATCAATGGAAAAAATAACATTATCAACCCCTACTTTAAAATCTTCTAAAGTTAACTGATCATTGTTTAAATTCATGCGTATAATTTTTCTTGGTGAATGTAATCTTGAACCGGTTGAATTAAGACAGTTTCGTTACCATGTTTTCGGTAAGCAGTAGAAGAAACCGCAGGCGCATTCAACTCAGCAATTTCATACTTTCCTCCTATTTCTTCTAACGCTTTTAAGTCAGATTCATTGATAGCATAACCAGGACGAGGAATGATTAATATCGAAACTTCAGCTAATAACTCATCAATGCGATACCATTGACGAATTTGTTTAACTAAATCAGAACCAATGACTAAAAAATAGTTGACATTGTTTCCCCAAATTTCTTTAGCTTTTCCGACACTCATTAAACTGCGACGATGGCTCAAACTTTTAGAAAGATAAATGTTATGACGAGGCGGATCAATATTATCAATTAATAGCTTTAACATAGCTATCCGATGATCCAAAGAGGTCTGATGATTTTTATAAGGATTATCAGCAGCCCAAATACCAACATAATTAAAATGATCCGATAACCAACGGATAATAGATTGATGACCGGCTGTTGGGGGATCAGCACTGGTTCCAAATAAAGCAATTTTTGTCATAATATTTAATTCTAAATTTAAACAATTAAAGATTGACGTAACTTTTCTAAAGGTTGAGAAATATTCACCTTGATAGGGGTTGGTTCTGTTATCTTACGAGTTGCTTGAGGTAAACTTTTCACTGAGGTTTGAACCCGGTGACGAATGGTGTCTAAAGATTCATTTTTCGTTACGACTTTACCCTGTTTCATGACTAACTCTAATAACCGCGTTTCTCCTAATTCAATCTTTTCATCTATTAAGGCTAAACGATCGCTCTTTATCATTCCGTGATCATAACAACGAAATATCTGTTTTCGTCCCGGATAAGTCATTTTATGGCTAGATTGTTTCATGGTAGGAATGTCATCTATTTCTACTAATTTATAGACCCCATTAACCGGTTCCCCCGTCACTAAACGGGTTCCCACTCCATAACCATCAATACTAGCGTTTTCTTCTCGCAACCGTTTCAATTCCCACTCATCAATATCCCCACTGGCAAAAATGTTCACCATTGGTAGTAGCGATCGCACTTTTTGGGATAAACTCCCCAAGTCGCCAGAGTCCAAACGAACCCCCTTAACCTCTGCTTCCCCTGCTTTAATTTTTTCGGCTAACCGTTGGGCTGCGGTTATGGTATCATAGGTATCGATTAATAAGGTGGCCCCTGGAAAGTAACGATTAAAAGCCGTAAACGCTTGATCTTCACTCCCAGATAAGGCTTTAATGGCCATGACCAAAGCATGGGCCATGGTACCACTGGGCTTCTGCTTCAGTTCCTTGGCTGCCAAGACATTAGAGGTAGCATCAAAGCCGGCTGCTAAAGCTGCTCTAGCTGCCCAAATTGCACCTTGAGGGCTAAAAGCGCGCCTTGTGCCAAATTCCAACAAAATAGGGTTTTCCCCTGCCATATCGCGCATTCTCGCTGCTCTGGTGGCGATTAAGGTTTGATAGTTGATAGTGTTTAAAAGGTAGGTTTCTACGATTTGAGCTTGCCATAAAGGGGCTTCAACTCGCAATAAAGGTTCATTGGTAAAGATAGCTGTCCCTTCAGGAACCGCCCATACATCTCCTGTAAAACCCTGGTTTTCCAACAATGACCAAAAATTAGGGGGTGCATGGTTAAAAATTCCTGTATTTTTCAGATAATCTATCTGCTCCGATGTAAAATGCAAGTTCTCTAGGTAGTTTAAACCCTGGGCCAGTCCCATAGCGACCAAATAGCCAAAATGAGCGGGTAAACGTCGCACAAATAGTTCAAAACTCGCTTTTTTTTGGGCAATATCTTCCCCTGCATAGCAAGCAGCCATGGTTAACTGATATAAGTCCGTCAGCAAACTATAATCTTGGGGTGATGGCGTTAAACTAGGATTAAAAGTTAACATTGGTATAGTTGTGATTCTATGCTTCAATTATAGTAACTTTCACCAAAATCGTCATCCTACCTCCAAAATTCAAAATTCAACTGGTCACTGGTCACTGGTAACCGGTAATAAATACTTAAAAAAGCCATTAGATTTCCTTGATCCCTATAATGTAAAGTTTGATTGCAAAATCTAGGGGATATCAAAGTAAGATGTTAAATTGAAAATGAAGCTAATGAACAAAGCTTCCCTGGCAGATCAACTAGCAAGGTAAAACAACAAGTTCAAAGGAGAACACCCTGTATCAGTTCATGTCTGTCTCGTTAACTCTCAATAACAGCAACCAAGCTAGAGGCTTATATTTCCTCAAGTGGGTCCAAGGGAGCAAGGCAACTGAAATTCCTAATTCAGTGCAACTCTAGGGAATCTCAAGGAAGATGTGGAAAACTCTAAGGGACTAGCAGTCTGGTTGCTGTTATTGCTATGAATAATAATTGAGGATTAATTAATAATTAAGATTATGACCATTTTTGAGGGAACCTTTACCCAAAATCCGTCTGCTTTGCGTTTTGCCATTGTCATTGGTCGTTTTAATGATTTAGTAACGGATAAACTCTTATCGGGGTGTCAAGACTGTTTAAAACGTCATGGAATTGATGTTAACCCCCAGGGAACCCAAGTAGACTATGTGTGGGTTCCTGGCAGTTTTGAAGTTCCTTTAGTCGCCCGTCAATTAGCCTTATCGGGAAATTATGACGCGATTATCTGTTTGGGGGCAATTATTCGTGGCCATACCCCTCATTTTGATTACGTCGCAGCAGAAGCGGCTAAAGGCATTGCAGCGGCTGGGTTTCAAACAGGAACCCCTGTGGTGTTCGGGATTTTAACCACAGATACCATGCAGCAAGCATTAGAAAGGGCTGGGATTAAGAGTAATTTAGGTTGGAATTATGCTTTAAATGCTCTAGAAATGGCCAGTTTAATGGGTCAACTTCGGGGTCAAATTGCTCCTCAAAACCCTCAAGCTGCTTTACCGGTGTCTCAGTTTAAGAACCCTATGATCTCAGAATAACTTTGATAACATAAAGATCAATGAGATATGTCAGATTTATACATTTCTTGGGAAGAATATCACCGTCATATTGAAACCTTAGCCGTGAAAATTCATCAATCTCAATGGCAATTCGACCAAATTGTTTGTATTGCGAAAGGGGGTTTGAGGGTGGGAGACATTCTCAGTCGTCTTTATGATATCCCCTTAGCGATCGTTGCTGCTGCTTCCTACGGGGGAGAAGATAAACGTTCCCGTGAAGAAATCAAAATTGGCCAACATTTAGCCATGACCAACGAAAACTTAGGATCTCGTATTTTATTGGTAGATGATTTGGTTGATTCTGGGGTAAGTTTACAGGAAGTCACTCAATGGTTACAAGAGTATGCTTCCCATATTCAAGAACTTCGTACCGCCGTAATCTGGTATAAAAGTTGTTCCCAGTTTCAACCGAATTATTATGTAGAATATTTACCAGATAATCCTTGGATTCGGCAGCCTTTTGAACGTTACGAAACCATGACTCTCGATGATTTAACAAAATATCAGGAGAAGTCCCCACCTAAAATCTCTACAACTAAAAACAAACTAGATTTAGGTGGGGATGAATCCTGACCAATAAATAAACCACGAAGTGTCCATATTCTCTTATCCTGTGTTATGATATTATCAGTTACCTAAGCTTGCGATAATGTATAAGGCATACAAATACAGAATCTACCCTGATACCAAGCAAAAGCAAGCATTAGCCAAAGCTTTTGGATGCTGTCGCTGGTATTGGAATTATTCATTGGATTTATGCCAGAAAACTTCTCAAAAAACAGGTAAAGGGTTGTCTAGAGGCGCAATCCAAGGTCTGTTGCCTGGACTCAAAAAGGAATATCCTTGGCTAAGTGATGCTTATTCTCAGTGTTTACAAGTTGTAGCCTTAAATCTATCACGAGCTTACCAAAATTTCTTCGATAAACGAGCCAAATTACCTCGATTCAAATCAAAGCATGGTAGGCAGTCTATGAGCTATCCTGCTAATGTTACATTTGAGGGGGATTACCTGAAACTAAACCGAAAAATCGGTAAGGTGTATTGCCGTCGCCATCGTGATTTTGAGGGAACTATTAAGACAGTGACTATCTCAAAGAATCCAGACGGAAAATACTATGCTTCTGTTTTAGTTGATGATGGTAAAGATCAACCAGAAACCTCAACAGATGGTAAGGCGATCGGAATTGATGTTGGCCTAACTCACTTCGCTATTACTAGCGATGGCTCTAAATTTGATAATCCTAAACATTTTGCTAAGCATCAACATAACTTAAAACGGAAACAACAAAAGTTATCTCGTCAACAAAAGGGAAGTAACACTAGGCAAAAAGCTAGAAAAATAGTAGCTAAAGTCCATTCTAAAATTTCTAGATGTCGTGAGGATTTTCTCCACAAACTAAGCCGTAAGTTAGTCAACGAAAACCAAGTGATTGCGGTAGAAAATCTTAATGTCAAAGGTATGGTAAGAAACCATAATTTAGCTAAGGCTATTAGTGATTGTGGGTGGGGAATGTTCTGTACAATGCTCAAATACAAAGCAGATCAGGAAGGAAAAACTTACATGGAAATTGATAGATTTTTTCCTAGTTCTAAAACCTGTAATGTTTGTCTAAATCAAGTTAGGAGTTTACCTCTTGATATTAGAAATTGGACTTGTGAGCATTGTCAAACTGACCATGACCGTGACATAAATGCCTCAATAAATATTAGAAATGAAGCCTTACGGATATTGTCGTTGGGAACCAGCGACACTGCTAATGGAGGGAGTGTAAGACGGCTAGGGGGTAAGATTTCTTGCCTTCTAGACGCAACTCCCAATG
>JASJDD010000219.1 GCA_030065735.1 Crocosphaera sp.
GGTATAAAGCCTCTGTGGGCAGAAATATCCCGTCGTGAGTCGGGAAGCCCCAACTATAATCTGTGATTTAGTTGGGGAGGATGTCACACTATGCTTGAGAAAAATGCTTATCAAAACGCATTAAGATTAGGACATATAAAACTTATGTTAATTACAGCTAATTTACCATTAAATCGCGATAAATTTACCCAAGAAGATCAGATACTAACTATTACAGGTGCAAACTGGTCAGATTACCAAAAATTTGATTCTCAAGAATATTCAGGTTATCGAGTTTCCTATTTTAATGGAGAAATAACTATCGTGTCCCCAGGAAGAAATCATGAAAGAATTTCTGAGGTTATTAACCGATTAATTATTGCTTACTGTGAAAAGTATGAGCTTCAAGATTTCCCTTTTGGACAAACAAGATTAAATGTATCGGGACAAACAGGAAGAGAACCAGATATTGCTTATGCTTTTTCTGTTGATAAATATTTACCAGATTTAGTCGTTGAAGTAATATTTAGTAGTGGTGATATTGAAGTCTTAAAATCTAGTTATCAAAAAATTGGTATTCCTGAACTTTGGGTTTGGAAAAATGATAAAATTACTTTCTACTATTTGGAGCAAAATAATTATATTGTAATTGAATTTAGCAAGATACTTCCTCATATTAAGTCAGACTCTTTTATAGAATATGTTAACCGAGGAATAACTGAAAGTCCTTTAATTATAAAAAAAGATTTTTTGAAAATTATATAGGAACTGATAATAATAAAAGAGGACTTTTATTATCTGGTTAATTGTGCTTTTAAATTAATTTAATCTAGTTAATATTTTATATACAAACCATTTGGTTCCAAGTTAATTGAACACCAGGTTCAGGCCGAACACAAGTTCTTAATTTGGTTTTACCATCTGATTGAATAGCATATTGTTCAGTATAATCTGACTGAGCAAGAATAAAGGAAATAGAAGCAATATTATTACAATTAGCTACTATTCTATCTGAATAAGTTTTCATCAAAACTTTTGAATTCATGATATTTCCAATAATCGAACTACTCCTTCTAATAACAACACTATTACTATTGATGTCTGTATAATTTTTATCATAAGGACTCAATATAAAACTTAATGATTCAGTTATATTTGTTGGATTATCTTTATAGTATTCACCAACTTTTCCTCTTTCGATAAAAACCGTACGAACTCCTTTAGATTTCATTTCATTAACTACTGAATTAATCGTTTCTTGATAACTAGATACTATCTCTTAAGTTAAACTAGAAATAAATAAGCGATCGCACATTGAACACCATATTGTAGGGGTTTAATGGTATTAAACCCTGATGTATATCGTACTCACCTCAACCCTAAATCATCTATAATTTATAAACAGTGGAGAATATAACAACATTGATGAAATTATTGAAAGGTCTAACCGTAATGAGAGACGTATTGAACAGTTGATTGGTTACAGTATAACTAATGAATCAGAACATCTTGACATTGAACAAAGATTTAGGAATCTTGAAGCTAGATTGCATGAATTAGAAAGCCAAAAGTAATTATCTAATTATCATAATAATATGGACAACCCCAACCAACCCAACAATAACCCCTTAACCCCACACCCTGGCAAAAAAATGGGCGGTGGTTTACCCTTAATAGAAGACTGGGCAAATTACACCCTTTCTGCTGATGGGGTGCAACTCTGGAAAACCCTATTTCACAAAAGTGCTTGTTTATCTTGTTCGTGGGGAACCGGTGGCCAAAAAGGTGGGTTTACTAATGAAGTCGGGGAAACCCTACAACGGTGTGTTAAAAGCGTTGAAGCAATATCATCGGAGTTACAACCAGGAATACAACCCCATTTCTTTGAACAATATTCTATCCGAGACTTACAACAGCTAACCTCACAAGAAGCAGATAGACTGGGCCGTTTAACCTTTCCTGTTATTCTACGTAAAGGGGACACCCATTATCAACGCATCAGTTGGGATGAAGTTTATACCTTAGTTGAGACAGCATTTCGTCAACCCTGCGATCGCATTGCTTCCTATAGTTCCGGACGATCTTCTAATGAAGCAGCTTACCTCCTACAATTGATGATGCGATCGCTTGGCTCTAATAACTTAGCAGATTGTTCTGATTTGTGCCATCGTGCCTCAACAGTGGGGTTAAAAACTGTCTTTGGTACAGGAACCTCTTTAGTCAGTTTAGAAAGCTTAAAAGCATCAGAATGCGTGGTTTTAGTGGGTTCCAATGCACCAGCAAACCATCCTCGGTTGATGAATGAGTTGATTAAAATACGCGATCGCGGGGGAACGGTTATTGTTATTAACCCCGTCGAAGAAGTCGGGTTAAAAAAGTTCGCTTCTCCTGCATTTCCGATTAAGTCTCTTATGTCAGGATCAGATATTGCATCTTTATTCTTAAAACCTCATCCGGGTAGCGATCTCGCTATATTTGTGGGTATACAAAAGTCTTTGATAGAAAGAGGGTTAATACAACCAGATTTCTTAGAAAATTATACGGAAAATTGGCAAAAAATCATCCAACAGTCTCAAGCAACCTCTTGGGAAACCATAACAGACACTTGTGGTGTTTCTCAACAAGACATCGAAACTGCTGCAACTTTGATCAGTGAAGCAAACGGTGTTGTCTTTGCTTGGGCCATGGGTGTTACGCAACAGTTACACGGTGTGGAAACTATTTTTAGTATTGCTAACACAGCATTAATGACCGCAAATGTGGGAAAATTAGGGGCAGGGTTAATGCCTATTCGTGGCCATTCTAATGTACAAGGTTTCGGATCGATGGGAGTCACCAACAACCTACGCAAAGAGATCCAAGAAGCATTAGAAAGGTTATTAGGGCGATCGCTTAATCGGATACCAGGGTATGACGCGCGATCGCTGATCGATGCAGCAGATGACAACAAGGTGGATACTCTGTTATGTTTGGGAGGAAATCTCTATGCAGCTAACCCCGACTCAACTCAAGCTAAACGCGCATTGGGTAACATTGAAACCGTTATCTATCTCTCTACAAAACCCAACCTAGGACATTTTCATGGCCTCGCAGAAAATACCCTTATTCTTCCTGTTTATGCAAGGTTTGAAAACCCCCATAAAACTACTGTGGAGTCGGGGAATAATTTTGTCAGGTTGAATGATGAGGGGAAAACTCACCTACAAAATGCTGATCTTGTCTCAGAAATAGACTTTATCACAGAATTAGCCCATCGTCTCTTAGGAGATGATCTCGTAAACTGGCGCAAGTTACAAGACACTCGTTATGTGAGAAAACTTATTTCTGAAACCATTCCCGGTTACGAAAAAATTGCACATATAGACGAAACAAAAGAAGAATTTACGATTTCAGGACGCATTTTTACTGAACCCAAGTTTCCTACAGCTTCAGGTAAAGCGATGATGCAGGAAACACCTTTACCCACCATTACCTTACCCCAACCAGAAGCGTTTGGCGTTTCTCGTCCCTTTTCTGGGGTGGTGGTTGCTTTAATTACCGGACGCAGTTATCGTCAACATAATACGGTAGTCTATCGCAAGGATGATCCTTATCGGGGTATGCCTCACCGTCATTGTATCTTAATGCACCCCGATGATGTCCAAAAAGCAGGGTTAAAAAATAATCAACGGGTAACGGTGCAAGGAGATGGAGGAAAATTGCACAATATTGAGATTATTTGTGGTCAAATTAAACCAGGTGCAGCTTTGATGTTCTATCCTGAAGCTAATATCTTGATGAAAGCGCATTTAGATAAGCGATCGCAAACTCCTGCTTATAAACGAGTTCCTGTCTTGGTTTACGCTGTTTGATGATTAGTAGAAAAAAATCATTTTTTTCCTTGACAAACCTTTTGTTTTCATATTATAATCTTAATTATATATGTTTCATAATGGAAATATTGACTAAAATTTTAAAATTGCATAGATTTCCATTATGAAGCTTACTTTTAATATTTTACGGCTATGGGGCGGAATTTGTCAACCCCTATTCATTAATGATTCTATTAAAAAACCAAATTAGATTGTAGGGTGGGTTAGATGAAGATAACTGATGAAACTAATGGATCAATTTTCAATTTTGCTGTTATGTGATAAACTTACACAAATATAGACTATTAATATTTTTGATTGATGACATCTTCTTTTAAACAAAATTATTACACACCCCAAGAATATTTAAGCCAAGAAGAAACTTCATTGGTCAAACACGAATATATTGATGGAGAAATTATTGAAATGACAGGAGGGACACCGAATCATAATGAAATTTGCCTTAATTTTGCGACTACTTTAAAATTAAAACTTCGAGGTCAAAATGCTAAAATTTATATGACTGATTTACGTCTCTGGATTCCTACTTATCAGGTTTATACTTATCCTGATATAATGGTTATCAAAGGTGAACCTATTTTAGTGGAAAATCGACAAGATACCATTACTAATCCTAGTTTAATTATCGAAGTTTTATCCAAAAGTACCAAAAATTATGACCAAGGGGATAAATTTGATTATTATTGTTCTTTAGCAACTTTTCAAGAATATATTTTAGTTAATCAATATCAATATCAAGTTAAACATTATACAAAAAAAACTGATCAACAATGGTTAATTACTACTTATAATTCTAAAGATGATGCTTTTAATTTAATTTCATTTGATTGTGAAGTTAATCTAAGTGAAATTTATGAGGAAATTAATTTTGATTTGATTTAATTAGGAAGCCAAGTTTTATCTAGAATTTCCTCTAATGAATAACAACAATTTTCAGGAAATACAGACTTATTTAATCCCGTTTTCTCAGTTACAATAAAAACAGCATCCTGATAAATAGCTTCTAACGCTTCAGTAAGATAGTTTTTTAGATTTGTTGTCAAATATTTATTAATTTGTACTCTAAAAGTTGCTATCTCTCCTCGCCAATGTCGATAATTATAATTATATTCATTTGTCCAATATTGTAATAATAAAAGATGGATTATAATTTGTCTTAAAAAACTCTCAACTCTGTTTTTATCTCGTCTCCCCAAACTGTCTAATTCCTCAATTAAATTTTCTACGTCTAATTCCTCTAAACAGTTTTCTTTTAATAATCTTATCGTTCCTTCTAACCATAGATGATCATCGGTTTCGTATAGCTGTTTTAGTTGTATTTTTGTCCTTGTATTAATCATCTTCAAAAAAAGAAAAATTTGGGGTTGACAAACTGGTTCTATTTATTTTATTCTAGATGATAATATATGCTTCATAATGGATGTGTATTCCAAAATTTTAAAATTGCACAGATTTCCATTCTGAACCTTATTATTAGATAATATCACGATAGGTTAAAAGTTGTCAATCCTCATTCATTAACCTTTGTCTTGAATTTATTGAATGGCTTGTTTGAGACTGTGGCAAAATGCTGCCAGTGTTTTTAACCCTTCTTCTGGAGTTCCTTGTGCCAAGCGTTTAACGCAAGCACTACCTACAATAACCGCATCAGACCCCCAATTTTTGACTTGTAAGGCCTGTTCAGGGTCAGAAATACCAAAACCGACCCCAATCGGCTTATCAGTCGTACTACGAAGGTTTTTCAGTAAGTCTCCCACTCTGGTAGCCAGTTGAGTTCTCATCCCCGTTACCCCTGTCACACTAACCAAGTAGATAAACCCCTGAGATTGAGTTGCGATCGCTTGAATGCGTTCGGTGGGACTGGTTGGTGCAACTAATAAAGTCACTTCAATACCGATCTCAGCAGCCGGTTTAAGTAGGGTTTGAGCTTCTTCGAGGGGTAAGTCAGGAACGACCAACCCTTGCACCCCAGCGGCCTTAATTTGTTGTAGGAAAGCTTCAACCCCCCGATAGAAAATCGGGTTATAGTAGGTAAATAAGATGATCGGGGCTTTAATATCGGGTTGAACCTCTTTGACGATAGTTAAGACATCTTCTAGTTTCACCCCTTGACGTAAGGCACGAGTTGCTGCTGCTTGGATCACCGGGCCATCAGCCAAAGGATCAGAATAGGGAACTCCTAACTCGATGAGATCGGCCCCTGACGCATCGAGAACCCGTAACGCTTTAGCTGTGGTGTTTAGATCTGGATCACCTGCAGTAATGAAGGGAATAAAGGCGCATTGTCCGCGATCGCGTAAGGATTGAAAACAATCAGAAACCGATGTCATTAGGGTCAACTCAAGCTAGATTACCATTTTTCAATTTACCTTGAATTGGTGGTGATTCTCTGATCTTTAAGATTTATGCCAACTTCTAAATTATTGTTCTTGTTTAATTTCTTGTTGTAATTTTTCCAATTCTTCGGGAGTCATTTCTTCGAGGCGTTTTTGCAAGACAGCGTCTTCGTAGTCTTTGAGTTGTTGGTTGTAGGTCATATCCTTGTTAGCCACTCGAAAGAGGTACGTTAAAGTCCAAGCTAAGACACCGACGACTAATAACGCTTGACTCCAAACCCCTGCTGAGAGGCCATCAAAGCCAATTGCTTGAAAAGCGAGGTAAATTAGACCTCCTCCTACAAAGATTCCTAAACTAATGGTGATAACATCAATTCGTCTCATGATGGCCTATGGGGTTTTGGTATGTTGATTTTAACCGAACTTAAGGGTTAACTTGACGACGTTTAGGACGAAGGTTCAAAAAGGGACTCAAAAGAAGAACTCCGGGGAAGAAAAAGAACATCAAAAAGTACATAAAGCCTCGTTCAAAAGAACTTGCCACATACCACCGACTATTGAGGTAAAAATAAACGAATCCGGGCATGATCAACAGATAGAGAACACTTAATCCCAAATACAACACAGCAACAATCAGGGTATCTTGAGGGAGTGAAGCGATCACATTGATAATTGTATCCATAATGACAGTGATGAGTAACTATGCAAGCTTGCTGCTTTTATGGTAGAGGTTTTCCCTAAAATAAGAAACCTTTGAATTTCATGGGATCTTTACATATTCCCCACAACGTAAATTTTTTGTTAAAATCAGGGAATGTTTGGCTTAAAAATGTTAGCAATCCATGATCACTCTTAAGAAAAATGTCTTCTCCTATTACACCCTTATTACTCGTCGACGGCTATAATATCATTGGTTCTTGGTCTTCCCTAAAAGCCACCCGCGATCGCCACGGTTTAGAACAAGCGCGGCACGAATTGGTAGAGACTTTAATTAACTATACTGTCCATAAAGGGTATAAGACCCAGGTTGTGTTTGATTCTCAATACCAAAAGACTCCTTCTTCGATTGAACATCATTCTACCCATCTTTCTATCTGCTTTACTGCTTGGACACAAACGGCTGATACCTACATAGAAAAAGTCTGTGCTGCTTTTTTTCGCCGTCAAGAAATGAACTACAATCGTATTATTGTCGCTACATCGGATCGGGATCAATATTTGACAGCAATGGGGTATGGTGCTGAATGGATGTCTGTGGAGGTTTTAGCCAAAGATATCGAATCTTCTCGTTCTCAGGTTAGACGTAAACAACGGAGTAATCAACGCAGTCGAGGACGTTTATTATTCAACTGTTTGGATGCTCAGTCCCAAGAAAAATTAGCCCGTTGGCTATAAAGATATAATCAAATAATCAACTCAAATCTTCCCAAGCGAATTCAATTTCTGACAATGCTATTAAACTATAATCCCCGTCATTGTTTACCCTCTGCTGAAGATTTACCAGACTCTGATGATACTCCTGTGGATAACGAATTACATATCTTAGTTGCCC
>JASJDD010000220.1 GCA_030065735.1 Crocosphaera sp.
AAAGAAGAACTTAACTATGACGAGGCAATATCGCATTACCCTACTTCCAGGGGATGGCATCGGCCCTGAAATTTTAGCTGTTACCGTTGATATCCTCAAAGTTGTTGGCAAGCAGTTAGACATTGACTTTCAATTCCAAAAAGGCCTCATTGGAGGAGTGGCTGTTGACGAAACAGGTAAGCCACTTCCTAAAGAAACTCTAGAAATGTGTCGCAGTAGCGACGCTGTATTATTGGCTGCTATTGGCGGTTATAAATGGGATAATTTGCCCCGCGAACAACGGCCTGAAACAGGGTTATTGGCCATTCGTGCGGGACTCAACCTCTTTGCTAACTTACGGCCAGCCACGATTTTACCTCAGTTAATCGATGCTTCTTCCCTCAAACCTGAGATTGTTAACGGGGTGGATATCATGGTGGTTAGGGAGTTAACCGGTGGTATCTATTTTGGGAAACCCAAAGGCATTTTTGAGACAGAAAGTAAAGAGAAACGAGGGGTCAATACGATGGCTTATACTGAGTCAGAAGTTGATCGCATTGCCAAAGTTGCCTTTGAAACGGCGCAAAAACGCAGTGGAAAACTTTGTTCTGTGGATAAAGCCAACGTCTTAGATGTCTCTCAATTATGGCGCGAGCGCGTCACCTTGATGGGGGAAAAATACCCCGATGTGGAACTCTCCCATCTCTATGTGGATAATGCGGCTATGCAATTGGTTCGGGAACCCAAACAGTTTGATACTATCGTTACAGGGAATTTATTTGGGGATATTCTCTCTGATGCTGCGGCCATGCTAACTGGAAGTATTGGAATGTTACCGTCGGCCAGTTTAGGCTTAGAAAAACCTGGGTTATTTGAACCTGTCCACGGTTCAGCCCCTGATATTGCTGGAGAAGATAAAGCTAACCCCTTGGCCCAGGTTCTCAGTGCTGCGATGATGCTACGCTATGGGTTAAATGAACCGAAAGCGGCCACCAAACTAGAAAAAGCGGTTTTGGAAGCCTTAGCCCAAGGATACCGCACAGGAGATATCATGTCTCCAGGAATGAAAGCAGTGGGATGTCAAGACATGGGAGAAGTTTTATTGAGAATATTGGAATCATAGTTAGGGGTTTTTCCGTCCTTTGATGTGTATTCTTTCCATTAGTATGTTAAAGGTAAACTTCGATAACCCTGTGAGGAGACGACAGTTATGGCTTATACACCTCAAATTCAAGAATCGAGTCCACAAGGCATAGACTCTACTATTATTTTAGATCCTACCTTGTTACGAGCAGCCCAACGGATCTATCGTACCTATTGTATGTTACATCCCAGAAACGCTAAGCGACCCTATGGTATTGCCATTCATCGTAAGAGTTATCGAGGACAGTTAATTTTTCGCCATAACCCCATTCTCTTACCTGGAGAATGTTTTGTCCCAACCAAGCAACTAGAAGTTGAAATTTAGGATAATCATATTTACAGTTTTTGACATAATTAAAGCATAGTTGATGGGTTAATATTGATCAATTTATGATTAAAGTCGAACACTTAAGCAAAATTTATGGGTCAACCACTGCCATTGAAGATGTGGATTTTTCCGTTGAAAAAGGGGAAATTCTTGGTTTTTTGGGGCCAAATGGTGCAGGAAAAACCACCACAATGCGTATCTTAAGCGGTTATATCCCTGCTACTGCAGGAACTGCTAAAATTGCCGGATATGATGTTCATGAACAGTCCCTAGAAGTGAGGCGAAACATCGGTTATCTCCCTGAAACCCCTCCTTTATATCCAGATATGACAGTGGAAGGGTTTTTGCAATTTGTCGCTAGAATTAAAGGGGTAGCAGGCGGTGAGCGCCATTCTAGGGTAAATTGGTCTATGGAACGCTGTCAACTGCAAGATAAGCGCAAAGTCTTAATTCGTAAGCTATCTAAGGGTTATAAACAACGGGTCGGTATTGCCCAAGCGATCGTCCACGATCCTCCTGTCATTATACTAGATGAACCCACTGTTGGCCTTGACCCCAAACAAATTATTGAGGTTCGTAACCTGATTAAGAGTTTAGCCGGGGAACATACCATCCTTTTATCCACTCATATTCTACCAGAAGTAAGTATGACCTGCGATCGCGTCACTATCATCAATGGTGGTAAAGTGGTGGCAACAGATACCCCTGATAATTTAATGTCCCATTTAACAGCAAAAGGAGGTTATGAAATTGAAATCGAAGGGGATATATTTAGTTTAGAACCTATGTTGAAGAATTTGCCTGGTATTAGCCAATTAGAAATTAACTCGAATAGTCAAACAAAACGTCATGTTTTATTGTTAACCACTGACTCTCATCAAGAAATAGGAAAAGACATTGCTGCTTTGATTGTTAATCAAGGGTTAGACTTATATGAAATGAAGCGAACTCGCGCGACGTTAGAAGATGTTTTCTTGAATGTAATTACAGAAGAATCATCAAGCGAAGCGCAACTAGAAGAAGCGTTAGAAACTTCCGAAATTGAATAACCTTTATAACGATTCTTGAGATGATACTAACTAATTTAACTGCTATTTTTCGTAAAGAATTTCAAAGTTATTTTACTTCGCCTTTTGGTTATATTGTTGCTGCTGTTTTTTGGTTAATTGGCGGTTTCTTTTTTAGTGCTATTTTGGAAGAAATCTTACAAACCCTCTCTTTTTTAGAACAAAGTGGTCAGTTATCAACCCCTGTGGATGTTCCTGGTCAATTTATAGACAGCTTTTTTGGGGTAATTATTTCTTTACTGTTAGTGTTATTACCTGCTTTGTCTATGGGACTCTATTCAGAGGAAAGAAAACGAGGAACCTTAGAATTATTAGCAACTTCTCCTGTAACGAATTGGGTGGTTGCTGTGGGAAAATTGTTAGGAGTTTTAGCATTTTTTATCGTGTTAATGATACCATTTTGGATTTATGAGATAATTATATTTAGTAATGCTAGTCCACCGATTAATCTAAACATTATTTTGTTATCTCATGGATCTTTAATTTTAATCTCTACTGCTATTCTTTCTTTAGGTATGTTCATTTCTTCCTTAACTGATAGCGGAATTTTAGCTTATATTTTAACCTTCATTTTAATTTTATTTTTATGGATAATGGATGTGATCGCTGCCAATTTACAAGAACCTTTTAAAACGGTTTTATCCTATCTTTCTCTCTTTGATCGCTATACAGATTTAGTTAAGGGAGTTTTAGATATCAGCAGTTTAGTGTTGTTTGCAAGCTATATCTTACTAGGAATTTTCTTAACTGCACAATCTATTGAAGCTTTACGATTTCAACGTTCTTAAAATGTTCTGAAAAATCCAAAATTATTATTTAAAAATGAAAAAACAAAGCAACTATAAAACAATTCTAAAATACTTATTTATTCCTGGGTTGATTTTAACCGTTGCTGGTTTAGTTCCTATTTTTATCACTCAAACTAAAAGTATTCTTTATCTAAGTTTAGTGATTGTAGGAGGCATTTTTTTATTGATTTGGTTAGGCTATTTATTAGTGACAGGAAGAAGTTTTTGGCAAAAAAGATCCACTCAAACAGGAACAAATGCGTTTATTTCTACTTTATCTTTAGTAATTATATTAGGATTAATTAATTTTCTTGCTGTTCGATATTCTCCTCGTATTGATTTAACAGAAAATCAACTTTATACCTTATCACCAGAAACCCAGGAAATTGTTAAAAATCTCGATAAACCCACGAAAGTTTATGTTTTTGACAAAGAAATAACTCCCCAAGATGAAGACTTATTAGAAAATTATCAACGTTATAATAATAACTTTCAATTTGAAGTAATTGATCCGGATATTAAAATTGGACTTACTGAAAAGTTTAATGTTCAATCATTGGGAGACGTTTATCTAGAATACGAAGATAAAAAACAATTAGTTCAAACCTTAATAGTTTTTAATCAAAGAGAACCCTTATCCGAGATAAAATTAACCAATGCGATTGAAAAGATCAAGAAAGATTATCTACCCAAAATTTATATTTTACAAGG
This sequence comes from Crocosphaera sp., assembly GCA_030065735.1. Taxonomy (GTDB): domain Bacteria; phylum Cyanobacteriota; class Cyanobacteriia; order Cyanobacteriales; family Microcystaceae; genus Crocosphaera. The sequence continues at coordinate 4,017 of JASJDD010000220.1, forward strand.
ACATGGAGAATATTCAATAGAACCCTCTCCTGAAGGAAGTTTATCAGAAGCAACCAAAAGTCTTGAAAGTAAAGGATATGAAGTTAAACCCTTAAATATAGTAGAAAATGGAGGTATTCCTGATGATGCAGATGTAATTATTATTGCTAGTCCCAAACGTCAATTATTTGACCAAGAAGTAACAGCATTAAAACGCTATTCTGATAAAGGTGGTAACTTATTTTTATTACTTGATCCTAACATAGATCCAGGCTTAGAACCGATACTCAAAGACTGGGGAATTGAGTTAGATAATCGTATAATTATTGATGGTTCAGGTTCTGGAAGTATCGTCGGTTTAGGTCCAACCACTCCCTTTATTACCAACTACGGAAACCATCCTATTACACAAGAGTTTGCTAATAGTATTTCTTTCTATCCTTTATCTCGTCCCGTTGATACTGTTGAGGTTGAAAATGTAGAAGCAACCTCTTTATTAGTCACTAATGAACAAATGTGGGCCGAAAGTAATTTAGAATCAGAAGAAGTGATCTTTGATCCCCAAGAAGACATTTCTGGTCCCTTTGATTTAGGGGTTGCATTAACCCGTACAATTGCTCAAGAAACTGTTGATAATCAAACAACTAATCAATCTAATCTAAATGAAAATGAAACAGAAGATAATAATAAATCTGAACAAGAAATAAAAGAACAAAACAATAATTCTCAAGAAGAGGAAAATGAAGTCATTGAAAATCAAGAAAACAATGAAACAGAAGAAAAAAATACTGATGAGAAAAATAATACTGCTAATAATCAATCTAATCTAAATGAAAATGAAACAGAAGATAATAATAAATCTGAACAAGAAACAGAAGAACAAAACAATAATTCTCAAGAAGAAGAAAATGAAGTCATTGAAACTCAGGAAAGCAATGAAACAGAAGAAAAAAATAATTCTGAGCAAAAAATAGAAAAACAAACTAATAATTCTAAAAAAGAGAAAATAGAATCCCGTTTAGTGGTTATTGGTAATTCAACTTTTGCTACCAATAATTTATTTAATCAACAACTAAATGGAGATGTGTTTTTAAACTCTGTACAATGGTTAAGTAATCAAGATGAACAAACTCTATCAATTCGTCCTAAAGAAGTAAAAAATAGAAGACTGAATTTATCTCCTTTACAAGCTAATATAATCACTATATTGTCATTAGCTGTTTTCCCCTTACTAGGTTTAATTGCTGCTGGAATAACCTGGTGGCGAAGAAAATAACAATTCACAATAAAGAGGTTAATTATGAAGCTACAAAATACAACTTGGCTTTTATTAGGAATTGCTATGATATTAGGAGTAGGAGTTTATGTCTATGAATTACAAATTAATCCCCAACAACAAGAAATTGAAGCCACAAAAAAGCAACTATTTACTTTTGATGAAAAAGAAATCAAAGTATTAACGATTGAAACAAAAGATCAAACATATAAATTTGAAAAAACAACCGATGAAAATCAACCTTGGCAAATGAAAGAACCTCAAAATACAGTAGCTAATGATGCTGTCATTTCTTTTTTAACCAATCTTTTAGCTAATAGTGAAAGTGAGAGAAGTTTAACCGTTTCTAAAAATCAAAAAAAAGACTACGGTTTAGATAAACCACTAGGCATAATTACTGTTGAACTTGATAATAAAAAACAACACAAAATTATTTTAGGTAAAACCGATTTTCAAGGAGAATTATTATATGCTCAAATTGATCCTCTTCCCCCATCTCAAGACGAAATTGTAATTAACTTAATCTCGAAAAATTTTCAGTATGCAGTTGATAGAAAACCAGAAGAATGGACTAAAAATAATTAACATATTTTCAGAATATTTTTAGAATCTACTAAAAAAATAGGGAACGGCATCTTTGTTTAATAAGTCTTAATAATCAAGATGGGGAAACAAAAAGAAAACACAGTTATTATGAATGATTTTCGCGCTATAAGTATAGGAATAGAAGACTATTTACATTACCAACCATTAGTAGGTGCTGAAAATAGCGCACAAGCACTTTATCGCTACTTCTTTGAAGACGCTAATATCCCTTCTCATCAATTATTATTACTTACTGATACCTCTCCCTCCCCAGGAAAACGCTCAACCTATCCCAACCGAAATAATATTATAGAGTGGATTAATGATAGTCCCATTAACGTAAAATATTGTTGGTTTTTCTTTCAAGGATATGGTATTAACTATCAAGGTGAAGACTATTTGTTGCCTATTGATAGTAACATTAACACTATTACACAAACAGGAATAAAAGTGCGATCGCTCTTTGAAAAATTACAAATCACTAGCCAAAATTTATTAATTATTTTAGACTTACAAAATCCTCTAAAAGATGGTAAACTAGGGCAAGTTACCTTAGATATAGCGCAAAAAAAAGGGATTTCTTTAATTTTTTCCTGTCGTTCCCCCATTTATCAAAGCATTAATCTAGAAAAAAGTCCCTTAATCACTGCTTTAACCGAAGCCTTGCGCTACTATAAACATCATCTTACTCTTGAGAAATTAGACTCCTACCTAAAAGAAAGATTAAACCCTTCTCATCATAAGACCTTTCCTGCCATCGCTCTTCCTATTATTATTAGTCGTAAAAAGGTTCGTCATCAACCTCTATTACCTACTGCTAAAAAGCAAGTAGTAAAAATTCAAGAAAATCCCACCCTATCTTTTAAAATTCAAAAAACACCACCCCATTCCCCTCAAAAACAACCCATAAGCACCCTCATTTTACCCAAGCTACCAGAAACCTCTTTTCAACCAAAACTATCCTTAAACGTCCCTGTAACCCCAACAAACACTAAACCCACTCTCCCTACTTCCTCTCCTCCTTTATCTTCTGTCCCTTCAACTTCAAAAAAAAACACTCAAACCCAAACAAAATCATTGATCACAAAATATTTGTTATGGATAGGAGCGATATTAGTAACAACCAGCGTTTTGTGGTGGATGTCTCTAAAAATTCGTCAACATCTTTATACTATTAATTATCAGAAAATCCAGGAAAATCAACAGATTTTAGATTATGGTAAAATTCCCTTGAGTATGCAACAAGCATCACGGTTTAATGAAGCCATTAGTTACGCTCGCCAAATTAAACCCCATACCCCGCTCTATGGAAAAGCACAAGCTCATATTACCTCCTGGAGTCAAATCATTTTAGATATTGCTCAAGGAAGAGCCATTTTAGGGGATTTTCAGGGAGCCATCGCAGCAGTTAAACTGATTCCTCAAGATAACCAAAAACTCTATCAGTTAGGACAAGAGTTTTTAAAAGAATGGCAAAATTTAAGTCAACAACAAAAAGATAATCAAATTTTAATCGAAACTGCACTGTCTTTAATTCAACCCAATCAAGCGTCATCTTATAACCGAGCGATTAGAATCCTAAAACACCTAGATAAAGGAGATTTAGGGTATAATCACGGGCAGAAATTGATTGAACAATTAAGTGAATCTATTTATCAATTAGCCAAAAATAGGGCTGGACAAGGACAATTAACCTTAGCCATTCAAACGGTTGAATTAGTTCCTAATGATACTCAAGTGTACCCAATTGCACAAGAAGCAAAAATAAATTGGCAAAAACGTCTTAATCGTTCCTTGCAGTAAACTATGTGGCAAAAAAACAACTGACAGGTAGATTTATCCTGTCAATTGTTACTGGCTGGAGTCTAGACTAAATAATCAAAACTTACAGTCTAGTATTACAATTTGAACGCATAAAAATATGATTTAGCTTGTCAGAAAA